>JAKUPR010000037.1 GCA_022450585.1 Anaerolineales bacterium | reverse complement strand
TTTACGGTAATCCGGCTAGTCGTTGCCGCAATTTCTCCCGTGACGCCAGGTGTTCAGACAGTTTGTCGCGTTCTTTTTGGACGACCTGCACCGGAGCTTTGTTGGCAAAAGGACTTCCTAATAAATCCTTTAGGCGGTTGATTTGTTCATCCAGAACGGCAATCTCTTTATTCAGACGGATCGTCTCTGTAGCAACATCGACAAGCCCTGCTAGGGGCAAGTATATCTCGCTATTACCAACTACCAGGGCAATGGCCTGTTCGGGTTTTTTCTTTCGTACCGCCAAGATTTCAACTTGCTCGGGTGCAAGCTGCGCTAGCGCCGCCAGCCCGGCATGTTGTTCTCTGAGCATAGGTGCACTTTCTCCAGCGATGATTGTCGCGGCGATACGTAGTTTGGCGTCGACTCTATTTTCGGAGCGCGCGTTACGGATAGCGCGCACAATGTCCATTAGGTGCGTGAAATCGGCAATGTCAGTCGATTCTTTTGGTGAATCAGCGGTTGGCCAGGGTGCGACGATTAGGGCTTCTGGCCAGCCGTTCGGCGGGGCAAACCGGTTACCTGCAGCTTTTTTAAGATGCTGCCAGATTTCCTCGGTTACAAAAGGTACATAAGGATGCAGGAGGCGCAGCGTGGCGTCGAGGACCCTGACAAGTGTGTGGGCAGTAGTAAAAGATGTTTTTGACTCTTTCAACTGCTGCTTTGATACCTCGAGATACCAGTCAGCGAATTCGCTCCATATGAATTCGTAGGCAGCGTTTCCAGATTGGCCATAGTGATGGTGTTCAATTAACCGTGTGCAGTTGGTAATGGTTTGGTTAAGGCGCTCCAATATCCAGCGGTCGGGTAACGTTGGTGGGCCAGAAACATGATCGGTCGGTAGGCTGTCCAATTTACCAATGACGTAGCGCGCTGCGTTCCATATTTTGTTGGCGAAATTGCGATTAGCCTTTACACGCTCGAGGCTTAGGTTCATATCATTACCCGGAGTCGAGCCGGTGAGCAAGGTGAATCTGAGTGCGTCGGTACCGTATTCGTCCATCACCTCCAGAGGGTCGACGACGTTCCCCAGAGTTTTACTCATTTTGCGCCCGTGCTCATCTCGTACGAGTCCATGTAAGTACACCTCTCGGAAAGGTACGTCGTCAGTAAATTCCAGTCCCATCATGATCATACGAGCAACCCAAAAAAAGAGAATATCGTAGCCGGTTTCCAGCATGGTTGTGGGATAGAAATAGTTGAGGTCTGGGGTATCCTCGGGCCATCCGAGGGTGGAAAAAGGCCAAAGGCCAGAGGAGAACCATGTATCGAGGACGTCCGGATCCTGTTCTAGGTTGACATCGGGTCCAAGTTTTGCGCGCGCCTGTTGGTAGGCTTCGGTCTCACTGCGTGCGCAGAATTGGCTACCATCCGGCGCGTACCAGACGGGGATGCGGTGCCCCCACCAGAGCTGCCGCGAGATACACCAGTCGGTGATGTTCTCCAGCCAGTTGAAATATGTTTTCTCGAAACGTGTAGGAGTGATCCTTATGCGACCGTCTCGGACTGCCGATAGAGCAGCCGTAGCCAAGGGCTCAATTTTGACAAACCACTGAGTGGAAATCATTGGCTCTACTATTTCGCCGCCTCGCTGTGTACGTGGCACTTTGAGAGTGTGTGGCTCTTCGCGGATAGTGAGGCCAGCAGTTCGCATGTCGTCCCATATACGCTCGCGGGCTACGAATCTGTCCATTCCGGCATACGGGCCGCCCGTGGCCGTCACCTTGGCGTCTTGGTCCAGGATGGAGATAACGGGAAGGTTGTGTCGCTGACCTATTTCGTAGTCATTTGGATCGTGGCCGGGAGTGATTTTTAGTGCTCCAGTACCGAATGTGCGATCAACGTATTTGTCGGTGATGATTGGTATTTCGCGGCTAATCATGGGTACAAGCGCGGTATGGCCGACCAAATCCGTATAACGTTCGTCTTCGGGGTGTACTGCCAGGGCTGTGTCGCCTAAAATGGTTTCCGGTCGGGTTGTGGCTACTGGGATAAATGCTTCTGAATCTTTGAGTCGATACTTGAAATAGTATAGCAAGCCAGATTCTTCGACGTAGTCCACCTCCAGATCGCTGACGGCTGTTTTCAAGCCAGGAGACCAGTTTATCAGTCGGGGGCCTCGATAAATTAGATCTTTATCGTACAAGCGCACAAAGGCTTCGTGTACCGCGCGCGAGAGACCTTCATCTAGGGTGAAGCGCTCACGTTCCCAATCGCAGGATGCACCCAGACGGCGTAGTTGGTTTGTGATCTTTCCACCGTATTTGTTTTTCCAATCCCAGGACCTCTCTATGAAAGCTGAGCGTCCAATTTGTTCGCGGCTGCTACCCTCATCGGAAAGTGCCTTTTCGACTTGCATCTGTGTGGCTATTCCAGCGTGGTCAGTACCTGGAATCCACAGGGTTGACTTGCCACTCATTCGATGATAGCGAATCATTAGGTCTTCAATGGAGACAAACATGGCATGACCCAGATGCAGTTCTCCGGTAACGTTCGGTGGCGGGATTGCGATAACGTAGGTAGGCTGCGTGGAATCAAAGTCCGCATTTGTGGGTTGGTTGATAGGCTTAAAATACCCCTTCTCTTCCCACCAACTATACAAGCGTTCCTCGGTGGTTTTGAAATTGTAGGTTTTGGGAAAAGTATCCATGTTCTTTAATTATTACAATAATAACAGGAATGGGTTAGGCATATGTTAGGCTTTCCCGCACGCTGATGCGAGTTGCACTGCGGGCGGGCCATATGGACGCAGAGATTGCCAGTAAGGATACTGCCCCTAACCAGATTATAGCCGCTGAGAAATTGTAGTAATAATCTAAGTCCATGCTTAACATTACCTGCCCCATTTGACGGGAGATAGGCTGGGCAACAAAGAATGCTACTGGAACTGCAAATAGCCAACTGCCTACTCCCTGGGCAACGCCTTCTAGTACTAGCATTCCGGTTATGGTGCTCGAGTGAGCGCCGATAGCACGCATCACTCCAATTTCCCGTGTTCGCTCGACAACGCTGATGGAGAGGGATCCGGTTAATCCCAGAGCGCCAACCGCTGCCACTACCAAAGCCAAAACTAGAAGCATAGAAGTCACCACGCTGAATTGAGTGATTGCGAATTGTTTATCCTCGTCGGTAGTGGCTGTACCAAACACGCTTAGCTTCATACGCCTAGATTCGTAAAGGGACTGTAATCTTTCTTTTACAAGCAGGACCGTTTCTGGATCCGATGAAGTTGTGCGCACCATGAGCTGCGTGCCGTATTGGTGTTTCTTGGTGGAGCGATAAACTGATGATAGCGATGCGTAGAGTGGGTCCGGTTCACCTACTTTGCGGAATACTGTCTGGTATATACCAATGACTTGCCAGTCATCTGAACCGAGTGTGTCCAGGTCCAGGGTGACTATGTCGCCCACTAAGATACCATTTTCCTCGGCTAATTCTTCGCTAATGACGACAGAGTTGCCATCCTCTGGTTGCAGCCAGCGACCGGAGAGGATAACAGGCCGGTACACTTCCGGTTCTAGTGGTACTCCGACTATCTGGGAGGCTGACCCTGCGTCTCGGGAACGCTGTCCGGAACGTAGTACTGCTGCTGAGTGACTGTACCACATTGTTGCTTCTTTGACCTCAGGTACCGAGTACGCGATGTTAAGGGCACGGGGGGTGCGTTGGTCCCAGACGAATATCAGTCGTAAATCATAATTTCGGCGCTCCATATCATTTTCTACTGTCATCATCAGGGATTTTGATAACGTCATTACTACTATAAACATCGCGCCTGCTGCAACTAATACTACTTGAGTCAGGATCAGGCGGCCTTTACGACGGAACAGATTGCCAGCAGCTAGTGCCTGAGGGGGGGAGAGGTAGCTATTCCCGATGTTTTCGATCCATCTGTCAATCCAACGACCGCCGTAATTACCACTACCGAGTCCGTAACTTGCGAAAGCAGCTCGCACACTGATAGTGGCGCCATGCAGTACTGGCCAGAGCGCTGCAAGCACGGGGACGGCTAGAGCGGCTACCAATTGATAGATTGCGGCGCTCTCAGAAACTTGAAAAACCTCGTGGTCGATGTTGAACAGATAAAGGAACCAACGGCTGGAGGCGTAAGCTATAGCTGCTCCGAGTGGCAGTGAAATTGCTAGGGCCAGAGCGCCGTAAATTAGTACGCCACCGAGATATAGACGAATGATTGTTTTGCGCAGACCACCTATGGCTTTTATGATACCAATTTGGTGGGTCTGCTCAGTAATGATTGCAGTCATTGTGTTGGTGACGAGGATGACACTCATAAAAAGGGAAACAACGGCCAAAATTTCCATTACTAGGATCACCCCGTCCAACATATATCCCGCCCAGTGTTCGTCGGGCTCCTGAAAGAATGTAGCTGCCACCGTTATGTCTTCCTTTCCTAACCGGTTCTTGATTTCAGATGCCATCTCTTCCGCATTTGCCCGGTTGTGCGACTCCACCCGCACCTTTAAATTGAAATATGCGCCCTCAGGGATTCCTAGGCGTGCTAATCCTTGACTGCTCATAAAGAACAAGGCATCACCACCGAAAGAGGGTGGCTCCACGAATGGGTGCCGGATTAGACCTCGCACTGGCAGCCACCTTCCAGTACCGTCTCCGAGCTCTATTTGCACTTCATCGCCTATCTGAATACCGAAATGTTCACTGGCAAGACGCTCAATAGCGAGGGTGTTCTTTGTCGGCCAGTCCCCTGATTTAAGTGTAACTAGATCGTATAATTGTTCAGAGTAGTCGGGGCGAGTTGCTACCATTCCAGGCTGCCAGTTTACGTCTTGGCGGCGTTTGTAGCGCATGGAAATTTGGTTTGTGATATCAACTGATTCCACGCCAGGAATATGTGCCAGATGGTTAGCCATGTTCTGGTCTATAGACTGGAAGAGGAACATGTTGATGTGTGAGGGGTATGTGTCCTGATGTGCGGTATCCATTCGGCGTACCAGCTGCTCGTGCATGCCAAAAATTGTGCCGATTGCAAAGACCCCGGCTGCTACGCTCATGATTACCAGTAGAGTACGTGTTTTGCGCTGCCATAAGTCGAACCATAGTTTGTGCCAGAGCATGTTCATGTGGATCCTGTTACTCCATTGACTTCATCGCGGGAGATGATGCCGTCGTCTATTTCAATTAGGCGGGGGACACGTGTTGCCAATGAACGATTGTGGGTTACCATGACTATGGTCTTTCCCTGCGCAGCGAGCCTTAGAAATATTCCGAAGACGTCTTCTGCTGTGGCCGCATCAAGATTTCCAGTGGGTTCGTCAGCAAGGAGCAAGGGTGGATCGTTTGCCATGGCTCTGGCTACAGCAGCACGCTGCTGTTGTCCTCCGGAAACCATATTGGGTAGTTTGTTTAAGTGGTCTGCCAATCCCACAAGTTCTAGTAATTCGATGGCGCGATCGCGTCGTTCGCGGCGCGGGTACTGTTTGGCAAATTCCATGGGCAGAATTACATTTTGTAATAGGTTTAGAGCGGGAAGCATCTGAAAAAACTGGAAAATTATGCCGACATTTTCTCCGCGCCAAGCTGCTAATTCGTTCTCGCTCATACCATGAATTGAGCGGCCGGTTACAAGTACATCACCTGCCGTTGGTGCGTCGATGCCAGTAATCATGTTCAATAGCGTAGATTTTCCGCTGCCTGATGGTCCGACTATGCTGACGAATTCTCCTGCTTGAACTGAAAACGTAATACCCTTAAGTACGGGTACTATGCTATTTCCTAAGTTGAAGTGTTTCTCGACTTCAATCAGGCGCAGGACACTGTTTTGTGGTGCGTTGGTATCGATGCTCATATCCCTAGAATGATTCTACCAGAACGGAAGCAGATGACTTGCAGGCACTTCTGGATACTCGTAAAATCCTAAGTGTGATTGCCTTTCTAAAAAAATGTTTATCGGTTAGTGTAAGGAGTTTCTGGGTGGTTGTGGTATGTGAGATCGATGTTTGGGGTTATGTCTGGGCGAATGCTAGGTGAGATGAATTGGCGTGGACAAAAAATCGGAAAGTGAGGTTGGAAATACGGAATATGTGCGAGATGATTTCAAAATAGTGGAGGAATGATTTAAAATTATTTGCGGTTATGAAGAGTAGCTCTGTACATCGGTATAACGCTGACGGCGGCATGAGTTATTTGGGTAAAGTGCTGTGGTTGATTCTCAATTGGCTAAATAACAGTTGGTTTGCGAACGTAAAAAACGCTAACTTGGTTATGTGTGACTTTAAACCTGAGTTATCAGAGGAACGTTGGAATCAAGCTCATGAGAATGGGGCGTCACCAGGGAGGACCTTATCTAATCTCTTTCTGATGGAACTTCCCTGGGAGCGAATAGAACATGCACTTGGCCATATACATGTTATGGATGTGGGATGTGGCAGTGGGAATAATGCCACTCGTTTGCAGGCGTGGTCGGGTGGACGT
Source organism: Anaerolineales bacterium (assembly GCA_022450585.1). Classification (GTDB taxonomy): domain Bacteria; phylum Chloroflexota; class Anaerolineae; order Anaerolineales; family UBA11657; genus CAJWGI01. The sequence continues at coordinate 12,517 of JAKUPR010000037.1, read as the reverse complement.
TTGTCGAGTTATTTGGGATTTGATGTGCGCGAGCATGAGATTTGGAGTGATCTAGAACGGCGTCATGCTGAGTGTCGCTTTGTGTGTGCTGACGTGGTTGATATTTCTAAACATCTATCTGGGGACATAAACTTTATTATGTCGCAGTCGGCCGTGGAGCATTTTGAGGATGATATAGCACTATTTAATGAAATTCGTGCGTTCTTAGATGCAAAAAGTAAGCCTGCTATGCAGGTGCATCTGTTTCCATCTGCCGTGTGCATGAGGCTATATCCGTGGCATGGAGTGAGACAGTATACTCCACGGACAGTTTCGTTGCTAACAAGCATCTTCAATGAGTCCTCTTGTACACGTTTGTATCGTCTGGGGGGATTGGCGTGCAACAAAGTTCTCAGGGAATTTATTACTGCACCTCTTTTACGTCCACGGGATGTGGATAAGCGTAGAAGAGCGAGACCTAATTATTACAGCAGGAGTGTGCGAGCAGCGATAGAGTCGGATATGGCTAGTCAGCAGAGCGCACCATCCTTCTACGCGTTGGTGATTGAATCCTACTCGCCAGATGAAATGTTCCAGTGATGAAAATATGAAATGTCAACAATCTAAAGTGTGGGTCTCACTTGGAATAGTGCTACTAGCGCAATTACTCATTCCGGTATCTGCTACGGCTGGGGCTTCTAGGGCATGTCTGCCGCAGACCGAGTATGTAGTGCGTATGATTGGTGGAAGGAAGTTTCAAATTGACGCCGTGGTTCCCTTGTCAGTGCGATTACAGTGGGAGGACTCAAACTGTTTGTTGTCGGAACAGAGGAGGGAGTTTGAGACTGTATCGCAGTTGCAATCTGTCAAAAATGTGCAACAAACCCCGTTTGGGGCACCACGTTTAATCATCGTCATTGATGATTTTGGTTATCGGAATGACTGGGTCGTTGATGGTTTCCTCAGCCTTGAGTTACCTGTGACATTTGCGGTTATTCCCGGCCACCAATTTAGTTCTGAGACTGCCGCACGTGCGCACCAAAGTGGGCATGAAGTGCTGGTTCATATGCCTATGCAGGCAATATTGCCGGCTCCGGGAGAACTCGAATATCGACTTACGAGTGCTATGAGCTCTACTGAAATTACCAAGCGGGTTCGTCACGCTATTCTGGAAATGCCAGAAGCTACAGGAATGAACAACCATCAGGGTTCGGCGGCAACTGCAGATATTCGTGTGATGGATGTCGTGGCTAGTGAGTTACGAAAACAAGATATGTTTTTTCTTGATAGTGTCACGTCAGCCGGGAGTGTGGCGGTGCCGGTCATGCGTGCGGCCGGAGTGCCTGTAATTCGACGCGACCTTTTTCTTGACTCCGTAGACGATGTAGCGCATGTGCGGTCTAAACTTGACCGTTTGATTGAAATTGCGGATGACCAGGGTTATGCTGTGGGAATTGGCCATGTTCGTCCTAATACTTTGTTGGCCCTGCAGCAAGCATCGGCGGGGATCAAGGTTGCTGGCTATGAATTTGTCGTTGCCTCGGAGTTATCTCAAAATTACCCGTAATACTCTCTAATAGAAATAGTGTAGTACGGCAGCATGTCGTTTCTTATGTATTTCATAGAATTTGGCAGCGCTTTGTTAACCGTGGTGCGTTATTCTAATCGTAACTGAGTGCTCAGAAAAAAACAGAAAAACATGGAGGTAATATTGTGACTAGTTTAGTTCGTTATCGTTCATTCCTGCCAGTGCGTGATATTCTTGACAATTTCTTTAGCGAAGGTGTTTTTGCACCGCAATCGGAATTCTCCGGGTCTAGTTTGGCGGTGGATGTTAAGGAAAGTGAGGATGAGTACGTGATCAACGCTAGTGTACCTGGAGTCAAGCCGGGCGATTTATCTATTGAGATTGACGATGATGTGGTGGCGATTTCTGTGCTTGATTTGTCAGATCGCGAAATAGGGAAGAGTGGGTATATAGTGCGAGAGCGGAAAGTGGGCAACTGTCGGAGGAAGCTTCGAATGCCGGGTGTGTTAGATGCAGGTAGTGCAACTGCTTCTCTTGACAATGGGGTGCTTAGCCTTACATTGCCCAAGTCTTTGGAGGCGAAACCAAAGCGAATTGCAGTAAAGGTAAGTAGTTAGGGAAAAATCGGAAAAGGTGTGGCAGATAGCGTCATTTTCAGGACGCTATCTGCCACACCTTTTGTATTCAAATTACTGATTATTCTGGGACTGTAGATTAGCTTTTTCTACTAACCAGTACCGGGCGGCTTTCACTGCATCTTCTAGGCTTCCTCCGGCGATACTATTCATAATAGTCTGTAATTCCGAGGCGTCTAAATTAGTGTAATGGCTCAGTGCTTGATTCAAGCGCTCTGCGCAGCGCGGGAGGTTAAGGGCGTTTTTCATGTTGCGACGTAGATCCATTAGATCTGGAATCAGAGGTAGCCAACTATCATCTGTCTCAGTGGATGCAATATAACGTTGGGCTAACGACTTGACTTCGTCTGCTAGTTTTCGCATAGCGTCGGCGCTACATGGATCTGGGGCAGGAGTGGGTGTAGGTGTGGGTGTTGGCAAAGCGGTCGGTGTGGGATCTAAAAATTTTGTGAATGGAGTGCATGCTACAAAAACCAGCAGAGCACAAATAATAGCGATAAATAAAGATGGTTTAGACATAATGAATGCCTTTCTTGGGGCAAACGAGATTCTTGTTAGGTGCGTAAGTCTCCATTCAGAATGTAATGAACGAAGCAAGAATCCTGCCATAAGGCTTGCTGATCTTGAAACTTAGTGCAAGTACGTAAGCGAGTCATGGAAAACAACAAAACGCCGTAAAGATAGTACTCGGAGGGTACCTAAAATTCTGCAGACGGTAGGGTCTGTAGATGTTGTCATGAGCATTGAGGGTTTGATGACACAGCCAATACCTCGTGTGCCACCACATGCGCTGCTCCGTGCTTTATTTGTATCCGACCGTGGATGAGCGCGAAATCTGCCCGGCAGCCAGTGCGATGCTTGTTATAAACGTCTGGATAAACTACTGCATTTAGTATGCCGCTGCTGTCTTCTAGTGCCAAAAAGCAGATGCCATGTGCGGTGGGAGGGCGCTGTCGTGCTATCACCATGCCTCCTACTGTGACAGGCTGCCCGTCTCGCAATTTGTAAAGTTGTGTGGCTGGGATCGCTCCAGCGCTGACAAATACCTTAATGTATAAGTCAGCAGGATGTCGTTGTGTACTTACGCCTGTGGCGACTAACTCGGTTGTCAGACTCTGGTCAGCTGTCATTGGTGTCAACTGCACCCTTGTGTCGTTATCTGGCAATTCTAGCGAAGGCGGCACTCTGGCAATGCGATATGCATTAGTTAGCTCCCAGAGCAACTGGCGCCGGTTTCCGTCTTGTTGTAGATAATCCAGTGCCCCGGCCAGTATCAATGATTCCGCCGCTGGGCGAGGTATTTCAGTTCGGCGTAGTAACTCTGATAGAGAATGAAAGGGTGCTTGTCGGCGCTCTTGCAGCAGCAACCTGATTTGCTGTGTTCCTATCCCGCGAATGGATTGAAGCCCAAGACGAACAGATCCATATTGCAATGTACTTCCTGCTTGAGAATAGCGTAAATCTACAGGTAAGAAATGTACTCCTGCCCGACGCGCATCAGATAACACTACATGTGCGGGATAAAACCCCATTGGTTGCTGGCTTAGCAATCCTGCAAAAAATTGTGCGGGATGATGACAGCGCAGCCATGCGGACCAGTAGGTTATTACCGCAAAGGCAGCGGCGTGTGCTTTGGAGAAAGCATATCCACCGAATGCTTTTAGTTGTTCGAAAGCCTTCTCGGCTATGACGGTGTTGACACCTTGAGCGAGTGCTCCTGTTAGAAAGCGTGATCGGAAGGCTTGCAACTGTTCTTCGGCGCACTTGTTACTCAATGCTCTTCGCAGGAGTTCTCCTTCACCGGGTGTGAATCCGGCCAGATCGCGAGCTATTTTTAGTATCTGCTCCTGAAAAATAATTACACCTAGTGTTTCGTGTAACGCCGGTTCTAGCAGTGTGTGCAGGTAGGTCACAGGCTCATGTTTATCACGCCTTTGTAGGTATGGATGAACCATGTTTGCCTGTAATGGCCCGGGGCGAATCAGTGCAACTTGTATGGTTAAATCGCTGAAGGATCGGGGCTGAAATCGAGGAATTAAAGATGTTTGTGCACGGCTTTCCAATTGGAAGATTCCTATGGTCTCAGAGCGACAAAGCATATCGAACACGTTAGGATCATCAAAAGTGAGCGAATCCAGACATGGCTGTGGGTCAATAAGAGCACACGCATCGACTATGGCTCCGAGCATACGCAGGCCGAGTAAGTCCAACTTTACCCAACCCATGGTTTCGAGCGAGTCTTTATCGAATTGCACCACAGTTCGCGCTTCCATTGTGGCTGGCTCTACGGGTATTTGAGTGGCCAGCGGACGGGCTGATATCACTATGCCACCGTTGTGGATGCCTAAATGGCGTGGAAATCCTTCTATGCGGGCAGCCAACTGCAGTAGTTGTTGCCAGTGCGGGGAGTAGGGAACATCACCCAGAGTGGCACTGAGGATTTCAGATTTCGGGAGGGTAGATAAAGATAAATCTTCTATCTCAGCACTGATGCGCTTTAGCAATCTCTCGTCAAATCCCAGTACGAATCCGACGTCGCGCAGTGCTGAGCGTGCGCGAAATGTTACTATAGTGCAGGCCATGGCCATGTGATCGTGACCATACTTGTTGTAGATATATTGGATGACTTCCTCGCGGCGGTCTGAAGCGCAATCGATGTCGATATCAGGTGGGTTTGGGCGTTCGTGAGAAAGGAATCGTTCGAATACCAGACCGGCAGATAGGGGGTCTATAGGGGTGATGCCGAGTAAGTAAGACACCAGAGAGTTTGCGGCGCTGCCTCGCCCTTGGCAAAGGATGCCGCGCTCGCGGGCGAAGCGCATTAAATCCCACACCAACAAAAAGTAGTTTGCTAGATGTTGTTCTGCGATCAGTTTGAGCTCGTGTTCAAGAGTTCTCTTGTATTTGCTTACATCTATGTTGGTCTTGTGGTCTAGAGTTGTAAAACATAGGGTGCGTAGGTGTGTGTCTGCGCTCATGCTGGGCTGGCGTTGTATCTGTGGTAGTACCTGTGGTCCGATGGGCGGGTGTGCTTGGCATCGCTCTGCCACGGCGAGTGTGTTGAGCAGCGCTTGTGGCCATGTTGCGAATAAGGCTTCCATCTTTTGTGGGCTGCGGAAATAATATTCATGGTTTGAGCGCAGCCGGCCATCAGAGTGTTGCAAAGGCAATCGATTACGTATGCAGGTTAGTATGTCATGGATGTGTGCATCGGCGGGAGTCAGGTAATGGACGTTGCCAGTGGCTATAATCGGTATCCCCATTCGTTGCCCTAGTTGCTCCAGCCCGGTGTTCAAGTGAGTGTCATTGTGTTCGTAGTGGTGTTGTAGTTCCAGGAAGAAGCTTTCTCGGCTGAACATGTCTGCGTAGCGAGCTGCGGTGCGTTCGGCTCTTTGATGGTCATGGGTAAGCAGCGATTGTGCTATCAACCCACGCCGGCATCCGGAAAGGGCAATCAATCCTGAGGTGTGTTCTGCCAGTGTTTTTTCGGGCAAGATTGCGATACCTTTTTTACCTTTACTGTGGGCGCTGGTGATTAGGCGGCACATGTTGGAGTACCCATGCTGGTTTTCTGCCAGAAGGGTCAGATGTCCGCCACTCTCCGCTAGGGTGAGTTCGCATCCAACTATGGCTTTGATACCGGCCTGTTGTGCGGCTTTCCAGAAGCGGGGCATACCATAAAGACCGTTATGGTCGCTGAGTGCAAGTGCAGGCATGTCCCATGCTGCGGCCTGAGCTATAAGGGCCTCTGGGGTAGGTACGCCGTCTAGCAAAGAAAAATAGGAGTGAGCGTGTAATTCAATGTATGGCATGGTCGATAAACCAGGTTCCTGTGCTTTCGCAGAATAGGTTGAGCACACGTCCATCAGTGATGCTTACTTGAAAATAATCGCGTTGAATGGGCTGTGCCCACCAGTGATGTTGTACACGCCAGTGTTGGTGCACACACTCAATTGGGTATGAGTGTTCGTGTAGGCGCAGTGTCGCCGGGTTCCCGTTGGGAGCACAAGATACCTGTACTGGGGATGGTTCTGGTGATTCTATGGCACTAGCTCTCTGTATTACGTTGTTTCCAAAGCGTTGCTGCAGACTACTTAAAGCTTGTTTGAGTCGTTTGGTTGTGTGAATACTACGCTGTTGAAAGAAATGCATCTGTGTTGTGTTCTGTTGCCACTGTTGCAGCGGATAGGCTGTAAGTTGCAGTGTAGAGATAGGTATTTGTGGATTCAGTTTGTTCAACAGGTGTATAGCTGTGCGTTGCAATCGTGATTTCTCAGCTGTAGGGGGCTTGAGTGACACTCCTTGGTGATGTTCCTGATCGTTTTCGTCAGTAGTACCTAGAGCCAATGCGGTAGCTTGATAACCCTTTTGCTCCAGGAGTTTCGCCAAATGTTCAGCTAGTTGCTGTAGGCTGTTTTCTGCCGCTAGGAATTCATCCAGAGGATCGAGAAGCGTTTGGTTACACATTACTACAGGCGGAGGCACATAGGGTTGCAACGGACGTGTATCACGGCCTTGTGCCAAATCGTGGAAATGTGCTATTCCCCGACCGAATTGGTTCACCACAGCTTGGTGTGGCAAACGGGCTAATTCCCCCATAGTGTTGATGCCAAACAGATGCAGACGGCACAACATTTCTGGTGGTGGGTCAGGGAGTGCGGTAAGTGGTAGGTCAGCCAGAAAGGAAGCCTCCTTACCTTCTGGGATGGCGCAAGCTGGATTTGCTTGCAGTGCTGCGCAGTATGCGGTGAATTTATCCCCGGAGATGGATGCTGTGGCTGGCAATTGGGTTGCGGAGCGTATATGTTTCGTCACTGCTTTAGCAAGAGCGGTCTCAGATTTGAATGTGCGTGCTAGTACGGTCGCTTCGATGAAAAACTTTCCCATCTCATTGCTTTCTATATGTGTAGAGAACATCCTCAACGCGTTTTCGAGATATTGGTGTGCTTGCTGATAATGAGCTTCAGAAGCAAGTAGAAAGCGAGTATGTGGGCAACGTTGCTTCACACTCTTGCGGGAGTCTCCAGGACGTACCCCGGCTGTGCGCAGTGGGAGCGCAGCCATAATGACTCGCTGATCCCAGGGCCGGAGTAACGCTAGAGGTTCTCCAGCCAAAAGCGGGTTACGCTGGATTTCTACTTGAAGTGGTAGATGGGCGAGCATCAGACAGAGAATACGCATAGGTCACTTAAAAACAGAACAAAAGTTCTATTAAAATATCACGGTAGTGGTGTTTCTGTCAAGAGTAAATTTTCTAGAGCAAAATGTATACGTAATTCTAAAAACTTCAATTTCAATCAATTTCACTGCTTACATAAACGTTTAATGCAGTTTATGCTTGTTGACCCTTTGGGAGTGGGTGTATAGTTGGGGTATGGCGGATTTCACACGCGAAGAATTATTGGAGATAATACGTAATGCCCGCAAATTGAGGGGCGCTGACCTGAAAAATCTTGATCTGAGTGGAGCTGACCTGCGCAAAGCTAATATGATGGGTGCAGACCTGCGGATGTCCAACCTATACGGGACGGATCTACGTGAGGCGGATTTGCGCGGAGCTAATCTGGGTAGTGCCGACTTGAGAAAGGCTAACATGCGCCGAGCTAAACTATTCAGAGCGGACCTGCGGGGTGCTGATTTGAGCGAAGCTCAGTTGTTCAGGGCCAATCTACGTGCGGCTAACCTGACGGGCGCCAAATACAATATTGGTACAATTTGGCGCAAAGGTTTTGACCCGATAGCAGCTGGCGCAGTGTTTCTGGAAGATTGAAACATACAGCACTGGTGACAGTGGTTATGTGAATTGCAAGGGGAGAACTACAACATAACATAAGACTTGAGTGTGACATACCATCAAGCATGTACCAAGCAGACCTATGACGAAAGGATTAAAAAATCATGATAAGAGATGATAAGGAGTGGAAAGATCAACTAACGCCAGAGCAATATCATGTAACCCGTGAGTGTGGGACTGAAATGCCTTTTTCAGGAAAATACCATAAGTGCTATGACAAGGGAACTTACCAGTGTGTGTGCTGCGGAAGTGATTTGTTTAGTTCAGACACGAAATTCGAATCAGGTACTGGCTGGCCAAGTTTTTATGCTCCTATAGATGAGGTCAACTTGAAAGAAAAGACTGACGAAAGTTTGGGTGTGTCTCGCGTAGAAATTATTTGCAGTAACTGTGATGCTCATTTGGGGCATGTGTTTCCTGATGGTCCAAACCCGACTGGTATGAGGTATTGTGTCAATTCAGCTTCTCTGAATTTGAAACGTGAGACATGATCTGGGGCATGTGAGAGTGATAGGTGATTCGAAAAGTGATTTCCGTGGAGATATGTCATCTTATCAATCAAAATGTCCTCTATGCTATAACGTTGTTTAAGATATCACTTGATGCCCTGTAGACGCTTTCTATAGTCCAATTTTAAAGAAAGTGTGTTAATTGATAATCCTAAGGAATTTGGGATAACATCTGTTTCGGTGAAAAAAGAGCATGAACGGGCATTGATGACGGTTCATGTCATCAATGCCCGTTCATGTTTGCTACAGGGTTATGACTTGGTCAGGCATGTTCCCTGACAATGCTGTATATAAATCAGGAAAACATCCGACATGTACTCCAGCAACTGTATCTAACGGTATACATCTTTCAGACTCCGGGACATTTGGCGCACTCCATTTTGGAGTTCCTTGGGCCAAATTACGGAACAATGCGCACATGTCACACATCATCAAAAGCATCCCTGTGTCATTCGCTATTGTGGATAATCTCTCCCCAACTGGATCTCCCTTACGCAAAACATATGTGTTGTCATCAAAGAAAAACATGCCGACCACAGTAACTATGTGTGTTCCAGATTCGAGCTGTGGAAGAATCATTTGGGCGAGCTTGTAGCTAGAGGCGTGAGGACTGTTAAAAATATATGCGACTTTCATGTGATTATCGTAAAGCTCCTATTTGTTTGTATAGAGTCCTACTTTATTCTAGTTCCTATCGATACTTGAGTTATGACTGTGCTATTTTGCACGAAAAAACAAGAAATGGTACGGTGAGTTGAATACTTTAAGGTTTTGACACGTAAGAATACCCGTAAAAGCCGGGGACGGCTTTTACGGGAGGATGGAACGAATTTTGTGGTAATTAATGGGAGTGGGCCATGTCCTCACCACAGCATGTAGGCGATTTTATTTTACCGTGTCCGTTTGGACACTCAGAAACATTTACAGTACTTCCGTCTTCGCGTGTTAATACCTTGTACTCTAAATCAGAGCCGCACTTTCCGCACTTAATGGCTTCGACTTCCATTCCGCAATCAGAGCATGTGTATTGAGTCATTAATTCCTCCAAGGAAAATGGTTTTATATACTATCACTCCCATTCAATTGATTTATAGTATATATCTTTATATATTATATTGACTTGGATATTTATGCAACAATGACTTTAGGAATAAGAATGAAAATATATGTCATATGGTTGATAGGTGTTATTGCTTGGAATTTTGGGTTTCCATCTATGCCTCCGATTGCTGACGTTTTCGCTGCTATAGTATTGTCGGTAGTGAATGTTGTCTTGCGTCGAATACTTTACGTAAATGAGTAGTGCAGAGATACTGTTTTTCGTGTGCCTTGGAGAATATATTAGTAATTTGGAGTCGAAAAATTGATGAGAATTGCTCTGGCTTGCAGTGGGATGGGTCGAGTGCAGCGCGGTTACGAGCGCTTCACAGAGGACTTGTTTAATGCAATAAATGACAGGGAAAGCGTTACCCTTTTCAAGGGTGATGGTGTAAGGACTGGGACAGAGAAAGTACTATGGAGTGTCTCACGCGATGGTTTACTCAAGAAGATATTTCCAGATAGTTCTGTACCACGATTACAACCCTACTATTACGAATGCCTAACTTTTGCGTTGTCCTTTTTGCCACATCTGGTTCGGGGCAGGTACCAAATTGTCCATTATATTGATCCGCCTTTGGGTAATTTCCTTTATAGGTTAAGAGACAAATTTAGACTTGATTATCAGATGATTTACACTAATGGCGTTGGAATGAGTCCCCGTCATTATCAACGTCCTGATCACATACACCAGATGTCGCTGGCACATTATCAGACCGCTGTAGATTATGGCATACCAGAAACTCGGATGACTGTACTTCCTCCTGGAGTCAACAAAAACCGATTGTTGTCCGCTGCTAGTAAGAAAGAGATACGTAGGAAGTATGGGGTTGCAGATGACACGTTCGTTGTGCTGTCAGTAAGCGCCATTAATAGATCTCACAAGCGAATCGACTATTTGGTTGAAGAAACAGCTGCCTTGTCCAAGGATTGTCTATTGTGGGTAGATGGGCATGTGGAGGACGAGAGTATTTTGACAGTTGCATCTGAGAGGCTTGGGAGAAATTGTCGTATAACTCATGTATCTTCTCAAAGTGTGGGCGATTTGTACCAGTTGGCAGATTTGTTTGTGTTGGCGTCACTTGAAGAGGGTTTTGGAATCGCTATTGTGGAGGCAATGTATAGTGGCCTGCCAGTGTTAGTGCACCGCAACGCCCACTTTTCGTGGCTTGTTGGCAATGAGAATTGTTTGGTAGATATGGAAAATAGAGGCAACTTGGCAGCACGTATTGCTCACCTGATGGATCATCCGTTAGAACTCGGTGCAATCTCCAGTGCAAATGCTGCGGAAGCGCGAAAGCGATTTGACTGGTCGGCCTCTAAGGAAGGATATCTGGAAATGTACCGACGCATAATCAGTGGCCACAACTAGTTTTGACTCTTCAATTATTTGTAATGATACTTGTCCCAACTTACGAAGATGTGCGGGCGTTTCACACTCACTATTAATTTCCCTGAGTTGAGGGAATATTTCCCGGACAAGTGGCTCGCTGATGACGATTTGCATTCGAGTGCAAATTACAACATAGCGCCCACAAACATGGTGACGGCGATAATCAATGCTCGTACTCCGAGTATGTGTCGGCTACGCTGGGGACTGATTCCCTCCTGGTGGGAGGAAGTTGGGCGGCGATCCGGATTGATTAATGCTCGTTCGGAGACCGTGGATGAAAAGCCTTCATTTCGTCAGGCATTTCGTCGCCGTCGTTGCTTGATTCCTGCGGACGGTTTTTACGAATGGCGTCTTATGAGTAATGGTGAGAAACAGCCTGTTTATGTACGATTGGAGACTGAGGAGGTTTTTGCCTTTGCGGGTCTTTGGGAATGTAACTCTCGTGGGTTTGGAAGTGGAGGTGATGAGATATACAGCTGCACTATACTTACTACTAAAGCAAATGAATTGCTGCGACCTATTCACAACCGCATGCCGGTTATACTGCCCGTAGACGACTATGAGGCATGGTTGGAGACCGAAGAATCTGATCCGTTTGTACTCCAGCGGATGATGCGGCCTTATCCGGCAACTGGGATGAGTGCTTATGTGGTTGATGGTAGTGTTAATAATCCGCGGAATAATAGTCCGGCTTGTATCCGTCCAACTCGGTGATATGCAAGAGTTGCAATAGGGCTTGAGGGTTGGCCCCGATATTGCTGCTGAGTCTGAATTCGGGTGAACACCGAAAGGTATCCTGCTGAGATGTCAGCTAGTCCATGCACCGAACACATCGCCACTTCTGGTAGCCTGTGTCTATGGAGGTTATCCTGGAAATAATTTTGTAGTCATCATGTCGATAGGCCACAAGGTGTAATGCTAATAGGGTATAGAAGATAGGTGTCAATACAATATATTTGCATTTCTCGGCTACGTGCTTGATGCCACTGGTATCCCGTCCAAGCCTAGAGTTAAGAAGTCTGTTGTCAGACTGACGTTATCATCGCGTTTGAAAAAAGAAGAAGAACAACAAGCGATAGTGAGTGGTCTTTACAATTACTGGAAAAATTGAAGTAGGTATGTAGATGTTGAGATCTATTCCGATGTTACACTTGCGCGCAGCCGATCTTGGTCCAGGTAACCTATCGATCGCCATTGCTCGACCCCGCTCTTATCAAAGAAGATGAATGTTGGGGTAAAACGAAGGTCGTGAAGGTCAGCTACTTGTGCACCTAAGGGGTCATGAATGTTGATGCGGATTATTCTCAGTTTCCCGTCTAGATCTGTTTCTAACCTGTTCACGACAGGTTTGATTGCAACGCAAGCCAGTCAATATTCCGACTGAAACTCTATTAGGGTTGGCTCTGTGGAAGCAAGGGCTTCTTGGAAATCATCCAATCTCGTCAATGTACTTGGACCTGGTCGAAGAATGATCCACGAGAGAATGAGAACGCCGGCTATAGCTGCTAGGGCGATTATATCTGAAATACGGATTCCATCTCGTACTAGCAAGATGGTAACAAACAGATAAATAATGAGGGC
>JAKUPR010000036.1:17118-19053 GCA_022450585.1 Anaerolineales bacterium | reverse complement strand
AGCTACGATGACAATACTGTACTACTTATGTATGGAGATGTTGCCAGAGTGGATCCGTGGTTCAACTTGGTAATTGAAATTTTTCCACTTGGATCTAATGAAAGCATCTAATAGTAACAATGTCTGCAATGCAAGACCCAGCACGACTTGAGATCTTCAAGCATCTCCTCAATTCTGTGGCTGAGGAGATGGGAGTGACGTTACGCCGCGGCGCATACTCTCCTAACATCAAGGAAAGATTAGATTTTTCATGTGCTCTCTTCGATAGAAATGGAAACATGGTGTCGCATGCGGCACATATACCTGTACACTTGGGCGCGATGCCACTTTCTATACGAGCTTCCATTAGAGCCGTGGAATTCCTACCAGGTGATGTAATAATCATGAACGACCCTTACCAGGGTGGAACACATTTACCCGATATTACTCTAATTACACCGGTTTTCGAATCCGGTAAACTTTTTGCGCTTATTGCCAACCGCGCACACCATTCCGATGTTGGTGGGATTTCCCCAGGCTCGATGCCTCTTTCCACTAATATTTCCGAAGAGGGCTTGTTGATACATCCGATAAAGCTAGTGGAATCGGGAGAGGTTGATCAGGACGTCCTAGACTGGATTCTGGACAATGTACGAACGCCTCAGGAGCGCTCTGGTGACCTGCGGGCGCAAATAGCTGCAAACCTAAGGGGAGTAGAACGAGTGACGGAGTTTATGTCCCGTTACGGTCCTGAAGACTTGAGTGATGCCATGCTTGAACTACTTCTTTACTCAGAGCGTATGACCAGGAGATTGATTGCTGAGATTCCGGACGGTGTATACAGTTATTCTGATTTTATGGATGATGATGGTGTTGTACCCGAAGCAGTGGAAATATGCGTGACGGTTACTATAGACGGTGACGAAGCCAAGGTGGATTTCTCGGGAACTGCGTCCCAGTGTGTGGGCAGTATCAACGCTACCTTAGCTGTTACTGTTGCTGCGACTTTGTACGTATTTCGTTGTCTGCTTGGTATCGATATTCCCTCCAACAGTGGCTGTCTTGTGCCGATAAGCATCATTGCTCCGGAGGGTTCTTTAGTTAACGCACGTGCTCCGTCGGCGGTGGCTGCTGGCAATGTTGAAACTTCCCAACGTATCACTGATGTTCTTCTGGGTGCTTTGGCGCATGCTGTACCTGAGCGCATACCGGCAGCTAGCCAAGGTACGATGAACAATCTGACCATCGGTGGTGTTGACAGCCGCGCCAATCCTCCTAGCCCATATGCTTACTATGAGACAGTTGGTGGAGGAATGGGTGCGAGACCTGGTCAAGATGGCGCTGATGCTATACATACGCATATGACCAACACGCTAAACACGCCGGTAGAGGCGTTGGAATATGCTTATCCTATACGGGTTAGACGTTATGCTGTTCGGCGTGGATCAGGTGGTACAGGGCTATACACTGGTGGAGATGGTATCGTTCGAGAGATTGAATTTTTGAACGAGGCAAGGGTCACTATTCTATCGGATCGCCGGAAAATCCCACCCTATGGTCTTGAAGGGGGCGGACCCGGCAAGACTGGCATCAATCTACTTGTGTGTGCTGGGGAGGAACAGGTATTGCCCGGGAAAACAAGCGTTGACGTACAGGCGGGGGATATAATCAGCTTACGCAGTCCTGGCGGCGGCGGATGGGGAAGTGCAACGTAATTATGAAAATCGTAGTTATCTCGCGTTTTGAGTATATATTGTGAATCCCGCATCTCTTGAGGAGCTGTCTCAAGTTGTCATTGATTGTATCCGCTGCCCGAGATTGATTGGGTACTGTCGTGATGTGGCGCGGACGAAAAAACGGATGTATCAGCAGGATGATTACTGGGGCAAACCAGTGCCTGGTTTTGGTGATCCGTTGGCGCGCATTCTGATTGTCGGTCTGGCACCGGCCGCCCAC
>JAKUPR010000036.1:0-17108 GCA_022450585.1 Anaerolineales bacterium | reverse complement strand
GAACCGACGGAATGGGTGCGTCCGACTTTCTAATGGCTGCTCTTCAGCGTACTGGATTTGCCAGTATGTCCATTTCCCGGCACCGCTTCGATGGATTGGAATTGTGCGATGTATTCATAACAGCAATTATTCGATGCGCTCCTCCAGGCAACAGGCCTCTTCTTGAGGAGATCGAAAACTGCACGTCTTTCTTGCACGCTGAGCTGGATTTGCTCAAGCATGTACGTATAATCATCGCTGTGGGAAAACTCGCTTTTGATCAGATGTTGAAAGTCCTTCCCCAACGTGGCGCAGTCCTTCCACAACCTAAACCCAAGTTTAGGCACGCGTCTGTCTTAAACTTGGGTGGTGATTACCCTTTGCTCATTTCCTCCTATCATCCTAGTCGCCAGAATACTCAGACTGGACGTCTGACACCCGGGATGCTGGATGATGTGTTCAAGATAGCAGTAGACAATCTCTCTCTATTTAGTCCCACTTGAATGTCATAGACTTTACTATCCTCGGGGTCATTCCTCTGCATTACATGCCAGACTTGTCTTCTTTGCCAAAGCGGACTTTAGTTCGCGTTACAAGATTTGATACCACAATACTTGACCAAACTTGGTTTGGGACATAGCAAAACTATAGATGTTCATATTCGTCGACAACCGTATTTGACCGTGGGCTATGTTGGCTATGATTTCCATCTACTAACATTTTGCATAACCTCCATTTCATTATTGCTCAGCTTGAGGCCCACGGCTCTGATATTATCGTTTAATTGTTTTATATTTCGTGGCCCAATAATGGGCGAAGTAACTTCGGGCCGTGACAATAGCCAACCTAGAGCCATCTGTGATATTGACCTGCCTCGTGCTTTTCCTAATGATTCCAGCGTGTCAAGCACAACCCAGTTTTGCTCGGTCATGTGCTTTCTGACAGTATTCAAACGACTGCTTGCCGGAAGCGGCTTGTCTTTGTGGTATTTTCCAGTTAGAAAGCCGGCCGCAAGTGGGCTGTATGGGAGGACGCCTAGACCGTATTTTTGACATATGATTGCCATTTCGCGCTCGTATTCTGAGCGGTGAACAAGGGAGTAATGGGGCTGCAAGCTGTCGTAGCGAGTTAGGTTGTGCCGGTCGCTACTCCACAGGGATTCAATCAGACCTACTGCCGTATAGTTGGAACAGCCAATGTAGCGTGTATATCCTTGCCGTACCAAATCGTCGAGAGCACGCAGTGTCTCGTCAATGGGTGTTTCATCGTCGGCCCAGTGGGTCTGGTAAAGATCTATAGTATCAATTTGAAGTCGCTGCAAAGAGCCTTTTATTGCATCAAAAATGTGCTTGCGCGAGAGACCTTTGTCATTGGGATTATCTCCCATCCGTCCGCGGACTTTGGTGGCAATCACCAGTTGATCCCGCGGGATGTTGTAGCGCTTTATCCATTTACCTATAATTGTCTCTGCTAACCCAAAGGGGTTGTCTATGACCCCGCCTGAGTAAATATTTGCAGTATCTATAAAGTTGATGCCAGCCGCGAAAGCGGCCGAGAGTACCTTGTAAGAGTCAGTCTCGCTTACCGACCATCCGAATTGCATCGTTCCTAGGCACAGTTCTGAAACTTTCAAGCCAGTGCGTCCTAGGTTCCGGTAATTCATTCGGTGCTCCTAATTTGCGACTCTTACTGATTTTGACGCTGACGCGAGTGTAACATGAATTGCTAATTTTGCCCTTAGTGCCTCATTGTTGGAATGCGCATTGAATAACTTAGTGATGCTATCCAGACAAGAAGGTATAAGCCCGCGTGCTATAATTTTCGGCACTAATTGGACCATATAATGGGCCTAATATATGACTTTGGCTTTGCATTTTATGGTGACAAAAGTTGATAAAAAGAGAAGACAGCGCTTTTTGTGACGACCGGTATCGTTAGTCATTGTATATTCTCGGAATAACAAGGAATAACAAAAAGTGTATTTGTATTAAAGGAGATATCCATGGACCGAAACCATAATCCTACCTATAAGCACATACTAATTGAAGTTTCAGGAAGAATTGCTCGTGTGACGATGAACCAGCCTGACCGTAGAAATGTGTTATCAGTCGAGCATATGAAAGAGTTAACCGAGTGTTTCCGTGCCTTGGGGAACAACGGCGATGTGTCGGTAGTGATTCTGAATGGTAATGGCCCTGCCTTTTGTGCTGGTCATGATCTACGCGAGATGATTGGGCGTACAGGGGAATTCTACAGAGATATCTTCGATGTTTGTACATGTATGATGGATGCGATTCAAAGTATTCCGCAGCCAGTTATTGCACAAGTACATGGGATAGCTACCGCTGCAGGTTGTCAGCTAGTTGCTACCTGTGATTTGGCGGTGGCATCTGAAACTGCTAAGTTTGCTACTCCAGGAGTGAATATTGGACTTTTTTGCTCGACGCCTATGGTCGCCGTAAGTCGTGACCTGCACCGCAAAAAAATGTTGGAGATGCTACTAACTGGCGAATCTATATCGGCACAGGAAGCATTGTTGCATGGATTGATTAATCGTGTTGTTTCTGATGATTCTCTTGTAAGAGAAACTCAGGTTCTGGCAGAAAGTATTGCTGCGTCCAGTTCTATTGTCATTGGCATTGGCAAGCAAGCGTTTTATAGGCAGTTAGAGATGCTTCAAAGCCAAGCTTATGCTTATGCTAAAGAGGTTATGTCCTTAAATGCACTGGCTCCAGATGCACAAGAGGGTATGTGTGCTTTTATTGAGAAGCGGCAGCCACAGTGGGTGGGGGATGAAATCGGGGATTGAACATGGTGCAGCCACAGTCGTGTAATCAGATTCAGATGTCACATTTACAGTCATTATGAAGGCAATTGTGTTGTACAAACACGGCGGTCCCGAAGTGCTCCAATATGTTGATAGGGATACTCCGCAGCCGGGTCCTGGTGAGGTGTTGGTTGAGATCAAGGCAGCGGCACTAAATCGACTCGACATATGGGTGCGCGATGGATGGCCCGGCATAGAGCTTGAATACCCGCATATATTGGGGGCGGATGGCGCTGGTGTCGTGATGAAAATTGGTATCGGCGTATCTGGACTTCAGGTGGGTGATCGCGTGGCTATCAATCCTAACATATCGTGTGGAAGATGTCTGCACTGTGCTGCTGGTCGAGATAATCTGTGCGACAGCTGGCGACTACTTGGCGAATCAATGCCCGGTACATTTGCTCAGCATATTGTCCTGCCGGAGAGAAATCTACTGGTCTTACCTGATGTGGTCAGCTTCGAAATGGCGGCAGCCGCCTCTTTGGTGTATCTCACTGCATGGCACAGTCTCATTACACGGGGTGGGCTTAGGGCTGGTGAGAGCGTGGTGGTAGTAGGGGCCGGAGGTGGTGTGAACAGTGCTTGCATACAAATCGCCCATCTGTCTGGAGCAAAAGTATATGTAGTAAGCGACGAAGCAAGAAAGCTAGCAAAAGCTGAAGCGTTAGGGGCAGATGTCTTGATTGATCGTTCGAAAGAAGATTGGTCGCACTCAATTTTCAATCTGACGGAGCGGCGCGGCGCGGATGTGGTGGTTGACAATGTGGGCGCGGCAACATTCTTCCGCAGCATCCGTGCAGCCCGGAAAGGAGGGCGAATTCTTACAGTTGGAAATACCAGCGGCCCTAAGTTAGAGATTGACAATCGATACTTGTTCGGCAAGCATCTTACAATAATTGGATCCACCATGGGGTCGCACACTGATTTTGTGGATGTAATGACCCTAGTCTTTGAAGGAATGCTGACGCCAGTTATCGACAGTGAATTTCCATTGTCTGAAGCGCGAGCAGCCCAATGCAAGATGGCATCAGGCGACTTTTTCGGTAAGATTCTCTTGATTACGTGAGTGCAATGAGTTTCTCGTGATGATATTCACTCGTAACTTGCAATGATGTACAGGTGTTAATAAAATCGTTGTTGGATTTGTAGTATATAGTTCTAAGAACTTGTCACTATTTTCTGAGGTATACAATTAGAGACTTTGGGGTGAGTGTTCTATGAAAGATGAATCTAGAATTGAAAAATTGCGCTCGCTGAAAGCACAGGCGCGTGTTGGGGGTGGTGATGAGCGCGTTCGGAGACAGCATGAGCAAGGGAAGCTAACTGCCCGCGAGCGCTTAGATTTGTTGCTGGACAAGGGTTCATTCCATGAGATTGACATGTTTGTTACTCATCGAGCACGTGATTTTGGAATGGAGGCAAAGAAATTTCTATCAGATAGTGTAGTTACAGGTTGGGGAACTATTGAAGGCAGGTTAGTGTACGTATATTCGCAAGATTTTACCGTGTTTGGTGGATCTCTCTCTCAAGTTCACTCAGAAAAAATATGCAAAGTAATGGATATGGCAATTAAGAATGGTGCGCCGCTGATAGGTTTAAATGACTCAGGTGGAGCACGTATTCAGGAAGGTGTGGTCTCTCTTGGGGGTTACGCAGATATTTTTCTGCGCAATACGCTTGCATCTGGTGTAATACCTCAGATCAGTGCCATTATGGGTCCATGCGCTGGCGGTGCGGTTTATTCACCCGCATTGACAGACTTTATTTTTATGGTTCAGAATTCGTCTTATATGTTTGTTACCGGGCCCGATGTGGTTAAAGCTGTTACTCATGAGGAGGTCTCGTTTGAAGATCTGGGTGGTGCTTCAGTGCATGCTGAAATTTCAGGAGTGTGCCATTACGTAGCTGACTCGGAAGCGGACTGTCTCTTCTTGATGCGTATGCTTTTGGGATTTCTGCCTCAGAACAATATGGAGGATCCTCCTTTTGTGGAGAGCAGTGATGATCCACTGCGCTCAGAGTTGGCCTTAGACTCCATTGTCCCGGACAATCCTAACAAGCCCTATGATATGCGTGATGTCATCCGAATGGTAGTGGATGATGGTGATTTTCTTGAGATTCAAGCGGCTTATGCTCCCAACATAGTGATTGGTTTTGCTCGTTTGGGTGGTCACAGTGTAGGCATTGTGGCAAATCAACCTGAGCATCTTGCTGGAGTTTTGGATATAAACGCAGCAGAAAAAGCCGCTCGCTTCGTGAGATTTTGTGATTGTTTTAATGTGCCACTTGTCACACTGGTGGATGTACCAGGGTTTTTGCCCGGCACTACTCAGGAGCACGGTGGAATAATCCGTCATGGGGCAAAGCTACTTTATGCTTTCTGCGAGGCCACAGTGCCCAAGATTACGGTCATTATTCGTAAAGCCTACGGGGGCGCCTATGATGTGATGAACAGTAAACATATTCGTGCTGATGTCAACTTGGCTTGGCCTACAGCGGAAATAGCAGTTATGGGTCCGGAAGGTGCTGTTAACATTATCTTTCGAAAGGAAATCCTCAAGTCTGTTGATTCGGAGTCAAAAAGAGCGGATCTTGTAGAAGAGTACCGGGATGCTTTTGCCCATCCCTATGTAGCAGCGGGCATGGGATATTTGGATGATGTGATTGAGCCACACGAAACTCGCACTCGATTGATTAACGCGTTGGAAATGCTCTCCAACAAGCGGGATGCTAATCCGGCCAAGAAACATGGGAACATACCATTGTAAGGCAATAGAATGCTGCAAAAAGTGTTGATAGCGAATCGTGGTGAAGTTGCTGTTCGTGTGCTGCGTGCTTGTCGTGAACTCGGGATTCAGACTGTAGCAGTGTTTTCAGAGGCCGATCGCCATGCTATGCACGTCTATTACGCTGACGAAGCGTATCCTATTGGTGCAGCTCCGCCCCGCGAGTCTTATCTAGATATTGACAAAGTCCTTGCAGTAGCGAAGGAATCAAATGCGGATGCGATCCACCCCGGATACGGATTTCTGGCTGAGCGTCAGGAATTCGCCCAAGCATGTTTTGATGCTGGGTTGGTATTTATCGGGCCAAAACCATCAGCGATTGGTGCAATGGGAGATAAGATAGTAGCTAGAGCTACGATGACGAGAGCCGGGGTGCCGGTTGTTCCGGGTACTGAGGGCGATGGTAACCTCAGCGATGATGAGATCATGGCAGTAGCCCCTAGCATAGGTTTTCCATTGCTAGTGAAAGCCTCTGCCGGTGGTGGTGGAAAAGGAATGCGCCATGTGGAATCTCTAGATAGTTTGTCGTCCGCCCTACGCGCGGCTAGACGTGAAGCGGAGTCGGCATTCGGAGACGGTAACGTGTATTTGGAGAAACTTATTACTGGAGCGCGGCACATTGAGATCCAAATACTTGCCGATACGCATGGTAACGTGATTCATTTAGGTGAGCGTGAGTGTTCTATTCAGCGTCGCCACCAGAAGCTACTAGAGGAGGCCCCATCAGTGGTTCTGGCTGATGACAAAGCCATGCGAAAAGAAATGGGCGAAGTGGCTTGTCGTGCAGCTGCTACAGTTGACTATGTTAACGCTGGAACTGTTGAATTCCTGGTGGATGAGGACAAGAATTTCTTTTTTCTAGAAATGAACACTAGGCTACAGGTAGAACATCCGGTGACCGAGATTGTGACAGGCGTGGACATTGTCAAGGAGCAGATTCGGATTGCGCGCGGGAGAAAATTGAGCCGTACTCAATCGGAGATTGCGTTAAAAGGTTGGGCAATTGAGTGTCGTATCAACGCTGAGGATCCTGATCAGGATTTCATGCCTTCTATAGGTACCATTTCGACTAGTATGTTACCCACCGGTCCAGGGGTTCGTGTGGACACCGGTGTGCATCCTGGATACATTGTTTCGCCATACTATGATTCGCTGCTCAGCAAGGTAATATGTTGGGGGGAAACGCGTGGAGAAGCACTTTTACGGATGAGGCGGGCTCTGGAAGAATATAGGGTTGTAGGTGTGAAGACTACTATCCCATTTCACCAGAAATTGCTGGACTCCCATCGTTTTATGGCCGGTCAACTCAACACCAGCTTTTTGGATAATGATTTTCGAGTTGAGGAAAGAGTTCAGCCGGATTCTGAGACTGCGGCAGTGTTTGCCACTCTAGCTGCTCATAGAAGTCAGCAGCTTGCGGCGCGCGTTGTGCAGCGTGGAGAGCGTGACACCAGCAATTGGAAGTGGTTTGGGCGCTGGGAGAGAATGCATCGATGAAGTATATAACCGCCGTCAATGACGATCACTTTGAGATTGAAATTAACGATGAAGTTCATGTAACGGTTGATGGAGTGCAACATAAAATCGATTTTCAGGCAGTAGGTAATCGACCTTTGTATTCGTTACTGATTGGCGGAAATTCTTATGAAGCCTATGTCGAAGCTGTGGATGATGGTTGGCAGGTGCTGCACAGAGGCAACCTTTATCATGTTCAAGTGGAGGATGAGCGTGCGCAACGTCTAGCGACTCTGGGTGGGATTAGGTCTTCAATTACCCGCGGAGAATACCAATTGAAAGCTCCTATGCCTGGGATGGTGGTCGAGATACCAGTTGAGGTAGGGCAGACTGTCTCCCAGGGTGATTTGCTAGTGATTCTAGAATCTATGAAAATGCAGAATGAACTAAAATCTCCTTGTGATGGGATAGTTACTCATGTTCGTGCCGCACTTGGTGATAGTATAGAGCATAATCAGGTATTAGTTCTCATTTCAGCAGAAGCGATTGAAGCATGAATTCCCGTCCTAGAATCAACAAAGACGTTTGGGAAACGGGCTTGGACCCAAGCAACTCGGATAAGCGATTCGATAGCCACGAATCGTTCGAGACTTCGTCGGGTATACCACTTGAGCGTGTGTACCTGCCTGATGACTACTCCGATCATTACCTAGAGCAGTCGGGGTTTCCTGGAGAATATCCATTCACGCGTGGGGTGCATTCAAATATGTACAGGGGTCGATTGTGGACCATGCGCCAATATGCTGGTTATGCTAGTGCCGCCCAAACCAACGACCGCTTTAAATTTCTCATGGCCCAGGGGCAGACAGGCCTGTCAGTTGCCTTCGACCTTCCTACTCAGATTGGCTATGATCCGGATGATCCGTTGGTGTTAGGTGAAGTTGGCAAAGTGGGTGTGTCCATTGCTACTCTCGACGACATGGCGAGGTTGATGGATGGTATTTCTCTAGCAGAAATTAGCACAAGCATGACCATCAATGCGCCGGCGGCTATTCTACTGGCGATGTACGTTGTAATTGGCAAACGTCAGGGCGTTGAGCCTGAGCGATTGCGCGGCACAGTCCAAAACGACATCCTTAAGGAATATCTTGCAAGGGGTACGTATATTTTTCCTCCTGGCCCCTCCATGAGATTGACGATTGATCTTGTGCGGTATTGTTCCAAGAATATGCCGCTCTGGAACACAATCAATGTTTCCGGCTATCATATTCGTGAGGCGGGCAGCACCGCTGTGCAGGAAGTGGCTTTTACTCTGGCTAACGCCGTCGCCTATGTGGAGGCCGCCCTATCAGTGGGCATGCAAGTGGACGATTTTGCACCCCGACTTACCTTCTTTTTTAACGCACACCGTAATTTGTTGGAGGAAGTGGCGAAATATCGGGCTGCAAGGCGTTTGTGGGCGCGCATGATGAAAGAGCGTTTTAACGCAAGAAAAGCCGAAAGTCAGATGCTGCGTTTTCACACACAGACAGGTGGGAGCACCCTTACTGCGCAACAGTCGGAGAATAACATCACCCGAGTGGCGCTCCAGGCGTTGGCAGCTGTCCTTGGAGGAACGCAAAGTTTGCATACTAATGCGATGGACGAAGCTTTGACATTGCCTACCGCTCACTCAGCGATGATTGCATTGCGCACACAGCAAATTATTGCACATGAATCTGGGGTATGCGCCACAGTGGATCCACTGGCCGGCAGCTATGCTGTAGAAGCACTTACAGACGAAATTGAAGTGCGAGCCCAGGTGTACATTGATCGTATTGAAGAAATGGGCGGTGCCTTGGCGGCCATAGAGAGCGGCTATCCGCAACGCGAAATTCGGGATGCATCGTATGCCTATCATCTTGCAATGGAAGAACACGAGCAAATCGTTGTAGGCGTAAATGCTTTTGTCTCCGATGAGACATCCACAGAGCGGCATCTGACGGTTGACGATAATGTTGAAGAGCGTCAACGAGAGCGCGTCCAAATTCTTCGTGCGCGGCGCGACGATGAGCGTGCTAACGCCTTGCGTCACCGGTTGGCTCTGGCCGCGCAAGGTACGGAAAACCTGATGCCTCTTATAATCGAATGTGTGGAGAACGATGTCACACTGGGTGAGATTTGCCAAACTTTACGTGATGTTTGGGGCCAGTATCATCCGGCTGATTTTTAATTGTTCATGTCTATGATAAAGAAGATCAGTCACGTAGCGGTAGTAGTTTCAGATATTGATGCGGCCTTAGAATTCTGGCGGGATGCACTAGGTCTGAAATTGTCGTATGCAGAAGATCTGCCTGAACAGGATGCGGAGGTAGCGTTTCTGCAGTTGGGTGATTCAGAAATAGAATTATTTAGACCTACTGTAGATGACAATGGAGCGGCTAGATTCCTCGCCGAGAATAAATCTGGGATGCATCATATTGCTCTAGAAGTGGACGATTTGGATGCTATGATTGAGAGACTTCAGTCTGAAGGGGTGCACTTGATAAATCATGAGTCGGTCGCCGCCGCTAGGGGCAGGCGAGCGGTGTTTGTACATCCTTCTAGTGCCAGCAGTGTATTGGTGGAGCTGTACGAAGCTGCTGGCAAATAACTCGAAATACCTCGGCGATTGTTTACAACTATACATGTCGTGTATCTGAACTGCACCACCGGGTACTAGGTTCATTCTCTGAGCAAACTCTCGGCTGGAACGAGTGAGGATTAATTGATGTTCTATAGGTCCTCATTAGGGCCACATGTTTTAATATAACCTTACGCACGGGGAATACTAGGGATGCTAATAATACCTCTGCTGGCAGACCACTGACCCGATGTTACACACCCCTACTGAGTCGGCATTATGGTGACGCAGAAATATGGAGAGACGGTTTTTCTTTCATCGGTGAGTCAGTTTTTATCCGAGTGCGGCTCTCTTGAAATCTGTGTGGTTGATGTCGACAGCACGAATAGCATGATAGAATCGTAGAATGATGTTTTTAAAGGTGTTGCACGAGGGGTTAGCCAACACGGCGTTATTGTATACGCTACTGATGGCGTTGTGGGGTTTTTGGTTCTATCTGCGTCGTCGCTACTTGACCTCCCAGTTCTGGGGAGGCTTGGTGATTGCTGGCCTCATTTTTGTTGTGCAGGCCTTGGTTGGTATGACAATGGTGATGCAGGGGCGTTTTCCGTCGAGAGATGTCCATTATCTTTATGGAGTTCTATCTGTCATTACTCTGCCAGCGGCATTTGCCTTTACGCGTGGGCGTGGCACCTTTCGTGAAGCTCTTCTCTATGCCGTTATCCTGCTTTTTTTGGCGGGTGTTACCTTACGTGCCCGATTGACCGCGGGCTGACAGAACAAGACCATGACCTTCAAGCATCTCTGGCACCGCAAAACGCGGACTATACTGACTATTCTCAGCATTGCGATGGGTGTGGCAGCGGTTGTCTCTCTGTCTGCCTTGGGAGAGGGTATGTCCAGTGGAATGGAGAAAGTATTTACGTCTTCTGATGCGGATATGATGGTTGCTCAGAAAGATGCAATGATGGTTTTGTTCAGTAAGGTCGATGAGAGTATTTCTACTGATCTCAAGCAAATACCAGGTGTTACTGAGGTGACCGGTACTGTCACAAACATCGTGCAGATGGCCGATGTGCCATATTTTCTTGTGAGTGGTGAAGACACTCGTGGATTTAGCATGGACCATTATCGCATTATTGCTGGTGGTCCATTATTACGCCGTAAGCAAATTTTGATAGGTAAACTCGCTGCAGATACTTTTGGAAAAGATGTGGGCGAGGCCTTTCGTTTGGAAGGTACTACATACCGTGTAGCTGGGATATATGAGACTGGCACCAACATGGAAGATGGTGGTGCTGTGATGAGCTTACCTGATGCCCAGCGTCTCTTTGATCAACGCTATCAGGTTAGTTATTTTAATCTGCGCGTGAATGACAAAACTCGTATAGATGCGATCAGGGCGGAAATAGAGGGACGCTGGCCCAAATTAGCCGTAAGTAGATCTGGTGAGCAAAATCGTCAAACTGAAATGTTTGATATGTATCGCTCATTTGGTTTCTATATGGGCATTTTTGCTGTACTAGTAGGTAGTCTTGGCATGATGAATAGTACTCTGATGAGTGTTTTTGAACGCACACGTGAAATCGGTGTTCTACGGGCTGTAGGTTGGCGGAGAAGAAGAGTCGTTGCGATGATTGTAGGAGAATCTATGATCGTAGCTCTTCTTGGTGGCGTTGTCGGTATAGTTTTGGGCATTGGTTTGATAGAATTAACCAAGTTGTCTCCAGCTGTCAACTCAATGCTAGAAGGTGTCTTTACTTTCGATATTTTGCTGCGGGCGTTAGGTTTGTCCGTTGGACTTGGAATAATCAGCGGATTATATCCGGCTTGGCGTGCATCAAAATTAGCTCCGGCTGAAGCGATGCGTGCTGCTACCAGCGTACCCGTCCCTCCATATGGAATGGAGTTGATTGGTAGGATATTGTCTAGCCAGGCACTGCGTAACTTATTCAGGAGACCAACACGCACCTTGGTCACTCTTAGCAGCATTGGTCTAGGTGTTGGATTTACGTTTGCATTGCTTGGTATGGCCCAGGGAATAGAATCCACATTCATCAATACGTTCGCTGGCGATTCGGATTTGATGGTGGAGGAAAAAGGTGTAGCAGATGCTTCTCTGTCAAGTATTTCGGAACGTACTGCTAATAAGATTCGCGCGCATCCGGCGGTCAAGTCAATGTCTAGGACCGTGCTGGGATTCACAGCTGCGCCCGGATTACCATTTTTTATTGTTTTTGGACTTGATCCCAGCGAATCTAAGCTGAGTGACTACAATATTCGTGAGGGAAGAACTCTTCAGCGTTCTGGGGAGGTGATACTGGGACGCTTTGCGGCTAATGGACTAAATAAAGATTTAGGAAAAAAAATTCAGATAGCAGGTACTCGATTTACTATTGTTGGTATATATGAAAACGGATCTGGCATGGAAGATGGTGGTGCTGCGATGCTTCTGCGTGATGCCCAGAACTTGTTTGAAAAAAAGAGCGAAGTGTCATTTCTGGGGGTTGCTATACATGACCAGGACCGTGCCAATCATGTGGCTAATCTACTGGAGCAACAGTTTCCAGATGTGATGGTAGGTCCTACAAGCACTTTTACCGAAAGAATGCAGGACTTTCGTAGCATGGAATCTATGCTGAATGCTATGACTGGTTTAACTATGCTAGTGGGCGGCATTGTCATGATGAATGCAATGCTGATGAGTGTTTTTGAGCGCACTCAGGAAATCGGCCTACTTCGTGCTTTAGGTTGGAGGCGACGACGAGTGGTGTTTATGATATTGGTTGAAGCTCTAGCATTGAGCTTGTTTAGTGGAATTGCTGGTGTTGGTATTGGGATAGGTCTAAACCGTTTGTTGGGTCTTATCCCTAACTTTGGACCTATCCTAACGCCCATATATGACGTGTCCATATTTGGTCAAATAATAGTGCTTATGTTGGTGCTAGGGATTTTAGGGGGTATATATCCGGCATGGCGTGCAGCGGGTCTTCGACCGATTGAGGCGCTTCGCTATGAATAGACTGATGATTTGCGAGGGTGCTAGATGTCTATATCAAGGTTGAACTCGTCAGCAAGGCGGAGTTGACATGGCTGAACAAGAAATTGCTGTTGAAACTAGGAAGCTGATGCGTACTTTTGGGTCAGTTGAGACAGTTCATGCGTTGGATGGCGTAGATATTACTATTAGGGCGGGAGAATATGTCGCTGTTGTGGGTCCGTCGGGATCGGGTAAATCTACGCTGTTGAACATGCTCGGTGCTTTAGATAGCCCGAGCAGTGGTGATGTACTGATAAGCGGGAAGTCGTTAGGTGCGGTTCGTAATCTAGACCGTTTTAGGAGTAAGACTATAGGATTCGTGTTCCAGATGCACAATCTTATTCCGACTCTGACCGCCTTGGAAAACGTGGCTGTGCCTTTGTACGAGAGTAGTATGAGAAAGTCGGAGCGGCGATTACGTGCGGAGGAATTGTTGGTTTTGGTCGGTCTAAAACACCGTCTCACAGCGCTGCCTAGCCAGCTTTCGGGCGGAGAGAGGCAGCGTGTTGCGATCGCGCGCGCTTTGGCCAACGAGCCGACAATTGTGTTGGCGGATGAACCGACTGGGAACCTGGATTCGAAAAACACCGCAGCCATTATGGCGTTACTGGATGAACTTAACCGCACTCAAGGCACCACACTTATTGTGGTTACTCATAATACACATTCCGCTAATATGGCACGGCGTATAATTACCCTTCGGGATGGAAAGGTTGTCAGCGACATAGTGCCAAAGGATGTTTATGAGCGTGACCTGATCGAATTTAGGCAATCTGGCTTAGGTCAGGCACTTGTGGAGGAGAACCAGGTTCCGGAAGAACTTACTGAGATTGCGCCTGCTCTAGGTGAACTGCTTCGCAAGGTGTGAGTAGAGCCGCAGTAGTATTTTTAGGAGCGTGTCGTGTAATCGCCGCGTACCACCCACTTATAAGTTGTCAGTTCAGGTAGTCCCATAGGACCACGCGCGTGTAATCTTTGTGTGCTTACAGCTACTTCCGCACCTAGTCCAAACTGTGCTCCGTCAGTGAAGCGAGTACTCGCATTGACGTATACAGCAGCGGCATCCACCTCGTTAACAAAACGTTGCGCATGTGAATCGGTCTCGGTCAGTATGCCGTCAGAGTGTGAGGTGCCGTGTGTGCCTATGTGATCTATGGCTTCGTCCAGGTCGTCAACCACTTTTAGGCTTAGTACAAGGGAAAGCCATTCTGTGTCGAAATCATCCGGCCCGGCTGGGATTACCTTTGATTCGACTAAATTCCTTGTAGTCCCTTGCAGGGCGCTTATTGTACGTGGTTCTGCTCGGAAAGTAACTCCAAGGTGTCCTAGTCGTGCCACTACCTGGGGAAGCAATTCCGTTGCCACTGATCTATTTATCAGCAGTGTGTCAAGAGCGTTACATACAGAGGGACGTTGCACCTTGGCATTTTCTATTACCGGTAGCGCAGCGGCGAGATCAGCACTGGTATCCACGTACAAATGGCATACCCCGATACCACCTGTAAGGACCGGTATGGAACTGTTCTCGCGACAGAATCGGTGCAGTGAGTTCCCTCCTCGAGGAATGATCATCTCGACGAAATCGTGCAAACGCAAGAGTTCAGACACGTATTTTCGATCGGTGTCAGCAATGAATTGCACTACACTTTGCGGGAGATTTGCCTGTTGCAACGCACGCTGAACGATTTGCACTAAGGCCAGGTTGGAATGTATCGTCTCGCTACCACCGCGCAAAAGGGCTGCATTGCCGGTTTTGACAGCTAGTGCGGAGACGTCTATTGTTACATTTGGCCGCGATTCGTAAATCACTCCTAGAACACCGATAGGTACGCGCTGGCGGCGGAGTCTCAATCCGTTTGGCAGGACGCGCTCATCAAATGTCTCTCCGATGGGATCTGGTAGTGCTGCAATGCTGCGCACATCGGCGGCCATGCCTAGTAGACTTTTCGACGTCAGAGTGAGTCGGTCAATTAAAGCGTTACTCAAACCATGTCTGCGGCCTGCTTCTGCATCACGTTTGTTCGCTGTTAGAATGTCTTTCTCACTAGATACTAATCCGTCTGCTATTGCTTGTAATGCCACATTCTTGATGTCAGTATTGGCACGAGACATCTCGAGCGTTGCTGTTTGGGCCGCTGCCCCCATCTTTTCTAGGTTGATCATTCTTGATTCTCCTGATTACGTGGGAGTAGCATGAGCTGGTCGCGGTGAATCGCTTCCTCCCCATAAGCATATCCTAGAATCGACTCGATTTCTTTGGAATGCCGCCCAGCTATTTTGTTCAATTCACTGGCTTGATAACTGGCCAATCCGTGGGCAATAACATGACCGCCGGCATCTATAACTGAGATAGTATCTCCACGGTCAAACTCTCCAGATACCAAGGTAACACCCACTGGCAGTAGGCTGCTGCCGGTCAGGAGAGCCTGCGCAGCGCCGGCGTCAATCTGTACGCTACCCACACCATCACCGCCAGAAAGAATGAACCGCTTGCGGCTCTCTATTGTGGTGACAAGTGCCGGAAAGCGGGTGCCTACTGCCTCTCCTCGGACAGCTTCGGTAATAACGTTAGCGTCACTTCCATCTGCTATCACTACCGTAGCACCAGAACGTCGTGCTAGGTCTGCTGCCTCCAGTTTTGTGACCATTCCGCCGGTTCCCAGACTGTCGTCGGTGTGTCCTGCTGCCTGCCAAATCTCTTCTGGAATTTCTACTCCGGATACCTCTGAAACTAGGGTCGCCTCAGAGTCATGGCGTGGGTCCGCTGTGAAAAGTCCAGGTTGATCTGTTAGCATGAGCAGTATGTCCGCATCGATAAGGTTTGCAACCAGCGCAGACAAATTGTCGTTGTCGCCTACACGAATCTCTTCGGTGGTAACAGCGTCATTCTCGTTGACAACTGGTATCACGTTCTGATTCAATAACGCCCGTAAGGTGTTGCGCGCATTAAGGTAGCTGGGTCTTCTGGCAAGGTCGCCGCGTGTAAGCAACACTTGTGCTACCGTGTACCCGTGAAGCGCGAAGAGGTTTTCATAGAGGGCCATGAGACGTGGCTGCCCGACAGCGGCAAGCATCTGCTTTTCCGGGATTTCTTTCGGCAAATCAGGAAACGCAAGTGCTTCGCGACCAGCTGCCATTGCGCCCGAAGAAACTAGAATGACTTCACAGCCCGATGCGCGTATATCGGCCATCTGGCGTACGAGGTTACCTAGTCTACTTTCAGATATATGCGTAGTGCCAGAGGTAAGGGTTGAAGTGCCCAGCTTGACGACCAAACGACGGTAATTATGTTCTCCCATGTCTGCTTAAGTATGTATTTTATTTGCTAATGAGCAACCGTTTATCTGGTGGCATATCAATCATTCTAGCATGAAACTGACAGGCCGTACGGGTTGTTGATTCTATTAACTTCGAGCAGGGAGGGGGGATAATTATTTGTGAGTCGCTGCGATTAGGTCACTAGTTTCCGGACATGGCAGCCTGCAGAGTGGTACATGCGGGGCAGCCCCCATTCTTGCGCATCATTGCATATCCGGCTTGGGGGTCGTCACTCCAGTGAGTAAAATCTACGTTGAAGATGATGAATAGGCGAACTTTACCCTCTGCCCGAGAAATCCTCACAGCGTCGGCCAGGTATTGAGCATGCTGTGTAACGCTGAGGTTGTAGGGCGGCTGCCACGAGAAGGCTGGTGGCAGCATGCCCCATTCCTCTCCGCTCAGATACCCTATTTCTGTAAAACACAGTGGTCTTGCGCCTCCTATGGCGTGGAAATATGTATCGACCATTCCCGGATAATAACGTGTGTAATGGCTGCTGGCGCCGCGTGGGTCTCCAGAACGTGCGGAGGGAGGCATCAAACCCTCATTGTAGTGAATTCCTACGCAATCTAGATAATTAAGTCCTCCCGCAGCTACCATTCCCGCGATGAAGGGCGCATCGTCACATCCATGTGGGTGACATCCGCCGAAATATCCAGTCGGAGCAGGGGCCCCAGAAATTACCATGGTCGCGGCGTTTGAAGCTTTGATAGATCCGTGGGCCTGTTGTAGCAAACTAGTGTAGGTGGTCGGGTTGATAGAGCCGCTTGCCCACTCACGATCTATATTCATTTCGTTCCATACTTCGATTGCATCTGATCCAGCGGCAGCTAGTTCACCAACAAAGCGTGCGTAATCGGGGAAATGTTCTGGATAGGATTTGTCATGGTGTCCTAGAACGCTTAATAGGATCTTAAATCCTTTGTTGTGCGCATCAGATATTACCCCAATATGATTTCCGGCGGGCTCGTTGGGGTGCCATTTCACTTGGCGTTTGACCCACGTCATTCCAGAGTTTCGCATCAAATCTGGAGCACGGAAATCAGAGACTTGTCCACCAAGTTCAAAATTTCCTGATGCGGCTGCGGGAGCTACAGTTGG
>JAKUPR010000035.1:10650-19287 GCA_022450585.1 Anaerolineales bacterium | reverse complement strand
GCGCCACCGTGCCCACAAGCCAATCATCTAATTGGAACACTATCTTCCCCAATAGACCAGCAGTCCAAATGGTCAATCCAAATTCCAATAACCTACGCGCCAATTTCATATCCCATACAAAGGCCGGCCTCCAGCGTGTAATAAATGTAACCCCGAGACCAACTACCACAGAAGGAATAGCAACATCTGCTAATATTGCGGCAAGATAATATCCGCGCCAAGCCAAAACCACCGCTATTATTAATCCGAGCACTGCGTGCAAAATCGTAAGGCGCCCTATAATATCTTGGCGCAGCCTGCGCTCGAGCATGTAGCGCGGCGTCGATGTCAAACCCTCAAATCCCACCAGCAGCAGCAACACGAACACCGCTATCCAAACAGCAGATAGCCAGTTTGCGGGCACTTCACCAACCAGAAATAGCGCGTGCGGTGCAATCCAGTACAACCCGACAGCCAAAAGCAATCCACTCCATGAAAGCAAGTTGTCGAGCCAGAACTGCACTGAAAGAGTATGCTTAGAATCATCTTTCCATGTCACTATCACAGTTCGAAAATCAAGTCGGAAAATGCTGAAATAAGTGGTCCAGGCCTGGCCCACTGCTACAATCCCGAAATATTCTGGCGGCACCAACCGGGCCAGAATCACTGTTTTGACCAACCCAAGGCCGAACAGGGCATAATGGGAACCGCCAGCCCATAACGCACTACGCACCGCCTGCTTTGGGATGTCATAGTCCTCCGAAGGGGTAGGATGTTGATCCGAAATCATGAGTTAGCCAAGTTAACTAGAAAGTCAACGGTACCCGCCGAGATATGCTCATGCGTATAATGTTTCAACACTCGCGCGCGCCCGTTCAAGCCCAATTTTTGACGCTCTTCAGAGTTATCTGCCAGCTCCATCAAAGCAAGCCGTAGTCCAACTGGATCACACTCAGGAACCACGCGGCCAGCATCACCAATTACATTAGGTATTTCCGCTGAATCGGACCCGATCACCGGCACACCACAAGCCATAGCCTCTATTAGGACGTGGCCGAACTGCTCTTTCCAGTAAGACGTGGTCAAAGATGGCAGCACAAAAATATCCATCGAGTTCATAAAACCACAAATCTGTGCATGGGGTACGGAAGAGTGTAGATGTAAACTCTGACCCACTGGAAGGGTCGCACCCCACGTACGGAGTTCAGATTCCAACGGACCATTACCAACTAGCAGCAAATCGAAATCTCCGCTAAATCCATTCAAAGCTCGCATAAGCACTCGTAACCCTTTTTCTGGCACCAATCGTCCGGCATAACCAATCACTAATTCACCTAGACCCAATTTCCTCCGTAACTCACTACCATCACCCGGCCTAAAAAAGCCGGCATCTACGCCAAGCTGAGGGAGTACCATAATCGGACTAGAAAAACCCTTGCTACGAAGAATGGTATGGGCATCGCAATTACCTGCAATCGCTCCATGACTATTCCGAAGGTTAAACTGCTCAATTGCACGGAAGGGCTGCCGCGGCCGATATGGCAGATTCCACCAAGTAAAGAACACGCATTTCGCATACGGTGCAAAAACGAGTTTGTACAGTAAGAACTGAGTGTATACCAATGAGCCAACACCATTTTCGACAACAATAACGTCGGGGCGAAAGCGGCGCATATACAAATCCACAGAAAGGTAGAAATAGCGCATTTCGTTTCCGGAGAAAGTGACACGAGTTGGGAGAACCCGGTATGATGTTTCCGGGTCCACATGTGGATAGATTGTTGTCAATAGAGGTTCGCGCCACATGTGCGGCACTACAACCGCCAACTCTATGCCATCACGTCGCGCGATAGCCGCCAGCTTCTTTTGATTCTCATCAACCAGATACGTATGGCCAGCATATAGGAGTCTCATTTGTACGTACCCTGGGAAACATTGTGATTGAGACGAAATGCTTCCCAGAAGCCCTTCCACATGCCCACATGATTAGCGCAACTTTCAAGGGCCACCGCCCAGACAAAAGGCAACCAGTCTGCGTATCCACGGGGAGATCGCATTGCATATCTCCAAGCCCACAGTCCGATTGGTAGAATTACAATGTTTGACGCACACACATAAATCATATGTTTTAATACTCTAATCGCTAGCCGTCCCACTGAGATTCCTTCACGCTGTACGCCAACTTGTGCAGTACCATGGCCGCGCCCAATGCGCTGCCCGAAGAAATCGCTCACACTCGAAGGCATGACGTGGCTAACAACAATATTCCGATCAAATACTCTATTGCAACCATATGCCTCCAAGCGTTCCCCAAACCATCCATCCTCACCAGCGACGAGCGGAACAAAAGAGTTCTCAGGAAACATTCCCACAGTCACAGCCGCGACCCGACGACATGAAAACCCCTCGGTCCAATTCATATTTACATGCGTATCTGGTCCATAATGGAACTCATGCTGTGCCTGAATATAGCGCGGGAAAAGGGCCTCAGTATTCGAAACCCTGCTCTCCACCAAAACATAGTCCGCCCCGCTACGGTAATGGCACTCTAAATCACGAAGAAAATTGGAGGGTAAGCGCACATCTGCGTTTAGTATCACCACAATCTCTCCTGTGGCAGCAAGAATACCCTGGTTGCGAGCAGCTGACCTGCCTTTTCCACGCGTTTGTCGTAGATAGTGAACGCGTTCATCCTCATTTGCTCGAACAATCTGAGGAGTATTGTCAGAAGAATCGTCCACCACCAATACATCAAAATCATCATGATCCAGGGCACACAACGCCCGCAGAGTAGTGCCGATGTCTTGCGATTCGTTGTGGGTAGGAATGATTATTGAGAAACGCACTGACCGTTAAATCTAAAAGTGTTCAGGGTAAACATCGCGAAAGGCCTGGAGAAGCGTTTTCTCCACCATTGGACGGGAAAAAGTATCGCTCGCTAGGCGCGTACACTGTTCACGCATGCGATATATTAATTGGTTATCGCTGAGCAACTTCAGAATGCGCTCCGACATAGCAGCGTAATCATTCACAGGAACCATAAAACCAGTCTCTCCTTCTTTGAGGACACTTTCAGGACCACCGCAACGCGTAGCTACCACAGGAGTACCACATGCCATAGCTTCCAGAACGGAGATGCCGAGACCCTCCTGATTCGATGAGAGCACAAAAAGCTCCGCGTTCTGATACAAACGGACCAGTTCCAACTTGGATTGTCTTCCAATGAAATCAACCTTCGCGTCTACTCCTGCCTCTGCTGCCAAAGCACGTATAGACCTATCGGGCCGGTCCCCAGTGAGTATTAGCCTCAAGTCTGGTCTCCTCTGAAGCACAAGAGCGAATGCCTTGAACAGCATTCCCATATTCTTGCGCGGGTCATTAATACGCCCCGTGAATAAAAGGTAGCGGTGCGAATCCGGCTTACTGTATTCCTGCACGGAAGGGCAGAATACATCAGTGTCCACCGGGTATATAGCGATACGAACTCTGTCTTTCACAGCCGGAAAATTCTCGCTAATCTTTTCTGCAATGTAACCTCCATTTGCAAGTATTAGTGATGCTCTTTCCAACACGAACTTCTCCTCCAACCGCAGAAGCAATCCCGACACACCACTGCCAGTTCTTGCTGCCCATTTGTCACCCGCAAGAGCCCGACCAGCAAGCTCATCCGCATACAGTGTGGAAACCCAAACAATGAAGCGTGCTTTTGAAAGTGCCGCAGGCACCCCGCAATGAGCTGCCCCGGATACTACCACTTGAATTCCGCATTTAGTTTGAATCTTCCTTGATGCAAACCATGGCAGTAAATATGTGGCCCAGGTTGGCAGTGGCCAATGCGGAAATGCAATACCACCATATCCCTCAAACTGAGTTGGATACGGCCGTGGATGCTCCAGAAAGTAACGCGCCTTCATACCTAAACCACCAACGGGAACTTGATCCGTAGCAGTATATAGCAACCTCGGTGAATGCCCGCAACGCCTCAGCAAGTCGGCCGCCACACGCACTTTCGCCATAACCCCTCCATGTTCCATGGGTTCCAGGGTATGAATGCAAGCCAACGACACAGCTACCTCAAAAAGACAATCTGAAACATCGTTCTGATTTCGCTGTTGAAACCTATAAGTACTGTCATAATTACACTTGTAACATTAGTGGTGGTTATCTGGGTTGAGTAAAAATAGCATCGTAATGTGCAATCACCTCTTGATGATAATTATCCCAAGTAAACTGCTGTACGTAATCACGTGCTGCCCGGCCCATTTTATTACGTTCTTCAGGATTCTCATGAAAAAAACGGAGTTTTTCTGCAATCGCCTTAGCATCACGTATCGGAACCACAAAACCATCCTTCCCATGACGAATCTCTGCCCCCACGTTTTCTGTGATAATAACTGGTAGTCCACATCCCGCAGCTTCATACACCACCATTCCAAATCCATCCTGAAGAGACGGGAGCACAAACACTGATGACTGCTGGTAGTGATGCAGTAGTTCAGCCTGTGGAACAAAACGTATATGCCTAAACAAACCTCTATATTCACTTAGTGTGGCGCGTGCATCCGGATATGTGTCGCCAACAAGCAGCAACTCGCTATTCGGTATGTTCAATGTTGAAAACGCTTCTAAAAGGTATGGAATACCTTTCTGCACACTTAATCCACCTGCGTACATAACTCTAAACACGTCGTCTTTTTTCTCACCCGGGAAGAACATGACTGGGTCAAATCCAAGATGTACACGACGCAGTTTTCGTGCAGACACACCTTCTTGCAGCATTGTGTCCCACACAAACTGCGAAGGTACAAAAATAAAATCTGCAAGCTCATATTCGGAAACATGCCGCTCGACCAACAATCGTGAGAGTCTTGCTGTTCCACTCGGCAAACGAGAATCATCACGGAGGATGCGCTCCTGTACTCTAGGGTGCGCCGATGAGCGGGCCACCACAACAACGGCACCATGCTTTTTTGCTACCTGCATAGAGCGCAAGCCCTGATTGTTAAATACATGAAAAATGTCAGCTTCTTTAGCATGTCTTGAAGCCATCAAATCATAGACGCTGTCACCCACCAAATATGAAGCGAGTTGCTGAGCTTCCCCAGGAAAAAACCGGATGGCACTTGCTAAGCCAGAAGCCAACGGTATCTGGGTCACTTTTCGCCTATCGATACCGGTTTCATACCGACTGTAAATTGACGTAATGAAACGATGAAGATACCCGGCTGCCTGTACTCCACGCGCTAGATGATAAGCGTGAAAGACTCCGGCGGAGGAAACTACTACTCTAGGTTTTCTCAATTCTCAAGCAATTACCTAGCTCACACACTGGTAGACATGCTGCACTCGATATAAATTGGAATGGATCTGCTTATTGAGCTTACATCTTGACTGCACCACTCCAATAAAAGCATTGTAATTTTCATCCCTGACATCCATACAGCCTAACACGCCGTCCACAACAACAAAGTCAGGTCGCAGTTCTCCATCGAATTGTTCACTAACCTGTGTGTCAAGATCTACCCGTTGTCGAGGGTAAGCAATATCATCGGGCACGCCAATCCACCATGCTAAGCTACCTCGCGGCGCAACCAGATTCTCATCCAAGAAAGTCACCTTATCTCGCATGGCATACCACCAATATTGTTTTGCCAATACACGTGCTCCTCTGGGAATCCCGGCAAGAATCTGATTCGCTTCTGTATAATAAATCTCTTCAGTTTTTTCTCTATCTCCTCGCAGTAGATACACATCCCCTACGAGATAAACAAAGCCGTGCAGCACTAAAACGACTCGCGCAAGATTATGATTCAGCCAGACCCACCGTGATAACACTCTAAAACCCATGACGGCAGTCACCCACATAACGGTATAATACGGAAGCCACAAGAGCGAATACCCGAGCCAAGAATGGGTCCTATTTGTCAAAGCGAAAGAAACACTTGAGACTATAACTATTGAAGCTAGTCCTCGCAATCCCGCGCTGCCACGCACCCAAGCAAAGATTAGCCCGAAAAGAAAAAATAATGCTTGTGGAGTAGAAACAAACGGGGCTAACCAAGCATAGCTGTCCCACCAAAATCTGAGGAAAGTTCCGACCGAATCCAACAAATTTGTTTGGTTAGCAGAAGAATCGCCACGCACAAATTCAACCAATAGATCATTTCCTCCAATAAAACCGCTAACAACTGCCACAGTATCAGCCCCATAACGTCCAAGCAAGATAAATCCTAAAGCGGTAGCTATCCCCAGTATTGTTGCAAGCATCTGAATCCATAACCTCTTCCGGAACACAAATACAGTCGTCATTAACAGAATAGGTAGGACAAGATGTATCGACAATGGGTGAATTTCAATCTGTGCGGACAGCACTACACCCAGTAGCAGAAAATTACGCCAATGGTGATTGTTTGTAACGTATTTAGCCAGTGCCACTGAAGCCGTGCCAACCGCTGAAGAAAGCACATCGGGACGTGCCAAGTGACCTGAATGCATCGAAAGCCACGCTACAGATACTAATAAGGAAGACCACAAACCGACCGTCCTGTTCACATACAATTTGCCTACAAAAAATGTCGCAGTGATAAAAAGAAGCAGGCCGAGCAATGACACTATGCGAGCAGCAAACAAAGTAGGTCCAAGAAGAGAAAAAGCAATCCCCAACAACAACCAGTACCCGCGTCCATGGAACAAAAAAAAGGCGGAGTTGGCAGCAGGCCATCTTTCTCCTGAGAATACTGCGTCGAAAAACTTGAGTGCTGAGCGCCCATAGAAGTTTTCATCGCAACTCGGCATGGGATAGTCAACCAGGGAAACGTAATGGAAGAACATTATGGATACGAAAGTAACACATAAACCAATTGTTGGAAGTGTTTTGCGAGTAATCACGTTATCCGAAATATCTGGTTCCAAATGAACATGAAATACTCTATGGTTGTACTCCACACATTCATTTTGCTGGCTGATTTCTTGAGGGAATAGTCGTAAATCATCGCGCACTCAGTTGCCTTCGGCCTGAGGGGACGCAGTTTTATTAGTATTTCAGCGTTACTGACAAAACCACGCGCCTGGATCATTGCTCCATCGTAATATTCAAACGCCTCCTTAAGCAAGGATGCCCTATAAGCTCGAAAAAAAATTGTGTAATCGCACACACCAGCTATTGGAAACAGAAAACGCAACATCCAATTCGCCCCCGCACTAAAAGCACGTCTTTTCCATGGAAAATGAACATAGCCGCCGCCTTCTTTATAGCGTGACGCGCAGACCACATCAAAACCTTGATGGACCCTGTCTGCCATTGCAACCACAACCTCTGCCTGACTTGTGCCATCAGCCTCCATAGTTACAATGACATCATCCGGCCGCGATTCATGAAGTGCAGCCCGCAGACCAGTGTCAAATGCTCGGGCAACACCTAGATTAATTTCATGGTTGAGGATTGTCACCGGAAACTCATCGGAAAGACCTTGAACTCTGGCAACCGTATCGTCAGTGCTCCCATCATTGACAACATAAACCCTGAACTTGGATCCAGTCGCGGTCAAACATTTCTTCAGCTGCAACAACACAGAGGAAATGGATTCCGCTTCATTATATACAAGCAGAGCAACCCGTATCATTGATGCATTGATGCTACAGGACTACGAGAAGAAACCAATTGTTTCAGTGCCACAACCACGCCTACGGAGGTCAAGGCCAATCCCCACCAGATGCTTGCAGGGAAAAACCTGAAGGAAATATCCTTGTAACTCCCAGGAGATATCCTAACCGCCGGTTTGTGACCCAGTTCTCGAACAATTGCTTCTGTACCGGTCAGAGACCATCCGCGTACAAAGTTCTGGTTCAGCACGACCCACCCATAATCATCAACATCTAAGTCAAAGGTGATGCGATTGGGAGAGAATACTATATTGGAAATGGAGATACCAGCATCTGGGGAAAAGACGAGCGGTTTGTCCAGTTCATATCCCTTTCTGGGCTTCAGAGGCTCATAGCACTTTACAGTGCTAACATCAACGAGAATCGCAGGATACATTGAACTAATGCTATGATGAGCAAGTATTGGAAGACTAGCAATCGCTTGATAATGACCACTGTCCGCATCAATCGGAGCAGAACGATGATACACTGCAGGATCAACAGTGAATGCCTCCCCCAGCGGCCGCCGCGTCTCCAACATAAGGTCCCCAACAACCAAGACACATGCAACGGCTACGGCATAATTGACCAATTTCCTACCTGCCAGAAGATCTTGTACCCAACGAAAGAAGCATAGAATAACCAGAGAAGAAACAAACATCAACGGAATCAGAAACCGTCCAGTGACATGGAAGGACCGGAAAAATGGGAATTGCTTAAGTAATCGGTAAGGGTTTGCTAATGCAAAATCTCCAACGAACAGAGCGAAAAACCCTAACCAACACACAAGCAGGGCAAGATCACGTCCCTGGTTGTGGTGATCCCTGACACTTAATCCCGTCCTAACAAATGCTGCACCAAGGATAACCACAATAGGTATACCGACATACGAACCATACTCATGCCAGCCCCATTGCGGTTGCCAGCCAATTGGTAAGCTACTGTCAGTAAGCGTAGCCTCTGTAAAGAGACTCTGACCACGACTGAAAAAAATATCGTACCAAATACCTGGTGGAA
>JAKUPR010000035.1:0-10640 GCA_022450585.1 Anaerolineales bacterium | reverse complement strand
ACGAGCCATTACAATGCGTGGATAATCACGCATATAATCCATCACCGGAACAAGTCGCAATGCTGAAAATAGGAACGCATAAATTCCAATCACTAAGAGTCCCCGTAGCGGTAACATAGACTTTTCGATCGCCGCTCGCAATAACGCATAAGCAACAATAAACAGAGTGATTAATGGACCCGCATAAATGCCGCCCGACCACAGAATAAGAGCAAGAAAAGCGCTCCCGAAAATCAACCACAACGGCTGATTCCGCGCAAGGTATAACTCATAACCCAATAAAACGAAAGGAAAGAAAGCCACGGCCAACATGTGGGTCTGCCCCTCCGCGATGTGCATAGACAGAGAACCACTGAATACAAAAACGCAACAAGCCAACAAGGTCATGAAACTATTTGAGAGTCCGTAGACTGTACGAGCCAGGAGGTACATCCCAAACAAGGCCACGCAATAGTAAAGTGCAACAGTGATCTTAACAGCAGGAAGCAACCCGACAATCGGTGCCACTAGGTACACTGGACTTAGAAGAGACACTTGAGGGTTCTGGTACAACACACTTCCGCCACAATACCACGGGTTCCACAGTGGAAGTTGGCCATGCTCAAAAACTGTCTTCATAACAGAACTAAAGTAAAACAGATGCTGATCCCAATCTCTTACACCAATATTACCAATATCTGAAAACATAGAGCCGGTAAAAAATATCACCAGACCAACGATGACGCTCATGCTTCTAACCACTCCTAATCCCATATGTCCGCAGCTTGGTCAGCCGACCTTTTGCCAGCACACTCCTTAATAAAGGAAAATGTGTCAGATGCACATTGCTCCCAAGAATAGAAGTTAGCCTGTTCATAAGCCCTACGAGCGATGTGAGTGCGCTCATCTGTATCCTGCAACATTCCTGCAATGGCACGCGATATGCTATCTGGTCGCAATGGGTCGAAGAACACACTGGCCTCTCCTAGAATGTCAACCATAGGCCTACGATCCGAACACGCTATCGGCAGGCCGGCAGCCATCGCTTCTAGCAAGATATTAGGCATGTTCTCGCACGTCGAAGCAAAAACAAAGCCGTCGGCATTGAGAAGTCGATGATGCAACTCAGAGTGTGATACCTCGCCACAATATTGTATGAACGAACCAGTTGGATCCACCTTCTGCAAAGACAAATTTAACCTTCGGAGTGCTGGAGGATAAGCAGGCCCAACTATTTCTAGAGTAATTGGCATCCCTTTCAGACGCAGGTCTGCCACAGCGGTAGCCACATTCCACTGATGTTTGTATACATCCACAATAGACACATAAAGCAATCGAAATTCCCGCGCCGAAGAAAATTCTTTAATCGACCTTTGTACTCTAGGCTCCCGACGAAAACGATGCTCCACTCCGTGGGCTATCAGCGCAGTCATGCCAGATAAAGCACCTATCTGTTCTACAACACGATCGCGCGCATAGTCGCTCAAGAAAACTACGCCATCCGCGCGCCGGAAGGCCTGCGCCTGCAGCAGACGTAAAAATAGTAGGCGCGCAAGCATATAACTCGCACCATATCTCCGAGCCTCCGAGAGTTCGAATGGAAGCATGTTTCTGCACATAACCACAGTCGGTACATGGTGATCTCCAATCAAACCTCCGGGCGCAAAAAGTACATCGCAAGCACTACTGCTCAGTTTTGGGAATCGCAGCATCTGCCAGGATAAACGCTTGAGAGGTCCAGCATCCAAATCCGGAACAACCTTAACAGTAATCCATTTCCTGGGAGGGATGAGATCACAAAGTGCGCTGCTGCCCCAGAGAATGATGTTAGTGTCATCTCCTTGTGAGTATCGACGATGCTCCAGCAAACACAGTAGATGATTGAGGCCACCGCCAGACCGCAAATTTGAGGCATCTATCCCATAGCGCATCTTAGGTATCTGAGATATTAGTGAGAGAAGTGATTATTTTTACAGCCTTGGATACCGGCCATGACTCAGCCGTAATCCGTGCAGCCCTACCCATATCATCCACTGCGTCACGGTGCTGCAATACCCATTCAATCTGCTCAGAAAGCTCAGATACATCGCCGGCAGTATGTACACATCCGTTCTTCATATGTTCAACTCTATCCAGCACCGAACCCGCCGCATTAGACCCAAGAACGGGAGTACCTAATGCCATAGCCTCTAGTACGGCAGCCGGATAAGCATCTTGCAGCGAGGGATGAATGAGTACATCTGAAACCCGTAAGAAATCCCGGACTTCTTCTGGCTCCAACCAACCCACCAAGATGATCTGTTTCGCAAGTCCGCGTGACGCAATCATACTAAGCAACTCATCCGAGTCAGGCCCAATACCAGCAATCGTGTACTTCCAGTCAATCCGACCGGTCCGCTCAACTACACGGCCAAGTGCTTCAACAGCCAGATGATGACCCTTAACTGCATTCTCGATTCGACCGAGAGAAAGGAAGTGCAACTCCTTATCCGTCACTGAGGTAACTCCGCTCTTAGAATAGTGCTCAAGATCAACGAAAAACGGAAAATTGAGCATTTTGCCTTCCGGGCATCCCATCTGTCGCAAAGCGTCTAGCGCAGGAGAACCAGTGCCCATCACGGCAAGAGCGCGGCTAAAAATCCAACGAAGCCAACGGGAGCGAAGCGCAGCTTTGATGGGATGACGCGGTGAATCCAAATCAGGTGTATCGGTCCATAGTACAAATGCCGCTCTCTTCGCCGCCAGCAAGCTGACAAACAGGATTACTGCAGGCACATTCCAACCTGCAATTGTTACTAGCGTGTTTTTTGACCATA
The DNA here is from genome assembly GCA_022450585.1 of Anaerolineales bacterium. Classification (GTDB taxonomy): domain Bacteria; phylum Chloroflexota; class Anaerolineae; order Anaerolineales; family UBA11657; genus CAJWGI01. The sequence goes on along the minus strand of JAKUPR010000035.1, from coordinate 7,845 downwards.
TGGCCTCTCGGAGCAAACCCCAGTCTATACCGGCCACACGTCGAATAGGTCGCAAATTCAGACCACGGGTCAAATCATGTTTCCATGGATGACGAGTTTCCGCCAGTTCATTCACAACTACCCGCAAGGAGATACCCGGATTCTCAGACAAGGCCCTAAATAGAAAGCTATTGTACGGCGGCACCGTGGAACAAATCCATAGTAGACGCATCATGTCCCTGTACCCAAAATATCTGTCCCCACCATCCATCCCTGCATATCTTGTAGCCACTGACGCATCCTGCTAACAGCATCATGGCCATCCTCTAGACAGCGCTTTCTACCAGCGGTTGCCACCTGCTGCCGCTCACTGTCATGTTGCAAATACCATCCACATTTTTCTACCAACTCTTCTTTGCTTGAGAACATGGCCGCCTCAACATCCTCACGATAAAATTCCTGCATAAGGGGAGTCCGTTCGCACATCAAAAAACCACCCATTGCTGGTATCTCAAAAACCCGGGTAGTGTAATCATCTCGATTTGCGCGACTAAAAAAAGCAAGACATATTTTCGCGCCAACAATTGTCCTTACATAATCATCGCCATATACCGGACGAATTGGAGTAAGTTCGCTGCGAAGCCGTGCAGGTAGATATTTGCGCCATAACTTGCTGCCACCATAGACACTAACAGGCAGCCCAGCACCCACCAATGCGGTCAGGAAACCCATACGCGCATCAGGCTCTGCGTGACCTACGAAAACTAATTCACTCCCATACTGCTCTTTGTGGTCTTGCGGAATACGGATTTTTTTATGAAGCCAAGGCAAGAAGAAATGGTGCAATTCCTTCACCCTCTTAACTCCACAACCTTGATATTCAACCAAGTTTTTCTTACGAAAGACATGGTGACTATGAAAAAATGGCAACACTCGCTTCCACGCCCGCATCCCGGGTGCATTACTATGTGCTCCAAATGGATCGTCATTGTGATATCCAGATACCCAATGTTTCTTTGCCAATACCTTCACCGTTGACACATCGATCGCAGGGAGAGCATATAATAGAATAATATCTGGGGCACTCTCTACAGCCTTACAAACAAGTTCATGTTTCACCCGAGCCACGCCAGGACCAATAAAAAATCTCCGCTCCAACCTACCTAACAAACCTGAACTGAGACAATCGGTCCAATCCCATATAGTCACTTCCACACCAAGTTCCCTAAGCCCCCGAGCCCACGCAGGCGCATACATCGGATATCGCTGTGACCCAACTAATAGGACTCGCATAGGCCTCTACTACTCCCGCCCACCATGATCCGATATCAACTGAAGATAAACTGCTTCGGTTTCACGTCCCGCTCTGTCCCAACTAAAACGCTCTCGTACATCAGCTACCGCAGCCGCCGCAATTTCGCGACGCAAAGTAAGATCATCACACAGATGAGACATAGCGCGAACCCAGGGTTCCGGACCCTGATCGATAGGTATAACAAACCCGGTCGCTCCATTCCTAACGACCTCCGGCAATGCACCTCGATCTGAGACAATCGGAGGCGTACCACACGCCATCGCCTCTGCGGGCGCCATACCAAAACCCTCGATATGGGATGGAAATAGAAATGCCGTACTGGTTTCAAACACTCGACACAATTCATTTTCTGGAACATATCCTAGGAAAAATACTCGATCAGTCAATCCGTACACCCGCACAAGATTCTTAATCTGATCAGCAAGTTCGCCTTCCCCAGTAATAATCAAGAAACCGTCACGACCCTCTCGAAACCAAGCCTGCATTACATCCAACAAGAATGTGTGGTTTTTCCGTGGAGTCAACACTCCTGACGTACTAAACACCGGCACGCCCCGAGGAATTCCCATGGTTTTCCTCCAGGCCCCACCATCCGATTCAGGTCGCTTAAACCCCGATGCCACCCCACAATATATAGCCTTTGTACGCGTGCCCACAGACGGAGAAATTTGCTGGAGCTCCATTTGCGAGAACTTGCTAATTGTCAAAACACATTGATAGCGGGCAAGTAAATTGCTCTCAACCCACCGGGCACCTAGAATACTCTTGTCGAGATGATATACCGTACCGACAACGGGGACATCAAGAAGTCTACCGATCCATGGACTTACCAGCCCGTATGTGTACGGACTATGGTCTCGTATAATGTGTGGACGAAAACGTCGAGCCGCGCGCAACAAACCGGGAAAAGCCATCAGACCAAGAGATTGTGGAAATTTCAATCCACGCGCATAAACCCAGCGGATTTGTACACCCGGCGGACTTGCACAGACAGACCGGTTCGCGTACGGCATCACAGCCTCTATTTCATGCCCACGGCGGGCAAGCTGCGAAAGGACTTCATAATCAGCACGCCCCCCACCCGAGTTGATTGCTAGTGCAGTCTGTATAGCTAATACACGCATCAGCCCCGAGAGCCACCATGTCCCACACGCAATGCCTGAAGCACTCTACGTACGGCTGCTGTCCGAATTCTTTCGCCGTGTTCTACATGCAATACTAGACGCACTTTATGTACGAGTATTCTCCGGAGACGATACTGCATTTCCCAAAACCGATATCCTAAATTAAACATTCCTAGCCAGAACTTTGGCTGAATTTCATCTAGGAGATATTGTGGGTTTTTGCAATTAATCCATACCATTCCAGAAGAAGCGTCACTGTAGTGTTCTTTTTCCCCTCCAGGCCATCGTCTGTCTGTAATAATCAAGCTAGCATCTTGATGCTCTAATACTTCCTCCTGAATCAATTTCCTCGTACCATATCCCACATCTTCAAAGGAATAATCATCAAAGAGAATGTCGATGCGTTTGCCTGCAGCACCCAAGGCAGCATAGAAGTCATGGCGCACACCACGATGGCCATGCCCAGCATCTATGAAAGCAAAATCTACCGGATCACCACTAAATTCTCGCATTGCTGCCGCAGAGTAACCTGTCCATTCCTTAACATGCTCCAACCAGGCGGGATGTGCCGCACGACTCCACACCTCAGAGCGCGAAAGGTCCTCAACCTGTGGCCCTTCAGATTCATTCCAACATATGGGCCACCTAATTGACTCAACTGAAGAAACCATGTCAATCGTGTGAATCATGCCACTGATACCGCAATCACGCATCGCCCACGCCATGCATAGGCATCCATATCCACGTCCAGTACCAAATTCGAGTACAGACATCGGTCGATGTTTCGCAACCAGTGCATAAAGAAGAATTCCGCGTTCATAGTTCGAACGAAAAAAAGATCCGTCCACACGGTCTCGCAATGCCGTCACATCCCCAAGACTCCAGAAATTCTCGACAGGAGGAAGGTTGACACCAAGGTTGCCCACAAAATCATGAACACGTATGATATCGAGTTTTTCTTGCATTACCATTACTTGTGGTATCCTGGCTTACTCCAGTGCCAGGTCAATTGGTATGCCAGAAAGAATCGCTTTTCAAGTACTCCGCGATTGCTTCCGCAACCACTCTGTACCCATATGCGGACATATGTCCATTTCCTCGATAGCCAGCAATCGCAATACTGTCGTCTGCCCCACCTTCAGTAACCGGGTAATATTGCATTAGATACGCTGTGTCAACCTGGGCGCGTGCCCTCAAAACAGGCATTAAATCAAGAAACCGTACCTCGGTATCTTCCGATAGCTGAGACATAAACTGCTGTGGTTGATTAGCATAGCCAAGATCAGGGAGCTGGCGATAATCCGGTATTCCTACAACCAACATAGGTACATCGCTCTCCTCCAACATATGCACTGTTTTCGCAAACCATTCTCGATACGCATTCCAGCAATTTTGCGTTGGCCCGTCTTGCACGCCTTTAAAGGCGTCGCAATCCAAAAAAGAGTTGATAGACTCTCCCCGAGTTTGCTCAGCTTCCGAGTTTCTCCGTGCCTGAGCCACTCTCGAAACCATTTCAGCCCTCAAACTATGTGCGAATCGCATAATGGCAAATCTCTGCTCAAGATTGATAAGTGTAACGCGCGACCAGCGCATAAAACTTGTCCCATAAACCTGCTGCGCCGGCCGAGCAAGATAGTCCCTCTGGAGATCACGCATGTCAGTGATATCATTCGGAAAAAATGCCAAAACAACCAGATCGGGTTCCAACGCCAGACCGCGCTCTCTCAGATAATGGTACTCATCAACAATTGTATACCCAGCAACTCCCGCATTGAGAACCTGCACAGTGGCGTGTGGATGCAATGAGACATCCAGCAATCTTTCCAACTGAGACGGCCAGGTGTCTTCATTTGGAACATACGGTCCAAAGGTAAAGGAATCCCCAACCGCAAGAATGCGCATGTCGTGAGTGGCATCCAGCTCTTCAACATTTCTTAGGCCATCCGAATTAGTCTGCACATGATATGGACGGTGCGGCCAAATTGCCCAGATACCATTCTGGCTTGGGGCAAGATCGCCACCACCTTCAGTTCGATTGAAATGGTATTTCACCACCCCAAATCTACATAAATTGGGCTCAGGAAGTTTGCAGTGAAACACCGACAATCTCAGAGCAAGCTCCAAAATAACAAACACAGAAACACATATTGCTACTAGCAGTATAATATTCTTTTTCACGACTTTACTTGCCTGAATGCGTCAAGCCTAGGGCAGTGGCATACTTATGGGCTATGTGACAGATGTCAAATTCGGCCTCAGCCCGTTGCCTTGCAAGAACCCGATAATCATCCAGAGAATCCAACACGGTCTCTACCGCCATCACCATACTCTGTACAAATTCCCGGCCATAGCTCCACTTTTTTGTCGGCACAACAACCCCCCCCGCACCCACGAGTTCAGCAGTCCCTCCCCATGAGCCACACACTACAGGCAGCCCACACGCTAGCGCCTCCACGACTACGTTCGGACACCAATCCCCAAGCCGGGGATGTAAAAGTACGTCAGCTTGCCGCATATAACTCGACATATCATCATTATCTACCGCCCCTGTCACCAAAATGCGATCACTAGCTTCAGGATTAGTTTCACTGAAATCACTGAGCTGCTTACGACAAATCTTCCCCAGACTGCCAACCACATGAAGATCAAGATCATAACGACGCCACAATTGTGCGAACACCGGTAGAACTGTGCCAAGCACATATTCATGCCGCAGTGAACCCGCAACCAACAATCGTACCCGCCCATTGTGTCTTTCATCTGGACAAAATTTACCCAAATCCACGCCGTTATAGATGACAGAATAGTGCTCCTGTCGATTATAGAGATAAGTATCTGCCATCTCCTTGCTGAAAACAGATTGGAAAATCACGTGGTCGGCCTGTAGTAGGTCACGCTGGATACGATAATTCAATCTCATGTCATTAGAGGTTAACGCACGATCCTGAAAACCTGATGGCTGTGATCGGTTGTCAAAATAGCCCGGCAACATGAACCCATCCACCCGCAGCACAGTACGCACATCCCACAGATCACAGAGACGATAGAACCAATCACCCCAAGAAACACTAAAGAGCAAAGCGGATTGTGCAGCCCTTAAACGATCGTGAGTGACCTGTATCCCTTGTCTATCAAATGCGCGCATAAGTTTACGTGAGAAATATCCTGGACCTCCCGGAGTTACACGTAGCCCAAAAAAGCAAGTATCACGCACAGTACGTGGCCATGGAAAGCAACTACTCGCGCGGTCAAGGACACGCCGCAATCGTCCTGGAAAGAATCTTCCTCTGCTAAAAATAGGGTTTGTCATGACACCCCACCGGATGCTCGCAGCGAACACTGAGACGGGATCCACAGGTTATTCAATGCTGCGTCCATGCCCAAACTCTCATTCGGTAATCGGCCGAAGGAAGATGTACCGCTCCAAACACGGGCGGCAGAGCAGCGCCAAATTCGCTAACATGGCTCACCTGTTCTGGAAACTCTATATTACTCGAGACCTTAGTGACAAGAAAATCATGAATGTCCGGATCCGGTTCTCCTCGAACACGTAGCGAGGATCCGACCTGCTCCACCGCGTACCAGATATCTGGCGGCCCCCACACAATACTGTCATACGGCAATATTTCCGCAAGTGCACGCACCACTGGCTGATAATCACGCGCCCGCCACTGATATGCCAATGTGGCATATCGACCTAGTATTCCAGCCACAAGCACATTGGCCAACACCAGTATCAGAACGCTCTGCAACAATCGTATCGTTATTCGGGATCTGTTTGGGACTAAAGTGCCTTCCCACAATCCAGATGTCATTTCCCCAGCCACAATTGCTAACATCGTCACCGGGTACAAGAAATAAAACCCCACTTTTTTGGACATAAACAAAGCGTTGAAAATCGCCGGTACCAAGAAAAGAATGGCAAACCATGACGGATTGCAGCGAAACCGATCGCGGTGCATCCAAGCCCAAGTCACTCCGAAAACATATAGTGCCAACAAGCCAGGGGCATACTTGTACTCAACGGCGTACCTCAGTACTTCCTCGAGAATCCGACCAATAGACACAACACCTACGGATAGACGGCTGAATCCATGCTCCAAGAATTGATGTCTGAGCAATTGTAGGTCACCCGCAGCAGCCCCCGACAGAATCCATAAGACTGTCGGCGTTGCCGCAATCGCAGCCACCCACATGAATATCCCCAATTGAGCTCGCTCTCTGGACAAAATAGCAATGACCCCAAAGGATACTAGCCATACAATTGCCAGTGGGTGACTCAGTCCCGCCAGTCCCAGGCAGATACCCGCGAGAAAAATAGTTCGGCGACTATCATGATTTTCGTAGTTACGCTGCTTTACAACAATAAAAAGGAGTGCGCCCAACAAAGCGAAGAAAAGCGTCTGCGTATCCATTCGGCCAGAACGTGCGGACTCGATAAATCTTGGATCTAGTCCTAGTATTACTGCGCTCAGCAGAGCACCTTTGTGACTCCTAAAGAATACTGTAGCGAGGAGATATAATACTACCAGCGTTCCCGAACCGAACAATACCCCGGGTATTCTGGTCTGCCATATTCCGAAACCGAACACTTTGTAAACCAGCGCCATCACAAGAGGCTGACCAGGCGGCTGCCAATAATATGCCTCCTCAAATCCATTGTGACCTGAGAAGACTGATGACACCATACGGCCATGCAAAGCCAATTCCTTAGCAGGGTCGTTCAAAGTTACCTCATCCATCCACACGACCGGGCTCCTGTTCAGTCCAACCAGATTGAGGAATAGGAAACCCATAGCAATCAAGGCAATGCCTTTGTAAGGATGCGGATATCTTATGGAAAAAGGAAATTGTTCCTTACGCCTAACTTGAAACATTGATTATCATGAGCTCTCGCCAAGGAGATACTCAGGGTTACGACCTGATTTCGCATAGTAGCTAGCAGCACTGTCGTCACCTACTCTTCGACAAATGCAAGCATAGCGCTGCCACAGCAACCTCCAATCAGATGCACGATGACATTTCGAGTCTTGTATTTCTGTGAAACCGACCATGTTTAACCACGCCTTTATTACAGCTGCGGTAGGCAGATGGGTAATAGTGCCGGTATCCTTGTAAGTCTGCGGATAGTGAACCTGCACAAAATTTCCGCCACGAAGTAACCAAGCCTGACGTAGGGTTGCGCTCTCCAAAACCAGAAATCCACCAGGCTGCATCAAGTTATACATCTTCCTCAAAAAGCGGAGTTGCTCTGCGTTGTGGTAAAGCACACCGGTGCACCAAACAAGATGAAACCGCCCAAGCGCAGTAAACTCGTCTGCTGACATGTACATGATGTTCTTTGAAAGGTAACGGTGCGGACACTTGATATCATCAAGCCAACCTTCAACATCAACACGCTTCTCAGGTAAATCCACCAGAACCAGT
>JAKUPR010000034.1 GCA_022450585.1 Anaerolineales bacterium | reverse complement strand
TTGTAAGGTTGGTGACCCCAGCGCGAGTAAACACGGGGATTGACCTGGGTGATTTTTCCATTGACGACATGGTGCCGTTGTTTAATGCAGCAATGCAACGGCCGCCGCCGGGAAGATCACGTGTGTCCGAGGTTGTTGGGCGGCCGAGGTTCTCTGTGCGCGGACGGATTAGGGCAATAGGCGGCTTATTGAGGCGGAGTATAAGTACGAGCTTTTTTGGATTGCTTCGGAGGAGTGAGTCGCGAGGCGAAATCGTAGCGACGTTTCTGGCTATATTGGAGCTTTCCCGGCGAAATATGGTGAGCGCAGAACAAGAAGAAGCATTTGGTGATATTAAGATAGTGCGTCTAGGTACTTGGAGAGATGTTGATGTGCGCGCACTAGATACTGAATTAGACAAACATGATGAGTGAGATGGGCGCGATTATGGGCGCAGAGCAAAAACAGGAAATTGGGATGGATTCGGGATGAGAGCGTGAGGAGTGGAGGTACGGCTAAGTATACGTTTAAGTGGTTTGGGGAAATTGGGATCGGGTTGTGGAGCCAATGTTGATCTGGAATTGAGTGTGGCCGACTGAGATAATGTCTCCGCTAGTGATCACTGCGGCGGTTTCGAGGCGATGGTCGTTGAGATAGGTGCCGTTTCTGGAGTTTAGGTCCTCTAGCCACCAGGCGAGGTCGCGCCTGGTGATTAGCGCATGTTGTAGTGAGACAGCCGGATCGTCGATGGTGATTACGTTTGTACTTGCCCGTCCGACTGAACATATAGGCATGAGTGGATAAATTTGGTTGCTAGCTAGTTCAACTAACTCGCCGGCAGGCTGCGAAGTGAGTAACACAATTTTCTGAGCGCTCCGGATGTCCGTCCAGAGTATCCATAAGGCCCCAGCCAATACAGCATAAAGGGCAACTGTTGCGCAAAACCTAGCTACGTGATAAATGCTATCCATATCAGGATGGTTGTTTAGGGTTCTGCAGTGGTTCTGTTTGATTGGATAGTGGTTTGGTCTGATTTGAGCTGCTGGCGTGATGTTTTTCGGTCGCGAAGATAAGCTGACTGGATGCTAGCGTGATTACGTCTCCGGAGTGAAGTGGGGACTGGCCTATATGTTCTCCGTTTACGGAGGTGCCTCTTCGGGAATTGAGATCAAAGATTGTCCAAGTGTGTTTTAGGAGGCGCAGTTGTGCATGAGATCGTGAGGCGCCGGCGTCTTCGAGGATTATGGTATTTTTTGTGCTTCGACCTATGGTGATAAGCGGTTGTGTTAGGGGTATCTCATTGCGGCCATTTACAATGATGTATGCGGACAGATGCGGTGGCATATGAAGGCCTTGGTTGCGAGTGGAATTGATAATTGTCTGAGTATGGTTGTCGTGGACTGGACTGATTTCTGTAGTTATGTGGAAATCGTTTGCTGGAAGGTCGTCGACAGCGATTATATTCACAACGGGTGGGTCGAGCATGATGAGATTTAGTTCCCGTGCTACCACAATAAGTTGTTGGGACATGAGTTCGGGGAATCGAGGAACGTGATGGAGAAGATTTGCGGCAACGAACTTGTTGATGCGTACGTTATAGATTGTGGGTGCGCTCGGTGCTTTTCCCTGGTCTACGTTGTAAGTCGCTCGGTTTTCTAATGCGCGTGCGAGTTCGCGGACTAGTGTGTTTGGATGAAGGTGATGCTGCCATAATTTGACGAAATCTCGCTCTAGTAACTGCTCGATGCGTGCCTCGACATTCCGGAGGGGCGATAGCATACGGTGCGATTATACAGCTGTTTCCCGCTCTCGGGCAGGAATGCTAAAATAGGTGGATTATGCAAGAAGGAAAGGACAGGATGCGCGCGTCGGGGAAAGGGATAAAACTGACATCTTTTGCATCGTGTGCGGGGTGAGCATCGAAACTTGGCCCTCAGGTCCTGGGGGAACTGTTGGAACCGCTGCGAAAAATGTATTCTAACAATGAGTCTGCAGAGTTGTTGTCGGGTTTGGCGGGTCCTGACGATGGGGCTGTCATAAAGTTGGACGAGGACCGGGCGCTGATTATGACAACTGATTTCTTTCCACCCGTCGTGGACGACCCGTACGAGTATGGTGCGATTGCAGCAGCAAACGCGCTTTCTGACGTCTACGCAATGGGTGGGGAGCCGCTATTAGCCATCAATCTTGTGGGCTGGCCCGAGGATCTGGATACTAGTGTATTGGGTGAGATTATGCGAGGGGGCGCCGACAAGGTTGTCGAAGCAGGCGCGTGTATTGCCGGGGGTCATACTGTGAGCGATTCAGAGCCGAAGTATGGGCTGGCTGTGGCGGGTTTGGCTAATCCAAGCAGGATCTTTCGTAAAGGCGGTATCGTTAGTGGAGATAAATTGGTAATTACAAAACCAATTGGAAGCGGAATAATTACAACTGCAAACAAAGAAGGGGAGGCCGAGGAGTTGCATGTGGAAAGGTGCTTGGAGATAATGTCGAAGTTAAATGGACCGGCGATGCGAGCCGGCCAGGAGCTACATCTCAGGATAAATGCGGCGACTGATGTGTCGGGGTTTGGCTTGCTCGGGCATGCTAACGAGATGGCTGCGCAGTCCGGGTGCGGGTTAATAATTGACAGCAAAAGGGTGCCCTGGATGGATGGAGCTGAAATTTATGCTGAAGCGGGAAAGTTTTCGGGAGGCGCGATTCGCAATTATGATTATTTTACAAAGTGGATCCGATTTAAGAAGGGACTGAATAAATGGCAGCGCCTACTTATGCTAGACCCTCAGACGTCCGGGGGATTGATGTTTTCCGTGGACGGAGACTATGCATCCGAACTAATTGACCGTCTAGAGGATAAGTCGGTTTCTGGGTGGATAGTGGGTGAGGCAGTGGCAGGCCGGGGTGGAGAGATTCGAGTTATCTAGAGGTAAATTGACTATGAGAGAGGGCGGTTCTAAAATAGGCCCCAATCGCCCCCGGCCCCTTCCTCCATCATTTCGGGCGACCAGACCTCTGTGCCCATTTCAACGGTGGTTGGGACGGAAGACGTTTTCTCAGCTGTTGTGCGAACGGATTCAATGATGGCTGGTCCGTATGGACAGAAGGGCGTGGTGAGTATCATGGTAATTGTGGAGACGTCGCTATTGATTTGGATCTCACGGATAAGTCCGAGTTCGACGACATTCATGCCAAGCTCAGGGTCCATTACCTCGCGTAGAGCGTCTTGAACGGCTGTAACCGCCGGAGTACTGGAAGTGGTGTCGGTTGTTTCTTTGCTCATAATTTTGGTGATTATAAATCCGAAATCAATTTCGCGGAGTGTATCACGGGCGGATTGCGATGTCAACAGAATTCCTGAAGTAGGTGCATGAAGGGTAAATGAGAAAAAGATGGATAAGCGCAATCCGTTTACAATACTTGATATAGCCCCGGGTACAGAGTGGCCGGTGATAGAAGCGGCATATCGAATGTTGGTGTCCCAGGTAAGTGGGCCTGGCAATACGGAAAAGCAATCGGGAGTGCTGGCAGAGATTGAGTGGGCTTATAAGGAATTGAAGGACCCAAAACGTAGACTGAAACACTATCGTAAATATATGAAGGTGCCGAGCGGAGAGGATAATTCACCAAGTAGTAGTGGGAGTGATGAAATTACCGATACGAGAACACGGTGGAAAACAACAATTTCGGTAGTTGTCTCAACGGTGTTGTTCTGCGGAATGTTGGGTGCAATTGGCTATGGTTTATATGTGGTGGGTGCTGTGCCGCCGGAGATAGGAAGCGGAGTCCCGATTGATCACGCCTCGGATATAGGGGTAGCGGCTACACCAACAAATAGAGCCAAAGAAATGGATAATGAGACAGTGCAGATTGGACACACTGCGACAGTTGAGTCCCTTCGTACTACTGCAACAAGCGAGGCTCTTGTTGATCAAAAGGCAGGCCTCACAGCCACGGTGGAGATGGCGCAGCTAGCGCTGACGCCGACACCTGTGCAATTGCGTGCTTGTCCGAATGTTGCTTCAGTAAACGTTCGGACCGGGGCGGGAACTGGCTACCGGGCGATCGGATACATTCTTGAGGGTGACTGTGTAAACGCAATAGGTCGGAACGGCGCCGGAGACTGGCTAGTTATAGGCGATGCACCGCGTCCGTCGTCCGATGGGGGCTGGGTGTCGGCGTCACTAATGACCATAGAAGGAGATATGGAGAGCTTGGCAGAAGTCGAAGATGAGTGATGGTGGTGACAGGTAATATGACAGGCAAACAATAAGGAAATAAGTTAGATGGGTGTCTCAAAAAATGGTATAATCGCATGTTTGGTTGCTTGAATGTTTTGGAAGCGGAGGAATAACGGAATATGGGGGCAGTGTTGGAAATTCGCGAACTATGTGTTTCTGTCGAGGAGACAGAGATATTGCGTGGGGTGAACCTTACTGTTGAGCAAGGTGAAATTCACGCGTTAATGGGGCCTAACGGAAGCGGGAAAAGTACATTGGCGTACGCGCTGATGGGCCATCCAGGATACGAAGTGACGGGGGGCGAGGTATTTTTTAAGGGTGTGGATATACTGGAACTCGCTCCGGATGAACGGTCGCGCATGGGGCTATTTTTGGCCTTTCAGTACCCGGTTGCAATTCCGGGAGTTACAGTAGCAAATTTTCTGCGGACGGCTATTAACTCACGCCGTAAGGTTGAGAATCCAGAGGACGGTGGAATCCCGATCGCAGAATTCCGTAAGTTATTGAAGGAAAAGATGGCATCGCTGGAGATGTCCGAAAAAGTTGCTGGGCGTTATCTTAATGACGGATTTTCTGGCGGTGAAAAAAAACGGGCGGAAATCTTACAGTTGGCCACATTGGAGCCTGAGATAGCGGTATTAGACGAGACTGATTCTGGGCTCGATATAGACGCGTTAAAAATAGTTGCGGGGGGAGTAAACAAGTTGATTGGCCCGAAATTGGGTGTTTTGGTAATTACTCACTACCAGCGCGTGCTGCGGTATATACAGCCAGAGCATGTGCACGTTATGTTTGAGGGGCGGATCGTTGAGTCTGGCGGTGCTGATATGGCGCGACAACTTGAGGAGCAAGGTTACGATTGGGTGCGGGATGCTCACACCGGCCAGTAATTATAGGTGGATAATGGAGGTGTAATATGTCTGAAAACGAACGTTCTGTAGTATCGGGAATAAACACTACATATGCTGAGAAGTATGGGTTTCATGAAAAAGATACGTATACCTTTAAGACCCGCAAAGGTGTAGATCATGATGTGATTGATCAAATAAGTGAAATGAAGTCAGAGCCGGAATGGATGCGTAACTTCAGGCATAGGTCACTCGATATTTTTTTGAGTAAACCAACGCCTAGCTGGGGCGGCGATGTGGGGGAGATAGATTTTGACGATATCTACTACTATATTAAACCTGCGGATGAGAGCGCTCGGAGCTGGGACGATGTCTCAGATGAAGTAAAGAATACCTTTGACCGACTTGGGATACCGGAGGCTGAGCAGAAATTTCTGAGTGGCGTGGGTGCGCAGTATGACTCTGAAGTGGTGTATCACAATATCCAGAAGGAGCTTGAAGAAAGCGGGGTTATTTTTCTGGGGATGGATGACGGTCTGCGAGAGCATGAGGAGATCGTCAAGCAGTATTTTGGTACGCTAATTCCGCCGACGGACAACAAATTTGCTGCCCTCAATTCTGCGGTGTGGTCGGGAGGCTCATTTATTTACGTGCCGCCGGGCGTCGAGGTCGAAATGCCCTTACAGGCGTACTTCCGTATCAATACGGCTAATGCTGGTCAATTTGAGCGGACGTTGATCATAGTGGATGAAGGTGCAAAGGTACATTATGTCGAAGGGTGCACGGCACCGACATACGCAGCTGATTCACTGCATTCGGCGGTGGTAGAAATTGTAGTTAAGAAACAGGCTAGATGTCGTTATACCACAATTCAAAATTGGAGCCCTAATGTATATAACTTGGTAACAAAAAGGGCTGCGGCATACCAGGATGCAGTAATGGAGTGGGTGGATGGTAACCTAGGCTCAAAATTAACCATGAAATACCCGTCGGTTTATCTACTAGAACCTGGTGCCCACGGCGAAGTGCTGTCAATAGCATTCGCTGGGCCAGGGCAGCACCAAGACGCGGGTGCAAAAATAATTCATGGTGCGGAGCGAACTACGTCTAAGATTATCTCTAAATCAATATCACGTGGCGGCGGAAGGGCAACGTATAGAGGGCTATTGAAGGTCTATGAGGGGTGTAAGGGTGCGCGCTCGAACGTCGTTTGTGATGCATTGCTAATAGATGAGCAGTCGCGCTCTGACACGTACCCGTACATTGAAATTGACGAGGACGATGTTTCTATTGGCCATGAAGCATCCGTGTCGAAAGTCGGAGAGGACCAGCTCTTCTATTTAATGAGTCGGGGATTGTCTGAGGAAGAGGCATCATCAATGGTAGTATCAGGATTTATCGAACCGCTAGTCAAGGAGCTACCTATGGAGTACGCAGTGGAAATGAATAGGCTAATCCAATTACAAATGGAAGGATCCATCGGCTAGTTAAGTCAGCAATAGACTAAGGGTTTTAAGGTTTGGGCGCGGAAAAGCAATTGACGCGCCCTATTTAATACTAGGATGAGGCAAGGGACTGTAGGGATGGTAAAAGACAAGAAAACTGGAAGTGACGAGGTTGAAAAGGCACGTACGACAACCGATATATCGCTTAACAATGCCGATATTGAAAGATTGTCGGATAGGCTAGGTGATGGTGAGTGGTATGCTGATGAGCGTAGACGGGCATGGAGCGTATACGAAACAATTCCTATGCCTACGGTCGAGGAAGAGGCTTGGCGAAGAACTGATATACGGGCGATTCCCTGGGAAGAGATGCGGCCGGAGGGTTTGCGCGACAACAGCGAAGAAAGGGAAAATACAGAAAGAGTTCCGGAATTACTAAAAAGGCCGCTTGCTGGAAACAAACAAGGTGGTCGCATTGTCGTATCTGGCGGGACTACTGAAGACAGGATTGTCAGTGACGAAGTAGTGGGCCAGGGGATAATTTTTAGCGATTTGTTGAATGCAACGCGGGAGCACTCTGCTACGGTAGAAAAATACCTAGGCAGGTTGGTTAAGATGGGAGACGGAAAGCATGCCGCCATGGCCGGTGCGCTGGCGGATCAAGGTGTAGTGGTATATGTCCCACGGAATGTGTCGATTACTGAGCCGCTCCACTCCGTGATTTGGGCGAATCGGAGGACACAGTTCTCGCGAGTATTGGTTATTTTGGAAGAAGGCGCTTCATTGACCTATGTTCACGAGTTGGGGTCAAGTAGTACAGAGGACCAGCGACTCCACGCTGGAACTGTGGAAGTGTTTGTAGGGGATGGGGCTAATCTGACCTTCGTTGAGTTGCAGACACTTGGTGATGAGTTTGCGCACTTTTCACATGAACGTGCACAGGTGGGACGTGATGGCGTGTTGGACTGGATTTTTTGTTCTGTGGGAAGCAAGCTTACAAAAACATTTCTGGACCTAGATCTTTACGGCAGAGGAGCAAGGGGACGGATGTCGGGGTTTTATTTTGCTGCTGGTGACCAGCACCTGGATCATGATACGCAACAAAATCATTTGGCTGAGGATCAGGTCAGTGATTTACTCTTTAAGGGTGCCCTGCGGGACGAGAGCAGGTCTGTGTGGCAAGGTATGATCAACGTTGCGCCTGGAGCCCAGAAAGCAGATGGGTTTCAAGCAAATTGAAATATATTGCTGGGTAGCGAGGCGAGGGCGGACTCAATTCCGGGCCTCGAAATACAGGCCGACGATGTACGGTGTACCCATGCGGCAACTGTGGGTAAACTCGAGGATGAGCATATGTTTTATCTAATGTCTCGGGGCATGGATTATGAGGATGCCCGGAAATTGATTGTGGACGGGTTTTTTGACCCGATTATGCAACGCATTCCTTTTGAGGGTGTACGAGAGAGGCTTAAGGATATAGTTGTAGGTAAAATGGAATAATAGCAAAGCAGAGATGCACTATAGCATCTTGATACGAGAAAGCGTTGAGTAGCGAAAGTGGGAGACAGTATGTCCCTAGTAGAGCTTGACAGCGGGAAGATACGTGCTGAGTTTCCAGCACTGAGTCGCGAGATAAGACCTGGTGTGCCCCTTGTGTATCTGGACACAACGGCGACATCGCAAAAACCACTTCGCGTTTTGGAGGCGATGGAACGGTACTATAGGTGGCACAATGCTAACGTACATAGGGGGATTCACACTCTTGCCGAAGAGGCCACGGCGGAGTTCGAGGGCGCACGAACGAAAATAGCTGAATTTATTGGAGCGCAAGATTCGCGCGAGGTGATTTTTACTCGGAACGCTACTGAAGCAATAAATCTGGTGGCGAAAACATGGGGAAGCAGTAATCTGAAAGAAGGGGATAGGATAGTAGTCTCTGAGATGGAGCACCACTCCAATTTAGTTCCCTGGCAAATGCTGTCGGCGGAACAAGGGTTGGAAATTAATGTTCTTCCGGTTACTGAACAAGGTGAGCTAGATCTGCGGGAATGGGAGAGGCTACTGAACAAGGAACCAAAAATCGTTTGTTTTACCCATATGTCTAATGTACTGGGAACCCTCAATCCGGTTGCTGAGATGTGCGCACAGGCACGTGACGCGGGAGCAGTGAGCGTGGTAGACGGGGCGCAGTCTGCACCGCACTTACCAGTAGATGTTCGAGCAATTGGGGCTGATTTCTTCGCTTTTTCTGGGCATAAGATGTGTGGCCCGACTGGGGGGGGCGTTCTGTGGGGGCGGGCTAAATTACTAAATGAGATGCCGCCTTTTCTTGGTGGCGGGGATATGATTAAGCGTGTGCAAATGACAGGGTTTGAACCTAACGAGATTCCATATAAATTCGAAGCGGGAACTCCTTCAATATGCGAGGCGATAGGGCTTGGTGCTGCGGTCGAATATCTCGAGAGTGTGGGTATGGAGAGTATCTGGAAGCACGAACAAGAGCTAATTTCCTATGCTCTGGAGGGCCTTGGCGAAATAAATGGAATAACGGTGTATGGACCTGAGGCGCACAAGCGTGGCGGCGTGGCTTCGTTTACGCTGGAGGGCGTGCATCCACATGACATAGCGCAAGTACTTGATAGGGATGGAGTGGCGGTGCGTGCGGGACACCATTGCGCTATGCCACTGCATACAAAATTGAATGTTGTGGCTACAGCGCGTGCTTCGTTTTATCTTTACAATACGCAGGATGAGGTGGATTTGCTTGTGGAGGGCATCGGTAGGGTAAGGGACATGTTTAGATAAATGGGACTATGCTATGGATGATATGTACAGAGAGTTTATCTTAGATCATTATAAGAACCCCCGGCATCACGGAGAGTTGGATCCCGCAGATATATCGTACCAAGACGATAATCCGCTGTGTGGAGATGTGATTAGAATTGATCTGCGGGTTGATAAGGATAATCGGATTATCGAATCAGCATTTTCGGGGCAAGGATGCGCTATTTCGCAGGCATCTGCGTCTATGTTAATGGAGGAGATACAAGGCAAGAGTTTAGACGAGATTAAGGAATTTTCTCGAGAAGATATACTGCAAATGCTAGGTATCGAATTGGGTCCAGTTCGATTAAAATGCGCAATGCTCTCCCTCAAGGTGTTAAAGGTAGGTGCATATGGTGTACAGGACTGGGTGGATGATGAGTAAGATGTGTATGGGTTTATTTTCGTAGGACACAGATAAGAAAAAAGAAAGGAATTGGGAATAAAATAGTGGGTATAAGAGTGGCGGCGGCAGACGAATTGGGGCCGGGACAGAGAAAGATAGTCGAGGTTGATGGGCGTCGGTTGGTTTTGTTTAATATAGAAAATAACTATTATTGTATTGCTGATGTTTGCTCGCATGATGATGGGCCATTGGGCGATGGCAATTGCGAAGGATTTCAAATTGAATGCCCAAGGCATGGGGCTAAATTTGACGTGAGAGATGGAAGTGTTCTCTCGTTTCCGGCGATACGGGATATACCGAGTTATCCCGTATCCGTTGTGTCTGGATCTGTAGAGGTGGAAATTACTGATGTAACGTAGGCTGGACTAGGGCCCTATAGCATTCTGCGAAAATTGGGCGTGATTTAACATTTAGGAAATATGTGCATCGGAGAGGTCCGTCAAGGGAATTGGCGGATTTTGCGTTATGGGATGCTGACCGCCTTTATTCTTTGAAGGCGAAAGACTTACTTGCTTGTAATGGCCCGCTCGTAGACAGTCCGTGTTAATAGGGCTGCGGAGTCCCAGGAAAAATTAGATGCCTGTGTTTTGCCCGCAGCAGCAAGGAGTTCACGCTTAGCGGGTGTTTCGAGTAAGTGGCTTAATTGATCTGACCAAGCGTTGATGTCGGTAGTAGGGCAGATTATGGCGGCGTCACCCACAACCTCGGTGAGACTTGGGGCAGACGAGCATATTACAGGAGTTGAGCATGCCATTGCCTCTAGTGGCGGGAGGCCGAAGCCTTCGTAGTGGGAAGGAAATGCGAATATGGTTGCGGCAGATAGGAGAGCTGGCAAGTCTCTGTCAGGTACCTTTCCGAGTAAACGGACGCGGTGGCGGACGGGCGAATTGGATAGGGCAACAATGAAATCGTCGTATAACCAACCGGTTGCACCAGCGAGTACGAGAGCGAGTTCCGTGTGGTGGTCAGCAATTCTTTCGAATGCCCGTAACAGAGTGATGTGATTTTTTCGTGGTTCTATCGTACTGACGCATAGAATATATGAGCGGGGTAGCCCATAGGAATTACGTATATATGCGAGCGTGTTTTCGTCGGTGATGGGTCGAAAGTCGTCAGTAACGCCCTCGGGTATTACGGTGATGTGGTCGGGTGGTAGGCCTAGTAATGCAATGGCATCGCGCTTGGTCGTATGGGAGACGGCAATTATTTCATCGGCGTGCTTAAGGAATTTTGGCAACATGAGACGGAAAAAGAGACGGTTTAGTGGTTTGTGATAACGTGGAAGGAGCAGTGGGATAAGATCGTGCAGCGTTAGTACGGTTGGAATAGTATTTAGTTTAGGTAAAAGGTGCGCTGTGCTGTGGAAAAGAGATACGCCTTCGTAGAATTCGTCCATGGACGGCCCGGAAAAATATGTGATTGCGTTTCTGGCTCGCCAGGTTTTGTCATGGAGGTTTGAGGTGTACGAGGGAAGATGTCTGAAGGCGTGAGATAACGAGGCGGTGGGGGCGCGATTGTAGCTAAGGGCATAATCGCCGTCTTGGTGAATGCGTAGAAGGGCCTGGATGAGGTTGTGTGCGTAACGGCTTAGACCAGCCCTTGGGCTGATGAGGGGAGAGGCCTCAATGCAGATGCGTGTTTTCATTGGTGTGTTGTGCTATGTGGAGAGATGAGAATAGATTTAATATGCTGGATGGATGATGAGTAGTTGTGCAGTCCGCTTATTTGTATGTCGGCAAAGTGGCGGGTTGGGCGGACGAACCTATTATGTGCGCGGTGAACAGTGCTTAGATATTGTCGGAGCACCGAAAAATAGGTGCGTCCTCGCTCTTTGACATCGCGCTTCAGGCGGCGGCCGAGGCGAACGTAGGCGGGCGCATGGATATATACACTGAGATTGAAGATATTTCTTAGTTCAGGGTGGTGATAAATTAGAATTCCTTCTACCACGATGAAAGGAGTGGGCTTAACGGTCACAGTTAGGTCTTTTCTAGAGTGGGTCGTGTAATCGTATATCGGTACATTAATGGTGTGTCCCCGGAGCAGGGAGTGTAGATGAGAGGTTAGGAGTTCGGTATCGAGAGCGCTAGGGTGATCGTAATTTATCGTACGCCGCTGTGTATGTGGGGTGCCTGCGAGGCCCCGGTAATAAGATTCGTGTTCGATGCCGGAAATTTTGCTAGGCCCCACTTCTTCAATTAGGGAGCGGACAAAGTGAGTTTTTCCGGAACAGCTTCCACCAGAAACTCCGATTATGTGTGTTGTTAGTGAAGGTAACATTAGTGGATTAATTGTCTGTTAGGGAACGGGTAGCGGAGTTCCATTTGTATAGATGATAGTTCGGTGTAGCCCATTCGCCGTTTTGTGTAAAGCGGACCGGTCCGAGTAAGCTGCTGGGGGAATCCGTGAGAGATAGCGAGATGGCGAGATGTGCTGATGTGGTGGTGCCATGAGATTTCTCAAGGGTAGCGAGGAGTATTCGTGTGGCCTCGTAGGCGTGAACAGAGACCCAGCCGATGTTTTGGCCGGGAAATGCTTTGCGGTAATTGCGCAGAAAGTCTGATGTGTGCTCTGATACGAGCGGGTGAGGGGCGGGTGTTATGAAATAGGAACCGTTTGCGTTTTCACCGGCCAACGAGATAAACTCCTTGAGTGACCACAAGGGGCCCCCGACGGCGGTTGCGTCTGTCCCCGAGCGCTTGATGTAGTTTAGCATCTGAGAGCCAGAGGTTACGCTACAGTTGCACGTGTATTCCACAAAGTGAGTGCGGGCTGCTGTGTGCAACTGATGTAACAGGACATCTTCGTTTGGGTAAAGGCGGAAGAGATAATTATTATTGCGTAACGTTTCATCTGGGACGGTGGCCGTGGCAAGCATTGGGATTTGCGCGATTTCAAAGAGAGGGGCGGTGGCTACGGTTGTGTGCTCTAGCCAGTGCCCGATCACGGCAACTACGTTGGGGTCAGACATCAACTTCTTAGCCTGCTCGGTTGCAGTGCCTGTATGTGCTCTATCGTCAAACGCAATTAGCTCAACATGATAATGTGGAGTGAGGTGGGCGAGGTTGTGTTCGGCAAGAGCTAGGCGCGCTCCGTATAGTGCTTGATATCCTATTTCTTGGTAGCGACCGGAAAAGGGTGCTATAAGTCCAATCTTCACCAAAGGGGGTGCCGCGGGTGTGCAGGCGGCACTAACTGCGGTGAGTGAAAGGAGGAGCACTAAAAGGCGACTGACCTGATTGTACTTGCAATAAAGTGATAGCAGGGTCTTCATTTAGGCACCACATCCCAATAGTAAATGCTCACTGTATGTGCGGGAGAAGTTGTGAGTTCCGCTCTCATCGCATGCGGCACGAAAATAGAGAAAATCTGTATGAGTGGCCCCTCCGACGCTCTCGAGAGTAGCCCGTGAAGGGCTTGCGATAGGACTTGGCGGAAGTCCGATGTGCACGTAAGTGTTGTGGCGGTGATCGACAAGGCGTGGGTCTGTAGTTAGTGCTGGCCACCAGTTGTCCCTGCTAGCGAGTGCGTATTGTACAGTGGGGTCAGCACCGAGTGGCATTTGGAGCGCAAGTCTATGAAGAAAGACGCCGGCAATTAATGAGGCCTCATTATGTATTATGGTTTCTCGCTCGACAATAGAGGCGAGGGTAACGAATTCAATAAGTGTAAGGTTGTGGTGTTGGGCGAGTGCCTGAAATCGGTCGGTGTGGGTATCAAAGGCAGACAGCATTTGCGATAGTATTTGATAGGCGTCTGCGCGGGGAGGAAAGATGTAGGGCTGAGGATAGAGGAATCCCTCGAGGGTGGCGTCACCTGGAATATACTGAGTAAAAATGTAGGTGTCAGGCAAAGGGATGAGGCGGTTGGCGAAGGCTAGGAACGAATTACGGTCGACTGATAAATGAGGGTGGCTGGACAAGGCGTCGGCGACTTCCTCCAATCTCCATCCGGCCCACATGTGAAATTCTATTTGTGAGGGCAGAGCGTTTGTCAATGCTGTGGCCACCTCGACCGTGGTCATTCCTGGCGGGAATTGGAAGAAACCCGTTTTTATTTTTGCGTCAATACCTGTGTAGAGCAGGTAATCCCGGAGGAGCGATTCGTCGGAGACGACGTTAAGTTGGGCTAGGCTATGACTGACATCTGTTGCGGTATCGCCCGGCTCTACATAGAGGTCTTGTGTGGTGGTATTCTGCCCTGGAAGTTGGGTGAGGGCCTGGAAGTTTTGGCTGAGACGTGCGCGCAGCCAGAGCGCTTCGTGGAGGCGCAGGGTAGGACTTGAGGGACCAAGTGAATTAGCGGGCTGGCGAGCTTGGAAGATTATGTATGCGATGAGCGCAATCAATCCGACGGCAGTGACCTTCGTAAAAAGGTGTGTCTGTGTAGTACGTGCCCGGGGTTGGGTTTTGCGGCGTGGCTTAGTTGGCATGTGCGTCTAAATAGTCCTGGAGAATTACGGCGGCGGCAATTGAATGGATGGAAATGTGGGATGGCTTTTTGCGCTGCTTGTAGGTAGCGAGGATTTGGTGGGCTCGTACGGTGCTTCCTGATTCGTCCCAGAGGAGTACAGGTATAACCGTATGGTTTTGTAGAGTGGAGGCAAATCTGTTGATACGGGTACTTGTGCGAACCTTCTCTCCGGTTGAGTTGGTGGGTGTTCCTAGGAGGATGAGGGACGCTTCTTTGGTTTGGGCTGTTGCTACGATTCGAGCGGCATCTTTCTTGCCGGAAGTATGGGTGTATACATCGAGTGGGCGAGCTACGATATTATCGGGGTCACTAAGGGCGATACCGATGTGGTTCGTACCGTGGTCAATGGCTAGTATGGTCATTTTGTGCGGTTGTGTTAGGGTGCGCGAAAATGACTTCTGTTCGCCAGCTAAGCCATGGTAAGCGATTGATCCAAGTTGGGGTGAGCGTGATTTGAGGAGGTTGGGCGAGCGAGAGATTGGCATACAGATTGTTGGTGGCTTCGCGCACGGGGGACCACCGGACTAATTGGACGACAAATTCTGGGTCAATGCTAGGCATGGCGTTGGCTGTGGCAGTAACAGAAAAGTTTATGGCGCGGTTCTCGGCACTAGACATAAGTTGCGAGCGGTCGTAAATGATACTATCCTCCATGAGTATCATGTTAGCGCCGAGCGTGGTTTTGAGAAGGTGTAGACCGGCTTGGTATGCGTCGTCATCGTCAAGGATAGTAGCGTTGATTGTGGCCCGTATGTCCAGGGCTAATGTGTCGGCGTGTTCGGCAGCGAAGTGGCTATAGTTTGTCTCGATTACTCTTTCGAGGCTGGCGGAATCTGGAGTGGATATAAGATGCGGTGGGAGCGCCGCTAGGATGTCGCTATAACCAGAAATAATTAATTGAGGAAGGGCG
This sequence comes from Anaerolineales bacterium, assembly GCA_022450585.1. Classification (GTDB taxonomy): domain Bacteria; phylum Chloroflexota; class Anaerolineae; order Anaerolineales; family UBA11657; genus CAJWGI01. The sequence goes on along the minus strand of JAKUPR010000034.1, from coordinate 4,355 downwards.
GCTTGGTATGCATTTGAGCGGTCTGTTCGGGTGACGGAAGGAATGGTAATGTGTTCGCCACCGGAAGTTGATTGTCGGTTTGTCACAGCGACAAATTGTTGCAACGGGCCCTCGAGACGGTTTATTAGGGAGGGAGAAACGTTACCGGATGGACCAGGTGTTACTGCGTGGACTGTTGCTGTTGCAATCATTCCGCGGGCACCGGGTAACTCGACGTCGGTCTGGGTAACGAAGCGGACCGGATCGGCGACGGTTGTGCGGACCGCTGTACCTGCCGGTACGCGGATAGGCTCGGACGTAAGGTTCGTAAAGATAACTGTGCCTTGAGCGGCGTTGGTCGAGAGCTGTGAGCTTCCGGTTGTGGGGATTTCGATGGAGGCGCTGGCGATTGTACTACGTGTTGTTGCGGGGATTAGACCGCGGGTATAGTCAGTTGTTGTTAGGGTTGGATCAGCGGTTAAATTGATGTCTATTGTAATGCGTTGATTGGTGGGGGTTAGCACTATTTTAGCGGCAGGTATGGTGAGAAAGTAAAGGACAGAAATCGAGAGCAAGCCGATCGTAAGCGAAAGCGCACCGATTGCGAGGCGCCATGCTGGATGGGGCTGGGGCCTGGTTGCCTCGGGTGTCAGGAGGAGTCTCGCCTGTTCGAGATTGGGTGGTTTGGTGGGTGGTGGGGTGAAAGTGGGCCTTAGTGTGCGGCGGGATCTCCATATGAATAAGTGGCCCTCTTTTATCGAATTAAAGACGGGTATTCCTAATTCAGTGGCGTGGTCAACAATATCTTCGTCGTTGGTTACGACACCTAAATGAGCACCTAGGCGGGACGCGTGGCGATGCATGAGTACCAGGTCAAGTCTGCGGGAGAGAGACTGCGTATGCTTGCGAGACAGATTTGGCCAGACAAGGAGAATGCGATCTACCCTTGCCTGTCCCATCTTGTCTCGGGCCGAGTGGTGATCGTCGTGTCTTTCTAGGTGGACAACCTGTTCGCGCAAGGTTAGTTGTTCTCCAATAAGATGTCGGATGTTTCGTTCTTAGCCGCAATGAGTGCGTCGTGAAGATATTCTGGAGACTTTCCGCCACCTTGCCCGAGCGTGGGCTTGCCTCCTCCGCTACCGTCAACCTTTTTTGCTACGATAGAAACGAGATTGCCGGCATGTAGGCCACGGGGAGTAATGTCTGAGCTGACTCGTGCTATTAGGCTTACGTGATTTTCTTGGGTGGAGGCTAAAATCACAACTCCACCTGGATATTTCTGTAGATACCAATCCGTCATTTTGCGTAGAATAGACCTGTCAGTGATGTCTACTTTGGCTGCCAGGAAAGAGACTCCCTGGATGTCTGTGACTAAGGCTAACGCCTCGTCTAAATGGTGTCGGGCAATGGTTTCCTGCGCCTTTATGTTGGCGGAGACTGTGGCAGCCTGGGAATCGAGTAATTGAGTGATCTTTTCGGGAATCTGGTCGATAGGGGCGTTTAGCTGGGCAGAAGTTGAGCTAAGTATCTTTAGCGAATTTTGGAAGTAATCTATTGCGGCGAAACCAGTTATGGCTTCTATACGGCGGTTTCCAGCAGATATAGAACCTTCATGTGTGACAATAAATGAACCTATGTGTGAAGTATTTGTTACGTGGGTGCCTCCACATAGCTCTAATGAATAAGGGGATTGATGTGGTCCAATTTGCACAGTCCGGACTATATCTCCGTATTTTTCGCCGAATAGGGCGGTGGCGCCCCGGTCGATTGCTTGGTTGTAATCTTCGTGGCCTATTGTTATGGGGTAACCGGCTAAAATCGCGCTGTTGACGCTGCGGCTGAGGGCAGAAATCTGCGCGTGAGTTAGGGGAGTATTGCTAGAAAAGTCAAAACGAAGCCGATTAATGTCAACGAGAGAGCCGGCCTGATGGACTTGGTCTCCAAGTAGGTTGCGTAATTCTTGGTGCAGGAGGTGGGTGGCCGTATGGTTGCGCATGATAGCCGTGCGATTATTGCTATCGACGGTGGTTGTGCACTGGTCGCCAATAGTGGGAGTGCCTCGGATAATACGTCCATGGTGAAGTAACAATCCGGCTAATGGCCGAGTGACGGCGGTTACATTAAATTCCCAGCTGTTATCGTATGCAACAATTGTGCCGGTATCGGTTACCTGCCCACCGCCCTCGAGATAGAAAGGGCTTGATGGTACGATCAGGCTAACTGTGTCCCCTGACGCAATTCGAGATATTTCTGAGCCGTCCGGTGATACTGCGGCTAGGAGAGGCGCCGTGTGTGCGAGTGAGCTGTGAGGGTCATGGTCGACACCGGTGGATGGGAGTCCGTGAGTATCTAGGAGGTGTTGGTGGATGAGTCGATATCGATCTGCTAGATTTGGATCGAGAGCCGCATCTGTGGCGTCGACACTGGAGGCTAATCTGTGTAACTCCAGGGCGTGCTCGTACTGGGCGTGGTCGACCCCTAAGTGGTCCTTGCGCGCGACATCTCGGGTGATTTCAAGGGGTAGGCCATATGTAGCATAAAGATCGAAGGTCTCTGGCCCAGTGAGGTCTGTGCGTCCTTCGGTCTTTGCGGTAGAGATGATGTTTGATAATTTATGTAACCCATTGTCGATAGTTTGGCGAAAACGAACTTCCTCTTGCGTGAGTGTATTCGAAATGCTGTCACTACGGAGTGCGAGTTCTTTGTAGTGGTCAGCATATGTTGCAATCGCGGTATTAGCGATCTCAGCCATAAAGGGTTGGTCTAAACCTATTTCTGTTCCGAAACGGGAGGCGCGACGGATTATCATCCGACAGACGTAGTTTCTGCCAGTATTGCCAGGCATGACGCCGTCGGCGATTAGGAATGCGGCCGCGCGTGCATGGTCGGCAATGACACGATATGGAGTGAAGTTTCTACCTATTGTATTGTGACTATGTCCCGTCAGGGCTTGTATACTTTCTATAAGCGGTAAGAGTAGGTCAGTCTTGTAATTAGAATCGACGTTTTGTAAAATGGAGGCGAGTCTTTCAAGGCCCATGCCCGTGTCGACGTGAGAGGATGGCAGCGGGTCTAGCCGTGAGGGTGAGCGACGATCGTACTGGATGAAGACAAGGTTCCATAATTCGACAAAGCGTGGTGTGTCAAGAGTTTCGAGCGTTACTGGGCCGGAATTGGGTTTTAAGTCGATATGGATTTCGGAACACGGTCCGCATGGGCCGGTGTCAGCCATTTCCCAGAAGTTATCCTTTCTTCCAGAAAAAAAGAGATGCCCGTCTAAGAAATATGGTTGTTGAGACCAGCTAGCGGCGGCGATCTTGTCCGTCTCAATTTCGCCTTTTTCATCCTTGAATACTGTCGCGTAAAGTTGGTCGGGCTGTAGACCCCAGACTTCGGTGAGGAGCTGCCAGGCCCAGGTTATGGCTTCTTCCTTGTAGTAGTCGCCGAAAGACCAATTGCCAAGCATTTCGAAAAAGGTATGGTGTGTGTCGTCGCGGCCGACGTCGTCTAAATCGTTATGTTTACCGGCGACGCGTATACACTTTTGAGCGTCAACGGCTCTGCTATATTTCCGTTTATCGGTGCCTAAAAAGACGTCCTTAAACTGTACCATTCCGGAGTTTGTGAAGAGTAGGGAAGGGTCATTTTGAGGCACTAGGGATGACGAAGGCACGACTGTGTGGTCTCTCTCGTGAAAAAAGGCGAGAAAATCGCGGCGGATTTGAGTAGCGGTGAGCATAAAGGTGACCTTACGTGGGCTTGGGCATTATACGCGATGAATACCGGAGTGACAATCGAATTGTAGGTTGCTATAATCTAGGGAACTAGTGAGATGGGGTGAAATGCATGGATATTGAGCAGCAATTAAATCTTCTAATGCAAGGAACGGAGTACGGTGACGCCAATTTAGAGAGGTCTATGGAAGAAGAGTTGCGTGGTTTGTTGCAAGAAAAAAGGCAATTGAAAGTATATTGCGGATATGACCCGACGTCAGCCGATCTACACCTTGGGCATACAATTTCGATGCGCAAACTCCGTCAGTTCCAGGATTTGGGACACGAGGTGACATTTCTGATCGGTAACTACACAGCACTCGTAGGTGACCCTTCGGACAAGGACAAAGCTAGACCGATAATATCCATGGAAGCCATAGAGGAAAATTCGAAGACGTACGCGAGACAGGCATTTAGGATTCTGGATCCGAAAAAAACGATGGTGAGATATAACGGCGAATGGCTAGCTGGGGTGAAGCTGGAAGACTTGCTAGTGATGTCGCAAAAGTTTACGGTACAACAATTTTTGGCTCGGGAGAATTTTGCAAATAGAATGAAAGATGGAAAACCGATATATCTGCATGAGACGCTATATGCTCTTAT
>JAKUPR010000033.1 GCA_022450585.1 Anaerolineales bacterium | reverse complement strand
TCGATGCGGTTAAGGACCTCAGGTCGAAAGGTCTTCTTGAGCTCTTTTTCAATCTTATCCTCATTTTCAGAATCCTTCCCGTTTTCTGGATCAATGAACCCTAGTGTTCCGCCATTGGTGACGAACTCGGTACCTAGGTTGGATGTCATTATAAGTACCGTGTTTCGGAAATCAACAGCGCGTCCCTGTCCATCAGTTAAACGACCGTCGTCCAGAATCTGTAGCAGTGCATTCCAGACCTCTGGATGTGCTTTTTCGATTTCGTCAAATAGTACTACTCGGTATGGACGTCGTCGCACTACCTCTGTCAGTTGACCACCTTCCTCGTATCCCACATAACCAGGGGGCGCCCCAAAAAGACGCGATACCGTGTGCTGCTCACGGTATTCGGACATATCAATGCGCACCAGTGCTTCCTCGTCATCGAATAGGAATTCGGCAAGAGATTTGGCAAGCTCGGTTTTGCCCACACCTGAGGATCCCAGGAAGATAAATGATCCCGTCGGACGTTTTGGGTCTTTCAGGCCTGAGCGTGCCCTCCGAATTGCATCCGATAGGGCGCCTATAGCCTTTTGTTGTCCTACAATGCGACTCTGGAGTCGTTCTTCCATATGGAGTAATTTTTCGGCTTCGGTCTCCAGCATTTGCGTGACCGGGATGCCAGTCCAACTTGAAATAACGTCAGCTATATCTTCAGCCTCAACTACCTCGTCCAGTTGATGTTCTTTTTCCCAATCGCGGCGCAGGTCATTGAATTCGGATTCAATACGCAGTCTTTCTGCCTTGCATTCAGCTGCACGTTGGTAATCGCGCTTCCCGCTGGCCGCGTCTTCGTCTGCTTGCAGTGCGTCGATTTTATTCTTTTTCTCTTTTAGCTCGGGTGGAAGTGAATAGAGTGCTACACGGAGTTTGGCGGCTGCTTCATCCATCAGGTCAATGGCTTTGTCCGGCAGCTTACGGTCTGTGATGTAGCGGTACGATAGCTTGGTGGCAGCGATGAGAGCTTCATCAGTGATATTCACCTTATGATGCGCCTCGTATCGGGCGCGCAAGCCCTTAAGCATTTCCACAGTCTCTTCCAAATCAGGTTCTTCGACAAACACAGGCGCGAATCTCCGCTCAAGTGCTGGGTCTTTTTCAATGTGGTTGCGGAATTCGTCAAGAGTGGTTGCACCTACACATTGTAGTTCGCCGCGCGCCAATGCCGGTTTTAGCATGTTACTGGCGTCCATGGCGCCTTGCGCTGCTCCTGCTCCGACCACGGTGTGCAATTCGTCAATGAAGAGGATGATATCGCCTTGACCGCGCTGAATCTCTTCAATGGCTGCTTTTAGCCTTTCCTCAAACTCGCCCCGGAAGCGCGATCCTGCTATCATTCCACCAAGGTCAAGTGCAACCACTGTTTTGCCACTCAGAATCTCTGGCACATCGTTGTGGGCGATTTTCTGCGCCAGCCCCTCTAGTATTGCAGTTTTGCCTACTCCGGCTTCTCCAATCATGACTGGATTGTTCTTCGTGCGTCGGGAGAGAACCTGAATGACTCTCAATATTTCATCGTCACGTCCGATTACCGGGTCAAGTTTACCGGTGCGAGCCATTTTCGTGAGGTCGCGACTATATTTCTCTAGGACTTTGTAACGTGCTTCAGCTTGTGGGCTGGTTACTCGCTGTCCTCCACGTAATTCCTTGATAGCGGTAGTAACACGGTCGCGGTCGATGCCCGCTTCCGAGAGTATGCGTGCTACATTTGTGTTGCGTTCCGACAAAATGGCTAGGAAAATGTGTTCTGTGGAGATGAATTCGTCTTTTAGTCGATTGGCGTCTTCATTTGCCAGATCAATGATTCGTTTGACACGCGGGGTGATAAATACTTGACCAGTGCCTCCTCCGTAAATGGCTGCCTTCGGGCTCGCCCGGAGAACGTCATCCAGTCGTTGTTGTAGCATATCTGCCTCCACTTTGAGCATCTCTAGGATTTGAGGAATAACACCCTCTGGTTGCTCTAGAAGCGCAAGAAGAATGTGCTCGGTATCTACTTGATTGTGTCCGTAGCGTTGCAATATCTCATATGCGCGGGCAGCTGCGTCTTGGGCACGCTCGGTGAAACGGTCAAATCGCATCATCTTTGTTTACCCTTGTATACCTTTCATCATCAGTATCCCGTACAGTTTTCTTGACATAATTCCGAAATATTGGTGACACGTACTTCTAGTATATCTCTGATGTGTATGCAAAAGGTTAAATGTTAATGTCATATTTTGATGCTTGGAAGGAACTGGGTAGGGGCTGCCGTTCATAGCTCTGTATTTGCCCGTTGACGTTATAATTGAAGTGATAGATGCAAGGTGGAGTTCCGTTAAATAACTCGGTTCCGAATATATGGATGTTGGATACTACTGAACTTGATCTGATTACCCATTGCTTGGGATGCCAGCGGAGTTCTCCTTCATCACAGGCGCTTACTTTCTCGGATGGAGCCGGGGCGGTGTACAGTGCTAGCACTCCCGTTGTAGCGATTCCACACCAGGTGAGTAGTCCGGCGAACCGAGCAGCAGTTACATACAAACCTGTCTCCTCGAGAATCTCCCGCAGACAGGCGTCATGGGGTGTTTCACCGATTTCGATGCGGCCACCTACGCCGTTCCATAGTCCACGGTTGGGTTCTTTATCCCGGTACAGCATAAGTACCTTTTCGCCACTTGTAAGGAAGCACAGTGTGTGAGTTGGTGCAGGTAGATTTGTCCGAGTATTCATTACGCGAGTTTCATATTCCGAAATTCTTGGCGTCATCTGATTGAATTAATGTAGCCGGGCCGCCAATGCCGCCGGAGATTATGTCGACGCCAATCTCTAAACTGGTGATGTTCTCCATCACCTCATTTTGACTGTCCGCGTTTGTCATGAGTACGGTAGTTGGACCTGTGTCGGTAGAAAAATATACGGGCACACCTTGTTCGCGCAATCGGCGACACATGTTAAATAGTGAAATATTTTCCGGTTCCCAGGTAAGAAGTGATTGTTCGAGGTTGGCAGCCATGGTGACGCCGTGTAGGCGTAAGCTGTCCAGCTCAGCAAGTTGGCAGATCGTTTCCCAATCTCCACTAGATGTGGCTTGCAAGCATGATATCACTTCGTCTGGGCGTGTGTGTAGCCAGGCCTGGAAGAAGGAACTGGTGGGAGCAGCGTGATGTGCTTGCTCAGTTTGTAAGCCGCTACGGGATTCTAAGGGCACGGTGATCAGACGTAAATCTGCTAGAGCGTCATTGGAGTCAAGTCGGACTGCGAAGCACTTGTTGTGGGCGACACCGGGATAAGAGAGCCACAGTGCTATACCTCCGACCGCGCTTCTGCATGCTGAACCGGCTAGTAAGCGCGCAGTGCTGCTGACTAAGCGCATGTTTTCAGACGCTTTCTGTCCTAGAGTAGCTTCCAGTGCGGCCATGGCTAGAGCAGCACCGGCAGCTGCACTGGTTCCAAGTCCTTTGGTAGTACTAGCAGCATTCATTACGTTCATGCTTTTTACACTGGCTTTATTGGTACTGTTGGATAATGCACGTACATGATCTAATACGCGTACCACGCGTTGAAGGGGGCGTCCTGTTACAATATCACCATTAATCGTGAGTGTGTCGGTTCTTAGTCCGTTTCGGAAATCCACGCGCGTGATTGTATACGCGGCGTCGTTATTTACTGAGATACTGGGAATGAAGGCGGTGCGCCAGTGCCAATCTGCCATACCGTGATATTTCAGGATTCCCTGCATAGAATAAGCTTTCGCTATCGCGCTACCATCAGCGTTACCACTTGAATCCCAGCATGGATAGTCCTGCCAGGTGATATCGGCATTGACTAGTGCTTTGCGGATTTTCGCGTCCGCAGCCTGCATTATTGTGGCTGATTCTACGAACTCGGCCGGCACATGAGTCGGCTCACTCATGTTTTTGGTTGAGTCAGATGCTGCGATTGGTATCATGTCATGTACTCGTTCATACTGTGCATTAACTATATCGGAGAGGCGAAGCGCAGAAATTGTTGCTTCTCCATATTCTTTTTTGAGAATCCAGTGAGAAGATGATACAGGGTGAACAATTCTAGAGCAAATGGAATGTATCCGCCGTAACCAAGGATTGGCATTTCGAACACAGGTATGAAATCCAAGAACGGAATATGGTAAACCCACTTTGGATATGAGAAAAAGTTCCACATCTCCCAGAACAATCCACACAGAAGGCACCCAATCCCTAGGCTGATTATTGGCCGCCAGTCTCCTCTCGCGGTGTGATCCCACAGCGTTCGATTTCTTAGCCATACGTTAGCTGGGTTCAATATTAGGAATAGTGAAAACCATACTGCCGGAAAAAAGATTAGTGGCCATATTAGTGTAACCGCAAGCAATACCCAACCACAGCCAAACATGGTGAGTAATATACCCTTGGTTGCTCGGAGCATTGGTCCATAACGCAAGCGATTAACTAAATTTAGGCTGGCAACCAGCTCTGCCGCACCGAAAACTGATGGCATCACCGTGGAGAAGCTGAGTGACGCCCACAGGAAGTACTCCAAATTTGAGAAAGACTCGCGTCCTAGGTAGTGCCAGTTCTGAGTGCGCCAGTTTATTGCTTCGAAGAGCCACCAAGTAGGTGCGGAATATAAGAAAAGGGCAAGATATGCACGGCGGTTACGTGTGAGCATCGAATCTCCGGTACGGTGGAGTGTAGCTGCGTCAACCGTCAGGCAGAATCCGAGCCATAGAGGGAAAAATGCCCAGTGGGTCCGCAGTCCTGTCAGTACCCAATTCAATGTCCAAAAGACGGTGATCAATCCGATTCCAATCCAACCATGGATGGGCCAGCCACCTGAAGTGTTATTGTTGGGCGATGGGGTGGTATCAGGATAAACCATGGTTCGCTCGATGTGTCCAATTGTATGGCATGGCACTCTGAGACGCTAGCGTTGCACCAATGATGAATCAAACGGCCGTCACTGATGCAAGTGACGGCCGTTTGGCATTTCTAATGCTTTTTCGTTACTTTACTCAGACGGTATTACGAGTGATTGACCTACGTAAATCAAATAATTGTCCGCAATTTCGTTAGTTTGAGCAAGTACATCCACATCTATACCATGATTGAGTGCAATCGAAAAAACGGTGTCACCTGTTTGAACCTCGTAGGTGCTGGCTGTTGTCGCTCCTGCGGGGGACATTATCGTTGCACCCTCGATTGCCCCGGTTTCTCCGTCAGGGGTTTCTAGGTCTCCTCCCGGTATAATTAACTCTTGTCCTGGATAGACTTGTTGGTCGGTACCGATTACGGGATTGGCGGACAGCAAATCAACAGCTGTTATGTTGAACATGCGTGCGATCTTAAACACCCAGTCACCTTCCTGAACTACATATGTTGCTGGTGAATTACCTATGATGGGAGCATCTACTATCACTGGTGTACTATCGGTTGTTTCTGAATCGTTAGCTGACAGATTCGTGCCGTCTTCGGAATCCATTTGGTCTGTTTCTGTAGAAACTGACTCGGATATATTTGTATTTTCCTCTTCAGGTACCAATTCCTGCGCACTCTCTGCGGAATCGGTTTCTTCTACTATGGATTGGCCGTCAACCCCTTCTTCTCTTGCCGCTACATCGTCATCAATTGCTGTCTCCATTGGAGATTCAGGTTGTAATTGGTTTCCATCAATTTCTACCGAATCTTCGAGCTCGGTCTCTTCTACGGTTACATCCTCAGGCAGAATGCCCTGTGTGGCCGAACGGTTACATCCTGCCAGCAGCAGAACACTGAGAAGTGTAAGAGTGGACAACCATCGGAATCTTTGAGCGGATTGTGATTTCACAATAAACCTCCTCTTGTTACTGGATCAATGGTATGAGAAACACCTGTTGCATAATTTGCTAGGGTGGTACTCATACACAGGTATTGCCCGAGAAAAAATCTCAGGGCTACCCAGAAGGGTGCAAGAGGTATGCCATTGGTTAAGCGGAAACCGATGTCTCCAATTTGATCTTAATCGTCTTGGTCTGGGGCTACAATCCCAGGTTGAACTAATTTGATGACTTCTCCGTGGTGGTTGACCATTATCTTGAAGCCAAGCATTCCCAACCATTGTCTTGCGCCGTTTGGTAGGCCTTGTTGCATCAGTTGATCTATGTGTTTGTCGATGTTCTTGAGCGACGAATCAATCATGGCTTTAGTGAAAAGGTCATCCTTTCCTAACATTTTCAACGCATTGTCGCTAACAAGATCCTGATGTTGTGTTATTTGTGCGCGTAACGTGCGAACGACGGAGCGATCAATTGCCTCGGCAGCAATGTGGTGTTTGAAACCACAGTCATTTATGACGTAGTGAGCTTCATTACCTATGAAAGCTACCTGTGCTGGCTCATCGTTTTCGTTTACGATTAGACCATCAAACAAAGGCTGCTTGCTCATAGTATGTTATCTCCGTGTAAGCTTCTCAATTAGGCGTGCTTATCCAGCTCACGCTCTATGGCATTCTTTACAGCTGAGGCATCCTCTGGCAGGGTCATTAGGGGGTTTGCATACTGGCTCTCTACCTCGCTTAGGGTACTCTGATGATACCCAAGTTTTGCACGCGTGAACTTTAGCCCATGGGCTGTGCTTATGACGACCACCTTCTCCTCTCGATTTATAGTCCCATTGTTAAGGAGTTTAAATAGAACTGCTAGAGCTACTGCAGTGTGTGGACACGTGTACATGCCAGTGTGATCAGCAAGTGCGCCGGCATTGGCCAACTCGTGCTCACTAGCCTCCTCGACCAATCCGTCGGTGTTCTTAATTGCTTGCACTGCTTTCTCATAACTGACTGGGTTGCCAATTTGAATTGCGGAAGCTAATGTACTTTGTGCTGACAGAGATACCCTTTCCTTAAAGTCCATGCTAAAACTCTGGTAAAAGGGATTTGCTCGAGCGGCTTGGGCGGCAACAAGTCGTGGCATGCGGCTAATGATGTTGAGGTCTTTCATAAGTTGAAAGCCTTTGTATAGGGCGCTGATGTTACCAAGGTTGCCCACTGGCATCAGGATCCAGTCGGGAGCTTCCCAGTCAAATTGGCGCACTATTTCAACTGCAACAGTCTTTTGCCCTTCTATCCGCAGGCTGTTCATAGAATTGGCTAGATAGATACTGTTGTCCTCTGTGACCTTCTTGACGATGCGCATGCAGCCATCGAAGTCTGTATCCAGTGCAAGTACATGTGCGCCATTGGCAATCGGTTGGATGAGTTGGGCATGGCTTACTCGGTCACTAGGGAGAAATACAATGGCGGGTATGCCGGCGGCAGCCGCATACGCAGCGAGGGCGGCACTAGTGTCACCTGTAGATGCGCAGGCCACAGCACGTACGGTGCTATCGTTAGCCATCATCTGCTTTACCACGCTGACAAGAACTGTCATGCCTAGGTCTTTGAAACTGCCTGTGTGGCTGTTGCCGCAAAGCTTGACCCAGAGGTTGGGCATACTCAGTTTGTCGCCCAATCTCTCAGCCCAGAATAGATTACTATTGCCCTCGTACATGCTGACGACATGTTCATCTTGTATGTCGGGAACTACCCATTCTCGCATGCCCCAGACTCCGCTACCATAGGGCCATTCGGTGCTGCCAACGCGCGCATCCATCAATTGCTTCCAATCCTTCGGACCTTGCTGGCGAAGCGCCTTGAGGTCATGGCATACCTCTAACAAGCCACCGCAGGATGGGCAGACGTATATCACTTGATACAGTGGATACTCTCCTGGACAGCCACGGATGCAAGAGAAATGGGCGTGATATTTCATCAGATAATTATGGTTACAGTACTGAAATGCGACCTATGTGACGTTGTGCCTGTACCTGTATTCTCATACCTGAGGATAATTGTACCATTTGCGGGTTAGATTTCAGTCGTCACTTGGCTGATAGCTGTTTGGACAACTATGTACGCTGTCGAATTATAAGCCAGTCACGCAGGCGATCCGGTGCTAGGCGAGCGATTATCTCAGTTACAAGTCCGGCACTTCCGATGCGATAGCGTATACGTGGTCGTCGTGATGTAAGTGCGTGTTCGACTGCGCGGGTTACCGCCTCCGGTGAAGGCATATCACGGGTCATTGTCCATGCCCATGTGTCCGCAGCCTTGATTTGTTCCCCATAAAGATCATGGGCTTGCGGAGGTAGTTTATCCAACATATTTTTTGTTGTCGTGCGCGATTTCTCCCAGATTGGCGTGGCAATTGGCCCTGGCTCTATTATTGAGACATGTACACCCCAAGGTCGCAGCTCGAGACGCATCGAATCTGAGATGGCTTCGAAGGCGAACTTGGAAGCAGAGTATGGACCCAGAAAAGGCGCTGCCACCCTTCCGCTCACTGAGCTCATGTTGACTATGCGGCCTCTTGCGCTTCTCAGCATTCCCAACAATGCTTGGGTCACCGCTATTTGTCCGACAACATTGGTATCTAGCTGCGAGCGTAGAGAATCGAGCGGTATAAACTCCAACGGACCTGCGACGACTATACCAGCATTGTTCACTAATCCAGACAATCCACCATCAGGGCAGCTAGCCTCAATGATTTTGGCGGCTGTATGAATGCTCTCCCCATCATTGACGTCAAGATAAATATGATGCAAACGGTCGCTAGCATCCTGTTGCAGTGCATTGCCGTCTGCCGTCCGGCGGACGCCCGCGAAAACTCTAAAGCCGAGTCTATCCAGATGCAGCGCACATGCCCTACCAATGCCTGTGGACGCACCAGTAATCACGACTGTTTTCGTTGAGCGAGCGTCATTGCCAGTCATGTTGTGCAAGTTGTGTCATATTGTTGAGTTTATCACATGCTCGGACCCGTGATAGTTTGACGCACTGTCTTTTCTGGATTAAGGTGACAAGTTATAATCACAGCTATATAGGACTAAAATCGGAGTAGCGATGCGATTAATTAGATTTCTTTTGGGCGCAATCTGCGGTGGAGTGGTAGGCGCGTTTGCTGCATTATGTCTTGCGCCTATGTCTGGAAAAGATTTGCGAGCGTTGATATTCTCAGAATTGAAACATCTTGTAGAAGATGTGCAGCAGGCCGTGGCTGATAAGCGGTCCGAGCTTAGTACTAATTTTGGTAGCGATTCATAAATCTGACAAACGACTCGAATTATTCTAACTTCATCTCCAGGCGATAGTGTGCAATTTCGGTAGTGAAAGGGGTGAGGGCAGAAATCACGATTGTGGATTCGTTGGATAAGTCGATATCTGCACTGCCATTCATCGCTTCTACGCGGCGTACGCTCTGTTCTGTCCTGTCAATTACTTGTATAAGCCACCGTTGTGGGAGTACATTGTCAAATCGTACCCATCCGTGACTTTCCCAGCCTCCTGTCCCGCTTTCGAAGTCCTCTGAATAACCTATTTCAGGCACACTGATGTCATCTAACAGAATTCCGGGCCAGTTGATGGCGGCATCAGTAAGGTACTCAAAGCGTACGAGAATCTGTTTGCCTGCGAATGCACTCAGGTCGACGTGCTCCTGCAGCCATACCGGTTCAGATGCTCCCCCCGAATTGTAATGGTACCCCCAGCCAAGATTGTTTCCGGAAAGGTCTTCACCGGTACCGCTTGGCGTCTTTATTATTTGCCAACTATTGCCATTGTTACTTGATACCATCAGGTAGGCGTAATCATAGTTCTCTTCCAGCTGCCACCATGTCCAGTAAGACAGATGAGCAGTTGAAACTTGAGTGAGATCAAATTGCCTGGTAAGTGTGGTGTCACTGCTGTCTTGTCGGTTGCCCCAGAACATGAAATCTCCGGAATGTGCTTCGGTTGGCACCACGTGTACTTCTTCGGCTCCACTAAAACTGACACTGGTTGCGTTGGGACAGTCAACAGTGATGTAATCAGCCGCGTATTGATGTACGCCCATTTCGCTTATCGGACTTACGCATTTGAGACTAGCTATCGGGATATCGTAGGGAGCACCTGAGTATTCGTGATATCCAAATCGTCCATCTGCCCAGGATGTGTCGCCTATGTAATTAGCTACTACCCAATCGGCGAATAGTGTGTCGGTTCTGACGGGGTTTCCCGAGAGAGGGTCGATCACATTTAGTTCCTGTAAGGCCGCATCCATGGCAGCTAGTCCATTATCCTGATGAGCCACTAGTGCTCGGGTGGCTGTCTCACCGAATCGCTCTAGGTAATAGTATAGAAAGAGAAACGCAGCCCCGTAGTGTGGCACTGATTCTGACCCGCCACCGCTTGTACTCCACGCGTTCAGCTGCACGTCTGGATTCGCTCCAAAAGCAAGGTCGAATCTCTGCGGAGTGTGTCCAGTTAGTAACTCCGCTAGCACGGATGATCCTTCGTTCATCCAGGTCTCCTCATTTGAGTCGTGTGCCCAGTGAATCATGTGTTGGAATTCGTGCGCCAGTGTTCCAGCTAGTCCTGGGTCATCTAGAGAAATTATGTCCGCATTTAAATAAAACATTTCCTTCTCGTTGGAATACTCGTGTGCTAGTCGTGAATACTCGTCTGTCGACGAATAATAGCCTGCCACGGAGTTTCCAAGGTCTTCGGCGTACAGAATATATATCCGTGGGTCACCGTCAATACCAGGGGACCATTCGTGTCCGAAAAACTTGCGGACCGTAGGTATTATTATTTGTTGAAAATTGTCTAGCAGAGGCTGCACATCCTCTCGTTGGACTTCCAGGTGCGGCTCGGCAAAGAAGAGTACAAGCGGACCTGCATAAACCATTTCTGCCGCAAGGAAAAACTGTTTGTCCGTGTCTAAATTGGTTGCTGAGAAAGTAATGATATCGCCCGGATGGTGGTCAGAAGGATGAGAGCTAACAGTTACTGGGATGTTCTGATGACCACTTGTGCGTATTGCGATTTGGCGTAGGTCGCTCTCCGGCACCGGCATTGCCGCAATTTCTGCCAGCGTATTCAGTTTGATGGGTTGGGTGTTTGTCGGCGACGCCGTTTTGACAATCGTAGGCGTTACGCTTGGTACAGTAACGGTTACGGTGGATTCAGAGCTCTGCATAGTCATGGTTGGTAATGAGATAGGTTGATCACAGGCTGTTAGGATAAACCCGATCCAAAGCCAGCATCCCAGATGAGTGCCTCTCGGACGAGGGATAGATGAGACAAACTTTGTCATAGATTGAGTATTCACATATTGACCTGGAAACACCCAGAATAAAAAGCGCCATGATGTTTGCGGCAGTGACGCCCTAACATAGTGGTCTATTGCCCATTTGGGACAACTGCCAAAATAGACGGTTTTCCGGTTAGTCTTTTAAGCAGTATCTGAGGAACATTGCCAGGCTAGTCGTTATCACCAGCAATATTGTGGTAGTCATGCCGATCTAGCATCCTTGTTTGTTGCTAGGGTTGAGGTTGAAAACACCATGCTATCAATGCTGCTGCTAACACTAGTAGCCACCATTGCACTATGGTAGCGCGGTAAAACTCGAGAAATTCTGAGTTGTTGACACCTTTTAACTTTGGAATGGGAATCAGTGGTAAGTCCAGTTCATATTCTGCGTTTGGCATGTTGTCCTCCCCGCTATGTCTATGTCAGATATTTCTCGCTAATATAGCGTTGCACAAAATATGCCAATATCGCAAAGGCTGATATGGAACTTTCTTTCTCCATGGGTTTAGCTACTTGATCACAGCTAATGGATTAGCTTTGGAACTGAGGGGTGTCTACGGGGTTTTGTGAGACGCAATCTTGCTAGTACCTTGCTTAGCAGAAGTCAGATCGCAAGAGCAATCGCGTGACAAATTCTCACTATAATCTTGAGTTGTTCGGTTTTTCTACATGTCTACTCGGATATGTCGTCAGTATTAGGGCTATAATGCGGCTTGCTTCACCAGCTTTGGTGTCAGGAGGACTTGACAGCGTGCAGATCGGCGAATTCTCGCTAACTAATTTTCGAAACTATAGGCGTTTTGAAACTAAGCTACCTTCGGGGCCTGTGATATTGGTGGGTCGCAACGCACAAGGTAAGACTAGCTTGTTGGAGGCCATTTACTACCTTGCTGCTGCAAATTCTCCTCATGCTGGGAGTGACCGTCAGCTAATTAACTGGCTTGCGCTACGTGAGGAAGAACATCCTTTCCTAAAAATAGTGGCGGAGGTACTACTTTCAGACGAAAAGCGCAAGGTTGACGTGCGACTAGAGCTACAGACTGCCGGATTGGAGAGAGAACAGCGTGTAAAGAAGACCGTGTTAATTAACGGGATAAAGCGGCAGGTTAAAGACCTTCATGGTGCGGTCAACTTGGTAATGTTTCTTCCTCGGGATATGATGTTGGTTGAGGGATCTCCCGGAGACCGAAGACGTTTTCTAGATGCTACCATTTCTCAGATAGATTCTGATTATGCAGCTGCTGTCAGGGAGTATGGCAAGGTACTTACTCAACGTAACGCGTTGCTAAAGAATCTTCGGGCGCGGAAGGGTGTGGACAGTCAAATCGCTTACTGGGATGAAGTTCTTTGCGAACAGGGAGCTAAGATAATTACGCGCCGCGCTCGTGCTCTGAAGGAAATCGAGCAATATGCTGGTGATGTTCAGAAATATTTAACCGAAGAAAGAGAGTACTTGCAGCTGGTTTATTGTCCATCCTACGGTCCAGGCGAGCAGCTTGAGCTAGGATTGGTTGTTCGCTCAAATTATGTGGACAATCCAGAGTCAGAGCTCGCTGCTGGAATGCGATCTAAATTGCGCGATACACTGTCGGACGATGTGAGGCGTGGCATGACACTTGTGGGCCCTCATCGTGATGATTTTCGCTTCGTACTTACTGGTGTTGATTTGGGTCAATTCGGTTCACGTGGCCAAGCTCGTACCGCTGTATTGGCATTAAAACTTGCGGAAATGTCATGGATGCGTGACCGTATTGGTGAATGGCCGTTGTTGCTGTTGGATGAGGTTCTTGCAGAGTTGGACCCGCAACGACGACAGGAGTTATTGAGGCGAATCAGTGAGGTGGATCAGGTCCTGCTCACCACAGCAGATATTGACATGGTAGATGCGAAATTTCGTGAGCAGGCGAGTGTGTGGCGAATAGACGAAGGTACCGTGCATCCTGAGATGCCAATGCAGACTGATGGCTTTTTGGTTTAGGATTAGAGCAATGGTCTTTTCGCTGCTACACCTACACGCCGCGGATAAGTATCTGGCGTGGCAGCTACTTTTCTGATGACGATCAGGTGGCGTGTTTCCGGGATTCCGGGTAGTTCGACTGATAGGACGTTTTCTATTTCACCGCCTAGTACTGCTAGTGCACGCTCAGCATCCTGAATTTCCTCGCGAGCACTATCTGCTTTCTGCACAAGGCAGTACCCGCCACTTCGTGTGATTGGTAGTAGGTACTCTAAGAGAATTGGCAGATGTGCCACGGCTCGAGCGATTGCCCAGTCAAAACTACCTCGATATTCTGGATCTTGCCCCACATTTTCCGCACGACGATTGAGTACATATGTGGTCGGTAAAGCTAGTTTTGCAACCATATGTCGCATAAAAGCACATTTCTTTTCGGTGGCATCCATAAGCGTCAAGTGAATTTCGGGATATACGATTGCAAGTGGTATTCCAGGGAACCCGGCACCTGAACCTACGTCAATAAGTTGCAGTCCATGTGTAGGGTTTTGTAGATTCCTAATTGCTAGCAGACAGGACAAAGAGTCCAGAAAATGTTTCACAAGGATTCCTCGTCGGTCTACAATGGCAGTTAGGTTGCTGTACTCGTTCCAGGCAGTAAGATCCAATGCATAATTCTCGAAGTCCAGCAATTGCTTCCTAGTCAATTGTAGGCCGAGTAGCTCTTTCGCCGATCGCTTCAGGCTTTCCATAAACGTAGCATAGTGTTTACTTTTTGAGGGTCGATCCAAACCAAAGATTGTAGTTGCACTGCTTGTGCTCCGACTGAGAGCATGGCTTTGATCTGAGTGACGCTGTGAATGTCACCTGTCGCTATTATGGGCAATGTGGTTTCCTGACGCAATTTGTATACATTGTGGAGGGCATGTGTAAACCAGCCGCTACCATATAGAGATCCGTCGAACCAAGAATTTCCTGATTTCAGAGTGGCACGTGGTGGTGAACTTACTGTGACTGCTTGAGCGCCGGCATCCTCAGCGAGCGCGGTAAATTCTAGAGTCCGAGAAAATGGAGTCTGGACTACCACTGGCAGCAAGCCCTGTGCGGCCGTAGCGACTGTAGCAGCTGCTGCACGCGGGTCTTCGTCATGTCGGAAACTAAGTTCAATTGCTATCACGTTTTCCAATTCCTCTAGCAAATCTACACACTTACGCGCCTGGTATTTGTCGTTCACTGTTATGTGGACTATGATGGGGCAATCCATATGCCGCCATTTGTTGCCAAAGCGGCGGATGGCCCCATGTAGGCCTGGGTTGGGAAGTCCATCCTGTAGTGCTATGCCACCAGGTACGGCCTGGGCGTACTGTCCAGATACGTTTTTGCTAGGATTCCACTTGATCGGATTTGTTATCAGTGCGCCGAGCAGACGTGTTTCTACTAGGTCTGAGTATTCGTTTGCAAATCCCCAACACCCGGAGGCAGCTAACAACGGACTCTCCAGTTGTAATCCCATTTTGTGATTTGGTGCAATGTCGGAAGTGGCATTTCCAGTGTAGCCCTGTAATGCGGTCATTTTTTCATCCAGCGTGCAAAGTGATTCTTGGGTTTTCCATCAACGGTCGGCATATGTCGGTGAACTCCCTCAAATGGAGCGCAGCGCACAATTTCCGACACAGTTACCTGACGGTTGGTCCTCTTTGTCTGGCGGCGCACAAAAAGAGCGTGTTGGGTGCGGTGGCAATGTGCGGCTTCTACGACTTTCCCAAGAACTGATTTGACATTTACGATAATATGGGCGGGATCATCTTGATTAGTCAAGCGCGGATAGCCGTGGCCTTGAAAAGTTGCTGCAAAGGAATAAAGGGGTGGTGGGTTAGACACAATCGATTCTATTGCCCGTCGTGTCAAGTGGTGCAAAAGCAGGTGGGCTGGGTGGCCGTACTCTCCGTTGCTGCCGTGCGTTAGCACGGTTGTCGGACTGTGGAGCCGTATTTGCTCTGCTATTTGTTCGGTAAGTTCATCAGGTTTGTGTCTTGGTGCGGAGGTAGTGTTGTCCGCGCTGACAGGGGGGTCCACATAATCCATGAATGTTACTGCATCAATGCCAAGCTTTGTGGCAGCGCAGCGCAGCTCGTCTTCGCGCATTCTCCCAAGGCCAGCGCGGTTGACGAGTGGAGGCTCTCCGAGCTCGCCTCCCTCGCCGCGCGTGAGGCAGAGTAATTGTATTTTTATTCCTTGCTCAGTCAGGTGGGCAATGATGCCTCCACAAAGCCGCGTCTCGTCATCAGGATGGGCTATGATACACAGCACGTCTGTCATTGTTCGTACACTTTCGAGAGAGGCAAGAATGGCCCATTGATACATGCAAGCACACATGTCTTCCCAATCTGTACGGCGCAACTCTGACAGGCGCCAATGCCACAGGGTATGGTTTCGGTGAAGAGCGCGTAGCCGTTTCTGAGTATCGGTTGCAGTGTGGCGTAAAGATCTGCTCCAGGCATGCAGTCTAAGCAAACCTGTTCTGCCCAATCGATGTGGTCGGTTAATAATGTTAGTAGTTCACCTCGGCGGATTTCTATGCGGGTGTCTAGACTATTTAATGGATATGGGTGCTCCAGTAACAGAGTGACGTCCGCTCCTGAATCTAGTGCTTTCTGTGCTAATGGCAACATGGTGTGTGGGCTGCGGGAGCATATCAGTAGCAAATGTACATTTGGTTGCGGCCGGATTGGCACCGGCTGTCCGAGAGGTCCGGTTAACTGACATTCTTTCCCAGGTGTAAGGTATGGTAACGTTGGGTCCTCGGCAGGTAACTCAAGCACAAACCCATCGCTTGTCAAGGCTGCAGGGAAGACTACCTTGCTTAGGTAGGGGTCAATGCCCGGCCAGTAGCGAGCGAGCATGAATTGGCCTGGCTGCGGTATGATTGTGCTTTGGATCCAGGCATGTGTGCGGCCTTCTCCGATGTCAGCAACTTGGGTACAGTGGGCGGTTGAGATTTGCATGGGGGCATGATATCACAATGTTGGCACGATACATCTAGACTCTTAAGCGCTATGGTATCATGCGGATAGGGTGATGTAATGCAGAGAGAACATGTGAACTTCCCTATGACAATATCCAAACCGCTCCCGTCCACAACTCCTTATCCTGAGTCAGGACTCTGTGCCAGTTGTGTCTACCTGCGGATCATCCAAAGTGACCGCCGCAGTGTTTTCATTATGTGTGATTTGTCGAAAACCAGGTCAGAGTTTCAGAAGTACCCGTTCCTACCGGTGTTGCGATGCCGAGGTTACTCTCTTGGCAGTGATGGTGGAGATGACAAGTAGCCGTCGGTTGCACGATTGGGAAATGCGCGCGGCACAAACTGTGTTTGCTGATGCTATTGATTATAATCGTGTTCGAGTTCATGAGGGCGCAGTATGGACGAATACGTTGGACGACTGGTCTCGAAGGTTGCGATCTCTGAGTCCGCGGCCGGTAAAGCAGCATAATGCCGTCGCTCTGGGTTTTCACTGTTTTTTTCCCGTAAAGCATATACATCCAGTCGCACAGGTGAGGGATGTGAATGCTTCCAGCATGGCATGGATGCTGCATGAACTTGCCCACGTGTGGCAATTTCAGCATATGGGTTGGCGCTATCTCCTCTTTGCGCTTGCGGCGCACTTGCGTGAAGGTGGACGAGTCTACGATTTCGGCGGGGAGGCTGGTTTGCGCAGTTGTCGCCGAAAGGGTTGGAAGCTACAAAGCTTCAATCTAGAGCAGCAAGCCTCCATTTTGGAGCATGCTTATCGTTTGTTAACCACAGGTCATTTGAATTCTACCTGGTATGCATATCTTAATGATGTGGATTGATGATTATCTAGGGTCGCTGTCCTGATGTTAGCGTTAGGGTAAGGCTTCAGCGTATGCACATACTGGTCACCAATGATGACGGAATTTCCGCGCCTGGCCTGCAGGTGATGGCAGCTGCTTTGCGCGAATTGGCAGATGTGACAGTGATAGCTCCAGAGCGCGACTGGTCGGTATCGGGGCACGTGAAAACTCTCCACCGGCCGCTTCGTGTTCGCGCTGTTGAGCTTGCCGATGGGAGCCCAGCTCTCACGACTGACGGTGCCCCCTCAGACTGCGTGGCTCTGGCCCTGCTTGGGGTGGTAGAGCAGTCTATAGATATGGTGGTTTCCGGCATAAACCCGCATCCTAACTTAGGTCATGATGTCACCTATTCAGGTACTGTTACCGCCGCGATGGAAGCCGCAATATGGAAAATTCCAGGCATCGCTGTCTCGACCGAATATGACGAAAGGATTGGCTATGCACCGGCAGCGGAGGTTGCTTTGCAGGTGGCTCAGCAGGTGGCAGACCGTGGTATGCCGCATTATACAGTCTTGAATGTAAATGTTCCCACTGTCGAGCTTGAACAAATAAGGGGATTCAAAATCACCCGTCAAGGGATGCGTGTTTATAACGATGAGTTGGTGGAGCGCGAAGATCCACAGGGAGAACCGTACTATTGGATTGGCGGTGAACCTCCCGGTGGCATTGTCGAGACCGGGACTGATATAGGGGTGCTGGCTGAGAATTGGGTATCTCTAAACCCTCTTCAGTTGGATTTGACCTCGTATATGTTTATGGAGAAACTACGTGACTGGGATTTGCGGGTTGGGAGGGATCACCGCTGATTTGGATGTGATTGTGATCGAGTTCCGTCATTACTCATCCGTGGTTTCTATGATCAAACTATCAAACGGAGTTATTTAGCTATGGACACAGAGTACAAGGATCCAGTTGACGACAAACGAGCCTGGCGTTCGTGGGCACTTTATGACTGGGCTAATTCAGCATTTGCTACTACAGTCATGGCCGGTTTCTTCCCATTATTTTTTAAGGCATATTGGGCGAATCAGAATAACCCAAGTGAAAGCACTTATATTCTTGGGTTATCTAATTCCATTGGTTCTATAGTTGTAGCTATTTTGGCTCCTTTTCTAGGTGCTATTGCTGATCGAGCGGGTGCCAAAAAGAAATTTCTTGCTCTGTTCGCTTTTCTGGGTATAGTGATGACTGGTGGACTTTGGATGGTACAGCAGGGCCAGTGGCTTGTGGCAGTATTGGTATATGCGTTAGCAGCCATCGGATTTTCTAGTAGCAACCTGTTTTACGACTCGCTTCTGCCCGTAATTGCTCGCAAAGAAAAGGTGGACTACGTATCTGCCTTAGGGTTTGCTTGGGGGTATATTGGCGGAGGATTGCTTTTCTTAATAAACGTAATCATGTATTTACAACCAGAACTGTTTGGTATTCCTGATGAGGCTACTGCAATCAGGATTTCATTCGTGACCGTGGCCATATGGTGGGCAGTTTTCTCAATCCCGGTGTTCCTTTTCGTCAAAGAGCCAACTAAGGCTGATTCTGTGGGTGCACTGGAAGCGATATCTTCTGGATGGAAACAACTTGTGAAAACCATCAGAGATATTTCTCATCTGAAAGTGGTAGGGATGTTTTTGCTAGCGTATTGGTTTTATATTGATGGAGTCGATACTATAGTGCGTATGGCAGTTTCATATGGCACTGATCTCGGTTTCGACAGCAGTGCTCTAATCATTGCTTTATTGCTTGTACAGTTCGTTGCCTTTCCGGCTGCACTTTTGTACTATCGTTTTTCAAAAATAGTAGGAGTTAAGCCTGCCATAATGTATGCTATTGGTGGTTACGCGTTAATAACATTTCTTGCTTATTTTATGAATGCAACTTGGCATTTCTATACTCTGGCTGTGATGATTGCTATTTTCCAGGGAGGTATCCAAGCACTTAGTCGAAGTCTTTACACACGTATTATTCCCACTGAAAGATCAGCTGAATTCTTTGGTTTCTACAATATGTTCGGCAAGTTCGCGGCTGTAATAGGACCTTTCTTGATGGGATATGTGACTCTTATGTATGACAATCCTCGTTTGGGGATACTATCTGTTTTAGTGTTATTCATTCTGGGAGCGGTCTTTCTAGCGCGGGTGGATGTTGCCCGGGGCGAGCATCTCGCTAGAGAGTACCTGGCGCGTTAATATAACTATATGGTTCGGCAGCAGACTGACAAGTTCCTGTTCGCAATAGCAGTTGCCGCTCTTTTACTTGTTGTTAGTGCGTTTTTGGTTGCTCGGTCGCAGCCTGAGCCAGTTTACCAATCTGAGGGGGCCCCAGAGGGTATAAGCCACAATTATCTTCTCGCGCTGCGTCAGCGTGATTTTGTGCGTGCGTATGGATATCTCTCTTCGTATTTAGAGGGATATCCAGACTCTGCAGAAGCATTTGAAGACTTGGTTCTTGACCATCCGTGGGATTTCGGCATTGATGAATACAGTGGGGGTAATCTGCAGGTGATTGCGACCGATCTAAATGGAGATCGTGCCAGCGTGCGTGTGCGTGAGACCAGCTTTCACTCAGACGGTCTTTTTGACAGTCGCCAGACTACGCACGTATTTATCATGAAACTAAAGCGTGAAAATGGCAATTGGCGAATCCGTCATGCAGACAGTTTCTGGTTGCCCTGTCTGGAAGAGAAAAGTGCTTGTGAACCAATCGGCCCGTTGTATCAGCAATGACGACTGTACGGCGGTGGTACTTCTTGTTGGTGTGCGCGGTCAGTTTGCAGGCGGTTGCTTGGGCGGTCATCTGGTGGTTGCGCGGGATATTGCTT
>JAKUPR010000032.1 GCA_022450585.1 Anaerolineales bacterium | reverse complement strand
CGTAGGTGTAGATACAGTCGGAAGCAACGTGCAATTTGCCGTGCACCCGCAGACCGGTGAAGTACTAGTAATTGAGATGAACCCTAGAGTATCACGTTCATCAGCTATGGCTAGCAAAGCCACCGGATTCCCTATAGCAAAAATAGCAGCATTACTAGCAGTGGGTTACACACTGGACGCAATCCCTAACGACATCACTCGTGTGACCCCAGCCAGTTTCGAACCGAGCATAGATTACACTGTGGTGAAGATACCCCGATGGAATTTTGAAAAATTTCCCGAGGCCGAACACGCTCTCGGTCCACAGATGAAATCAGTCGGTGAAGTAATGGCTATTGGCCGAACGTTTCCCGAAGCACTAAACAAAGCTGTTCGTGGCCTTGATGTCGGGATTGCCGGATTTAGTCACTCCATCCCATTGCCGAAAGAAACGGATTTAGAATTACGAGTCCCAACCGCACAACGTCTCTTTCAAATGGCAGCAGCCCTCCCTAAGTCGCTCCCCGAAGAAGTAGTAAATGCCACTTCTTTTGATCCGTGGTTCGTGGCACAAATGCAAGGACTACTGCAATTTGAATTGGACATATTCAAGGCAGGAACAGATTTGGACGGGCTGGAAACCATGCAGTTACGGGACGCCAAAAGAAATGGGATAGCAGACAAAGTAATCGGAGATGCCATAGGAGTCCCTGAAACCGCAGTACGATCTCATCGAAAAAAACTAGGTATCACGCCGGTATTTTATCGCGTCGATACATGCGCTGCTGAATTTAGGGCTCACACACCTTACCTGTATTCAACCTACGAGACGCATGGGGAAGCCGCACCGACTGATCAGAGGAAGGTTATCATTCTTGGCGGAGGCCCAAACCGCATTGGACAAGGCATCGAGTTTGATTATTGCTGCGTGCAAGCTTGCTGGGCACTACGTGACCTAGGTTACGAGACCATAATGATCAACTGCAACCCAGAGACTGTAAGTACTGATTATGACACCGCAGATCGCCTATATTTTGAGCCACTCACACTAGAGGACGTACTCAACATCATTGAATTGGAACAACCCGAGGGCGTCATCGTACAATTTGGAGGGCAGACACCAATTAATCTAACCTCAGGGCTGGCAGCTGAAGGTGTTCCAATCTGGGGTACACCGCCTGATTCCATTGATATAGCTGAAGACCGTATAAGATTTGGGAAACTACTGCGAGATCTCGAAATCGAGCACCCGGAGTGGGGTACCGCATCTTCAATCAACGAAAGTCTTGCAATTGGCAAGCGTATAGGCTATCCGCTCCTAGTCCGGCCTTCGTATGTATTAGGTGGACGTGCGATGCAAATATCCTATGACGATCAATCTCTCGAGCGATTTTGGGCACAGGCAGCCGATGCCACTCAGGAAGGGTCTGTTTTAATTGACCAATTCATTGAGGACGCTATCGAAATAGATGTTGATGCTCTATCCGATGGTGAGCAGGTAGTCATAGCCGGTATAATGCAGCACATCGAGCAAGCAGGTATTCATTCCGGAGACAGCGCCTGCGTGCTACCACCCTACAAGGTTAGCAATTATCACCTAAGTATCATTAGCGATTATACGGAGCGCCTTAGTAAGGCACTCCAAGTACGTGGGCTGATAAACATCCAGTTTGCCATAAAGGATGACATAGTTTATGTAATCGAAGTGAACCCTCGAGCAAGCCGAACTGTGCCCTTTGTGAGCAAGGCAACAGGTAAACCCATAGCTCAACTGGCAGCCCAGATTCAAGCTGGAAAATCACTGACCGACTTAGAATTCACATCTATGCCGTCGGTGGATGGATTTTTCGTCAAGGAAGCTGTTATGCCATTTAAGAAGTTTCCTGGAGTAGATACATTGTTGGGACCAGAAATGCGCTCCACTGGTGAGGTGATGGGTCACGCCGCACATTTCGGACACGCCTTTGCCAAAGCACAAATCGCCGCCGGTACCCCATTGCCTACAAGCGGAACAGTACTACTAACCGTGAATGATTTTGACAAAGCCACCATACTCAACATAGCCCGCGATTTACACCGCATGGATTTCAAACTCGTTGCAACGAAGGGTACTGCAGCCTGGATCCAACGCAATGGATTGCCAGTTCAAGTTGCACGCAAAGTTGATGAGGGGGGTCACCACATTGCCAAAATGGTGGAATGCCGGGAACTTGATCTAATTATCAACACCCCACTCGGCATGACGGCGTATGATGACAGCCAGACCATGCGTGCCGCGGCTGCGTTGCACGATGTGCCCCTATTGACAACTCTCTCCGCAGCACAGGCAGCCGTTACGGGTATCCGCGCCCTCCGTGCGAAAAGCCTGAGTGTTCGCAGTCTTCAAAAACACTATAACTGATATTCATACAATCTTCACTTAGGACATTGGCTAATCATCTAGCAGGCGAAAGCAGCCCCTATTTGCTACAGCACAAAGACAACCCAGTCGCTTGGTATCCTTGGGGCAACGAAGCCCTCAGGAGAGCCGATGATGAAGACAAGCCTATCTTTCTAAGTATTGGTTATGCTGCCTGCCATTGGTGTCATGTGATGGAGCGTGAAAGCTTTGAGAATCCTAAATTAGCGGAAATATTAAACGCGCATTTCATCAGCATAAAAGTTGACCGAGAAGAACGGCCTGACCTAGACACTATCTACATGGAGGCGGTAATAGCCATGACAGGGCACGGTGGATGGCCCATGAGTGTCTGGCTAACCCCTCAGGGTATACCATTTTTCGGAGGCACCTACTTCCCGCCAGGACGTCGGGGTCAGCATCCCGGATTCGGAGAGGTACTTCTCTCAATCGCAAAAACATGGAACGAACGACGACCAGAGTTGTTGTCTGGTGGTGATGCGCTGATTAGTAGAATTGCCGCCAAATTGAGCACGGTTGCCAATGAATCGGCTATCCCTATCACTGGAGACAAGCTGGATGAGGCTTCTAGCGGACTATGGCAGGTATTCGATCATCGTCACGGAGGTTGGGGTACAGCACCAAAATTCCCGCAGCCAAATGTACTTGAGTTCCTGTTGCAACAGTACTACCGCTGCAAAGACTATAAGGCACTGGAGATGGTTGAAAAAACATTGCAATCAATGGCTCGTGGAGGCATATACGATCAACTCGCTGGCGGATTCCATCGTTACTCAGTAGACGCTCACTGGTTAGTGCCACACTTTGAAAAAATGCTCTACGACAACAGCCAGCTAGCACAAGTATACCTACACGCATATCAAATCACCGGAAAACAATTCTACCGAAATATCACAATAGAAACCCTGGATTATGTGATACGAGAAATGACCCATGATCAGGGAGGCTTCTTCAGCACTCAGGACGCAGATTCTGAGGGCCAAGAGGGACTATATTTCGTATGGACTGCGGACGAGTTCCGAGCAACAGCACAGAAACACACAGAATTAATTATGGCTGCATTCGGTGTCAGAGAAAATGGAAATTTTGAAGGCGCCAACGTACTAAGTATTAATCTTTCTGAAGAAGATTTATCCACCCGTTTTGGATTACCCAAAGCCGATGTAACCAAGGTGCTCGCTGAGGCCCGCACCGCATTTTTAGCTAAGCGCGAGGAACGCGTAAGACCCGGACTAGATGACAAAATAATCACTGCATGGAACGGTCTGATGATGGCAACGTTTGCAGAAGCTGCTCGTGTTCTTGATCGCTCTGATTATCGCAAAACAGCTGTCGACAATGCTGAGTTCATGCTTGAAACAATGCGCACGAGTGATGGTCGACTGCTCCGTACCTGGCGTGCCGGAAGCGCATCAAAATTGAACGGATACCTCTCAGATTATGCGTGCATGGCAGAAGGTCTATTGCAGGTGTATGAAACCACATTTGAACCACAGTGGTACTTTGCAGCTCATGAATTGGCGGAGAAAATGCTCATGTACTTCACGGATAAGAATGGTAAAGGATTTTTTGACACTAGCACTGACCACGAAAGACTGGTCGTACGCCCTAAGACCTTGCAGGACAATGCCACACCTTCCGGTAACGCTATGGCCGCGTGCGTTCTACTTAAACTTGGTGCCTATAGCGGAGAACGCAAATTTACCAACGCCGCGGAGAGCGCCCTTATAAATACGCAGAATTTAGCTGTCCGATACCCAACCGGTTTCGGTAAGTGGTTGCAAGCCCTTTCCTTTTCAGTCAGTCCCACAAACCAGATTGCCGTGATAGGCGGCCGAGCCGCCAACAATACGCATGAGTTGCTGAAAACCATCCGGCAACCCTATCGACCCCATCAAGTAGTGGCCTACTCGGACTCTCAGAAAGACGGTACTCTAATCCCCCTCCTTTCTGGTCGTTCCAGTCAGGATGGAAAATCCACGGCCTATGTCTGCAGAGATTTCAAGTGTCACCTGCCCGTTACGGACGCCGCTTCTCTAAAACGCCAATTAGACTGACGGGACGGCAATTATGCGATGTTAAGGACTATTGACGTTTGTCGCAATCACGAAACCAATGCCGAATAGCATAACCAGATACATCCGGACACATCAACCTACTGTATTCTTGTCTTGTTGCCAAATTGCCGGATGCCAGCACGCGCCGTATAGGCAAGCTCAAGAATAACCATTGCAAGTTGTGCTCTACTGAATCTAATCAGCACAACTTGTGTTTCCTGCCTGCGGAGTAAATGAATCCCTCATGTCGCCCCCTACACGCTGCCATGCACGTCCTTCAGAGGCTATTCATCCGCCTACTGCGTTGGTGTTGAGGTTGCAACCGGGGCTAACCCTATGCCTGTCCATGTGAAAGTACGTTCAACTGATGTGGACCCAGCCGGCTGATACATTGGTCGCCCATCATCTGTAATTCCAGTCTGCCGCGCTGTCACTACTGTCCATTTAAAGACGTGTGGCACTGCCTCACGTGGCTTCATATTCACATCAATTATGTAGCGTGTTGTCAACGTAGTATCACTAATACGATTGGAACCACCCTCTGTTACATCCTCCACTGAGACAAGATAAACCTCATTCTCGCGCAAAGTTGCAACCGAAGTCCACTGTAAGCTGACGGTCTGTTCAATGGAGGAGATGGCCGCTCCATCCGAAGGGTTTAGCAATTGCGGAGCCGCATACGGCGGAAGCGATGTCTCCGTAGGCGTAGGACCAGCCGTCGGTATAGGCATGTCCACCGGAATACTCAGTGTCTCCCCGATAGTAATGGCATAATCAGGAGGAAGTTTCCCATTGACATCGGCCATCACGCTAAAGCTAACTCCATAATCAGCGGCTATACTGGAAAGACTTTCTCCAGCGGTCACCACGTGCATGGGCCGAGCCGCCTGAGTAAGCGCCAGCGGCACCATGGTAGCGGTAGCAGTTGCGGCCTGAGTTGGAGTTGGCACCGGCACAAACACCTCCTGTCCCACCCGTAATGGGCATGCCTGTGTAAAACCGTTCAATTGAAGAATACTCTGCACGGAGATATCGTACGTTACGGCAATTAGAATGCAAGTGTCACCCTCCTCCACAGTGTGCGTAACCGGCGGAAGAGGCGTGCTAGAGGGAACCTGCGTAGCCGTCGATGTAGGAGCCGGAGTAAACGTGGGCACCAATGTTGGCGTTGGCAAAACAGTGGCAGTAGGAGATGCGAACGGGTTGCGCCCAGCGGAAACTAGCAGCAGTGCAAGACCACCTAACAGCATAAGCATTACCACGCCAACAGTAAGCGGCAGCGGCACACTGACATTCGCCCCATCAGTAAATACTCCTTTTCGACGATTCTCCGGAACTCCCGCCTTCCCATCAAGTTCATCCAAATCGGAGCCACATACAATACACTTTGTAGCAGCTGGTCCCACCCGAGTTTCACATACGGGGCAACGCCGAGTGTTATCGTCTCCTACTGTAGGTATGTTTTCCGACATATCTTCTCGATTATAGCAGGGGGAATCAAAGATTGACCGGAGTCAATCAGTACCAGCAAGTCCCAGTTCGGATGCCACTAATCTCATGGCATCGATCACATTTTGCACATGCACCCACAAATCTATTCCTAGTTCCTCAGCACCCAATTCAATATCAGACCTAATCACGCCAACTGCAAATCGCTTTTCCTTCCACTTCTTGCGCACTGATTTGACCTTAAGATCGTAGATTGATTTACTTGGGCGCACTAAAGTCACTGCAGTGATAAGTCCAGTCAATTCATCACAGGCGTAAAGTACACGGTCCCGCAATGCTTCCCGTGGAACACCAACATATGGAGCGTGGCTGAGTATGCATCGTATGACATCTTCAGGTATCCCTCGCTCGCGCAGGATATCGGCGCCTAGCTTCGGGTGATCCTCAAGTGACGGGTGAATCTCCCAATCAAAATCATGCAACAGCCCGGGTATCGCCCATTTTTCCTCATCCTCCGAGTAAAGCCGCGCGTAGAAACGCATACTGGCTTCCACTGCTAACATATGCCTCCGCAGGCTCTCACTCTGCACGTACTCGCATACAATATCCCAAGCCTCATCCCTTAATTTAACTGTGTTGTCACTCAATCCTCACCCAACCTCTTTTTCCAATAACGTATAACTCCATCTACGGATATTTGACCCGGATTCGCAGTTTCACTCTGTCCCAACTGTTTTTCTGTAACGCCCACTTCTCGCGCCATTTCACGATTCCATAGCACAAACTCACTAATGATTGTATCCCTCCCCACTCCATTTCGCATCCTTTCTCGCACGAAATCTGATGTCTGATTCAACCGAGAAGCAAGCCCTTCCAGATGCTCTTGAACATCATCCACTAGCCCAAAGTGTGTTAGGTAAATTTTCGATAATCGCTCTCGCAATAACATCCCTATACTAACTTGCCAAGCGTCTAAATTAAATTCCGGAGGCGGTGTCGGTACAGTGATAAAACCAGCACCAGGGAGGCGTGCTCCACCAGCATCTCCGCAAAACGCAACATCGCCTATGCGCAGTACATGATGGTGAGAAGCATGACCCGGAGTATCTATAGCAACAATATCGAATCCATTCACGCTCACTACCTGGTCACCCCTCAGCTCGTAAATCTGCCTAGCCGGTACAGGAAGCATAGTTCCCCACAAAGAATCTAACTTATTTCCATAAACACGCTTAGCACTACCCAGCAATCGCGAGGGGTCAATCAAATGAGGTGCACCCCTATGATGAACGTAAATTCGTGCGCCCTGACTCGCCCACCACCCCGCGGCACCCGCATGATCAAGATGGATATGAGTAACAAAAACATGGTGAATGTCGTTAGTGGAAATTCCATGATTATTTAGGGCAGAAAGCATTTGCGGCACAGTGGAACCTGGACCTGTTTCAATCAAAACCGGGCCATCCTGTCCAACAACGACATATGCAGCGATTGCTTCTTCAACGTCATTAAAACACAGGTCTAGTGTGATTACTTCCATTACTCAGACCCCTTTGTTTCATCAGCCTCATACTCTTTCACTACCTTTGCGAGCCACTCCTTCTCCAAGTCTGATAGGTGAACCCCGTCAAATAAATCCGGCCTACGTTTCCAAGTTCGCCGCAATGCATGCTGGCGGCGCCAAAGTTCCACGCGGTTGTGATCCCCAGAAACCAGCGTATCCGGAACCCTCCAGCCTCGGTAATTCATTGGCCGAGTATAGTGTGGGTGCTCGAGCAAACCACTATCGCCATGAGAATCTTTTTCAGTCGCTGCATCGTCACCCAGAACTCCCGGGAGCAACCGTGTTACAGCATCGATTACAGTAAGCGCTGGTAATTCTCCGCCAGTAAGTACATAATCGCCTATGGAAATCTCATCCGTGGCCAAGTGCTGCCGTACCCGCTCATCCACACCCTCATATCGTCCTGCAATCAAAGCTATACGCTTATACCCAGAGAGTTCTCGAGCGACGGCTTGAGAAAATAGCCTTCCCTGAGGCGTCATTAGTATAACTGGGGTTCCCTCCCTCTTAGACCCGAGCACCGATTCAACCGCTTCAAATATCGGGTCGGGTTTCATGACCATGCCACCACCACCGCCATACGGAGTGTCATCGGTAACACGATGACGGCCCTTTGCGTAATCCCGTATATTATGGAGAACAACTAGCAGAGCACGCGACTCCTGTGCACGACCAATGATACTGCTCCCGAGATACGAAGATGCCATTTCCGGAAAGAGAGTGAAAAAATCGATATGCACTCCCCGATTCTACCATCGCTGGTCGACTATGAAACCGTACTTTCCTAAATCTCCCTTGTGCTACAATCTCCGTGATGTTGCCAAGATATCTCTCACGAAGACTTGTGCTAGCCTCGCAATCGCCACGACGCATAGAATTGCTCAGGCTAACGGGATTGTCTTTCTTACAAAAAGACCCGCAAATTGATGAAAGCAAGCAAACTGGCGAAAGTCCCAAGTCGTACGCCCAACGCCTTGCACGCGAAAAAGCGACGGCAGTGATGAAACGACAAAATGACGATTCTATAGTCCTAGCTGCCGACACAATCGTCGTGCACAATGACGCAATCTTGGGAAAACCCTCTAGCGCTGTTCATGCAGAACAAATGCTGAGCAGATTACAGGGTAAGACGCACAAGGTTGTCACAGCAATCGCTCTAGCCCGGACTAAATCAGGAGAGATGACTGAGGAGAGCTGTAGTACTTACGTGCGAGTGCGTCAGTTCTCGCATCAAGGTCGCAGAGATTATATTGCGAGCGGCGATCCACTTGATAAATCGGGATCATATGGCATTCAAAATCCCCAGTTCCGTCCCGCCACCACATTAGGCGGATGCCTAGCCAATGTAATCGGGCTTCCCCTGTGCCATGTCTCACTAGCGCTCTCAGATTTAGGAATGCCTCCATCCACAGACGTACCCCAAGCCTGCCAAGTACATACCGGTTACGATTGTCCAGTTTACCAGGACATCCTTGCACGCTGAACAGCAGTGAAACCTACACAATTAGTACTCGCACTAACTCTCGCAGCCTGTGCAGGGGCGCCAAACACCCCCGTGCTGCCAGTATCATCACCCGAGCCAACTTTGCCACCTCCTGCCATGGCAACACAACCTCCGCCTGATGTAGATGATAGTGCAGCTGCATATCTACAGTCATGGGAAGATAAGAACTTTGAAGACATGTACAAATTGTTGAGCCCACTGTCGCAAGACGCCGTTTCGCTAGAACAATTCATGGAAATCTATGTGTCACTGGACAGAGATGGTGGAATCGCACGGGTCGAAACGTCTCTTCTGTCCTCTAGACAGCAAGACCGCGAGGCACAGATATTCTTTCAAGTTACGCTGCACACGACACTCGTTGGGAAAATTGAGAGAGAAATCACCATGCCTCTGAGTTTTGAGAAAGGCCGCTGGGGTATCAACTGGGACCACGGATTAATTATTCCGGAACTAGCTGGTGGCAACACATTGTATATGGACTACACCATTCCAGCGCGGGCAAATATCTACGATCGCCATGGGTTGGCTTTCGCGGCTCACGCTGACGCGGTCTCTCTCGGCCTAATTCCCGGACAAATAAATCCCGAGAAGGAGAATGAATTGCTTGCCGAGCTCTCCCGAATCATAGGCCGGCATCCGGAGTCCATCCGCAGCCTATACTCTGCAGCTATGCCAGACTGGTACATTCCAATCGGGGAAGCATCATCGACTGAAATCCGCGAAAATTTTGAGTACCTCAATGAATACTCAGGCCTGATAATGAAGCCTTATCAAACACGTTATTACGTCGGCGGCAAACTTGGCGCACCGCACGCAATAGGTCACACAGCATTAATACCCGAGGAACTAGCAGAACAATACCATGCAATGGGTTACCGTGGCGACGAAATTGTTGGAGTTCAAGGCTTAGAAGCATGGGGAGAAGAATACCTGTCAGGCAAGCGCGGTGGCGCTCTACGAGTAGCCAGTCCCAATGGCCAATGGGTTGCCACTCTGGCAGAATCACAGTCAGCACCCGCCCAAGCGATATTCACCACTCTAGATCGTGGTTTTCAACACGAGGTTCAAGCTGCGCTCCAAGACCTTGTCGGAGCCGCCGTAGTATTAAATCGAGACACTGGGGAAATACTTGCCATCGCCTCAGCACCATCTTTCGACCCAAATCTGTTCGATCCAGCCAATTACAATGCCCTTCAGCTTAAAACAGTGTTTGCGGACCCATTCCGGCCTCTACTTAACCGAGCCACTCAGGGACAATACGCACCTGGATCAACCTTCAAAGTCATAAGTATGGCAAGCGCCCTAGAATCAGGTCTTTTTAACACGCAACAAATGTACTATTGTGGTCACACATGGACCGGCCTTGGAACTGCCTATACAAAATACGACTGGACCAAGGACAAAGGATTCCCGCCATCCGGCGACCTAAACATTATTGGAGCTCTACGTCGCTCGTGCAATCCTTGGTTTTATCAAATTGGCCTGTCATTGCACAACTGGGCAGATTATTTTTTACCTGACATGGCGGCTGGCTTTGGTTTGGGAAAACCAACTGGAATTGTAGGTCTGCAGCAAGACATCAATGAGGAAGTTGGTGGCATACTTCCAAACGCCGAGTGGGCCGCTGAGGCCGGCATGCTATGGAACCCAGCGAACACAGTACACATGGCAATTGGCCAGGGAGAAATCTCGGTTACGCCAATCCAAATGGCACAGCTGTACGCAGCTATTGGAAACGGTGGCACAATTTATAGGCCACATTTGGTTCAATCCATATCCGCCCCGGGTCAAGATCCGGTTTTCATTTTTCAACCCGAAGTAGTGGCCACACTCCCAATTTCGCAGAACACGTTAGCCTCTGTACGCAATGGTCTATGGCAGGTAGTAAATGAGCGCTCTGGCACTGCAAACTACCGCTTCCGCGACCTTGATATACCGATATCTGGAAAAACCGGCACCGCGGAAGATATACCTCGTAAGCCACATGCATGGTTCGCTGGTTTCACGGACGCTGCAATGCCCGATCGCCCGGACATTGCAGCGGTTGTAGTACTTGAGAACAAAGGTGAGGGATCAGAGTGGGCTGCACCCATTTTCAGGAGATTAGTCGAAGTATATTTCCACGATGAAATTCAGGAATTATATCCATGGGAAGTGGAAGTTGGCCTAACAGCTACTCCAAGCCCAACAGTAGTTCCCACGCCAGCTCTACATGTGATCCAATCCGGCGAATCCTTAGGGCATCTGTCGGATTATTACAATGTCCCACTTGCGGACATAATGATTGCAAACAACCTAGACGATCCAAACTTGCTGTCCCCGGGCCAAGAGATTATTATTCCCCATGGAGGCCTTGAATTCCTGACACCGACCCCTACCGTAACTCTTACTCCATCTCTAAAAATCACAGCTACCTCACAACCATAAATGAACGAGCGACGTACGGGTATCATAACTAGAGCCCAGAGCGGATTTTTTACAGTGCAGAGCGAAGAAGATTCAGTGGTGTGCACTATTCGTGGCCAGCTGCAGGAAATCCGTAGAGATACTGACTTAGCTGCACTAGGAGACCGAGTCACATTTCTTACACAGGCAGACGGAACAGGGATAATCGAAGCCATAGCCGAGCGAAGTCGTGTGCTCTCGCGGCGAGCCCCCAGTGGACATTCGCGGCAAAAACCAAAGTTTCGTGACCGCTCCGTTGAACAGGTGCTGGTGGCAAACCCAGACCAAGCCGTGTTCGTATTTTCATGTACCGAGCCAGATCCCAATATGCGTATGTTGGATCGCTGTTTGGTTACAGCTTCAGCCAATCAAATCCCGGCATTGATTTGCGTGAATAAAATCGACCGTGTCGGCCCTCAAGAGACACCGGGACTCTTCTCTATTTACGAACACATAGGTTATCATGTTGTATACACCTCAGCCCTTTATGGAACTGGTATAACGAATTTGCGCACGACTCTCCAAGGAAAACTCTCCGTGCTCGTTGGGCCATCAGGGGTAGGCAAATCAACGCTGCTGAACAAGATCCAACCAGGGCTGAGACTACAGGTGCAGTCCGTCAGTCATAGCACCAGTAAGGGTCGGCATACTACAGTCTTTCCGCAACTACTGCGCCTTGATGGCGGAGGTTGGGTGGCGGATACACCCGGTTTGCGCGCGTTAGATTTCTTCGACCTTGAGCCTGAAGAGTTAGATGCCTACTTCGTGGAAATTGCACCACTGGTGTCAGAGTGTGCTTTTAGTGATTGCTCACACACACACGAACCCAACTGTGCAGTTCGCACTGCAGCGGAAAGCGGTATCATTCACCCACTACGTTACGACAGTTTCAAACGAATGCGCCTCGGGCAGGAGTACCCGGAGGCCTGAATGTTATTCTGATTCTACTGCTTCTGTTTCTTCTTCGTCTTCCCAACTTATAATCCACACACATAATGCCGCCACCGCTATAGTGGCGATGATAAGCGCAGCCCACTGGCCCCACAATAGACCTACATCACGCGCCTCGTAAGTAATGATGGCAACCATGCCAACGGCCAGTAACATCCACGCACTCAGCCTAGGATGTGCTTTAGCCCAATCAATAACATTCGACATCGCAATCACACCTCCGTTCTTAGCGGTCGCCCTATTTTACCCCATGCACGCCGTACTTGCACGCGAACCTGACTCAGGTTGCCATTGTTGTCAATAACCACATCCGCCCGCTTTATTTTTTCCTTCTGCGGCAATTGTATTTCAAGACGACGCAAAGCATCTTCATCACTTAGCCCGTCCCGCGCAACCAGCCTTCGACGGCGCTTATCTGGATTCGCCGTCACAACCCATATTTCGTGGCAATCTGCATCTAAGCCACTCTCTAGTAGCTTGATAGCTTCCAGCACTACTATATTGCAATTTGAGTTGGATATTATGCGCCCAATTTCGCGACCGACAGCAGGATGCAGTATGCCTTCCAGAGTTGCCAAAGCCGCCAAATCGGAAAACACTATCTGGCCCAAGAGCCCCCTATCTATCTGCCCATCCTCACCTAATATTTCATCTCCGAACTCCATCACTACTCTAGCAAACTCGGGCTTACCATATATGAGCATCTGATGTGCAACCAAATCAGCATCTACGTGAAACGCCCCGAGATCCTCAAGAACAGCACATACCACGGTCTTGCCCGCGCATATATTGCCTGTCAGGCCAATGACGTATTTACCTGGCCAACGGTTCATAAACCTATCTTATGGACGCTTACCAACATAAACATTATTGCCGGCAGCAAAAAACATGTCCCTCCCAGTTCCCACCGCAAATGAAGTAGCAGTAATCTCGCTATTCTCATATACAGCACGGAACTCGCGCTGGTAAGCTAAGCGTAAACTGAATTGATATGCTCCCGACGACACTAAATCTGCTAGGTACAGGGATGAGTGTGGCGGAGCATAAGCCACCATAGCACTAGGGGATTCCAAGCCCTCAAAGAGGGCACTATCTGCTCGACCCGGCCTGCCATCTGAGAATCGTGTTTCGATGCTGCACTCTGGCGGAGAGTCCTGGTCTCGGCGGACACACTGTGTCATATGACCGTCACTGTGCAAAATAAAAACTGTGCCCTGAACTATAGATATATCTGTTGCCTTGCTCAAATCTATCGCGGATTCCGAGAAATAACGTTCCGGATAGTTTGAATAAAATTTATCTTCGCGCTCATACACCCATATCTCGTTAGCCTCCGGTTCAAGAACATATATCCGGTTCTGAAACGCCTCAATCGCCACTGGGCCAGTCCAGCCATCATATGGAGGGGTAAGAACAGTGGCTGCCATAGCACCATCGGTCGTGCAATACAGCAAACGCCCAGCTGGGTCAAGAGCAAGTAGTGTATCCTGTCCCACTACATTTGGCATGTTAAGCCAAGTGATGTCAACCAACGAGTCGATAGATTGCATCCCAACAGGTCCTCGACTGCAGTCGAAAACTGGATCCATTTGATATTCTCCGCTAGTGGTCAACACAGCGCGATACACAGCTTGGTTCGTATCATCAAGAGTGTACAAACTCGATCCTCGCGCGAGAATCTCCACTAAATTCGCATCGGGCCTAAACCCATCGGCCGTGATTGCCTCTACCCGTACTCGTTCAACACGATCAGCCCCATCAATAACAGTCTGCGCTGCCTGCTGTAATGCAAACACTTCTGGATGATTATGCCGAATATCTTGAGCCTGACCAACCCACTCAATAACTTGGCGCCAATAGGGAATGCCAGTGGCAGAGTCCGGGGATAGACGAGCAATACTTGCCGCAGCCCGCGCTTCATCAAGATAATAATTAAACTCACGAACACGACCAAATTGTATATATGCCAATATTGTAAGCACCACCACTAATACCGGCACACTTCCCGCAAACCACAGTGGGGCCGAGGCAGGCAAACGAACCTCAGACTCGGATCCTGGCAGCACACGTGCCGCAATTTTTTGAGTTGCTGACCCTAGAGATTGAGTTAAGGAGGCCGCACTATTTTCAACGTGCTGCTGAAATGCAGCTAAAGGTAGATGCAAATACCATTTTCTTGCCAGCACCGCCGTGGGCTCAAAAATGCCATTCATCAGACTCGATTGTGACTTGCCAATGTTTTTGCTACGCTGACCACGGGCAGGTAGCCCACTGTGACCAACTCCCGCACCAGATGGCACCGCCATAGGTTTGAGTACATCCGCTGATATACCTGCGATTTCAGAAACCGCAGAAGAAGTTGAGACCCCTACGTCATCAATAATTGGAGTATCCTCAAAACTATTGTTATCGTCCGATACTCTACCCTGCGCTGAAACTAATTCTTCCCGCTTGGGTTCCTGATCTGTCGACAAACCAGCAGGATAATTTTCCCCTGAAGACACTGCCAAATTGGACAAGGACTCCACCCTAGAGATGGATTCTCCACCATTCACGGTTTGTACAACAGATGCTACCTGATTGCCAGCATCTAGAGCTGCAACAATTTGTCCCTGTTCTCCCGGCGCGCAGAAGCGACACAGCATTGCCGGAATGTTTCCATTAGTCAATTCCCTGAGCGAAGCTACTGAAGACTGCCAATCTCTATTTTTCGAAGCACGCAGGGCCATCAAGTTCGCCTCACCTATCCCAAACCCTGCCATCCAAAGAAGATCACCCTCATCTAGCAGAGTGTGAAAATAGTGCACCTCAATCTTATCTGCCATCCCCATTGGGCGTAACCCATATTCACGTTCCGGGAATTGCTCTACGTTATGCTGGCGCAACACCAACGCATTGCCAGGTCCAGCCTGGGTAATATAAAGGTCAGTGCCGCGAATCACTGCGCAGGTCATCCCAGCCTGAAGCGGCGGAGCAGCTCCCCTTCGATTCACATCCAGTAAGTATGCGTTTACAGAATTCATTGCCTTGCGCGCAGCCGCCGTAACAGAGCCAGGACTAATGTAATACTGCTGTTGTGCAAGCGTCAGAAGTTTTGAGTTATCCTGGGATTCCCGCGAGCCTGACTGAAAATGGATTTGCATTAGCAGTCG
The DNA here is from genome assembly GCA_022450585.1 of Anaerolineales bacterium. Taxonomy (GTDB): domain Bacteria; phylum Chloroflexota; class Anaerolineae; order Anaerolineales; family UBA11657; genus CAJWGI01. The sequence continues at coordinate 4,962 of JAKUPR010000032.1, read as the reverse complement.
GTCACCCTCGCGTCCCCGCCCAATCCGCCCCGGAGCAGACGCATGCTGAAAGCAGTCTTGATTATAGTTGCTACTCTGTCCGTTGCTTTCTAATAGGTATCCAATGTCAAATTCAATCATTAAACTCATATATAATTTCCAAGATTGATACCGCCACACACCACTACTTATCTAGCCCTCTCGCTAAGCTGCATGTTCTATGCCCAAATAATCCTTTTATTCGGAAACACCTTATACTTGAAAAAATAAATATTGCTACTAATGTGTTCATACGACCGAAACCTCGTTTGTGGCAATGAAATTGATTTTCCAGCCTTACTCATCTCTAGCCTACATACAAAGCACTACGACATGAACCATACAAAGGACGATATTTGTACGTACTTGGCTAGCAGGTGTATAGTTTGCACATGCATAATTACATAGACTTATGCATGTAGATTATCCAAATTATTTTTGTACACTAACCTAGTAGAGTAAACCATGATCTCATCGCCAGACACAGACAACCACGGTAAACTTAGCGGAAGCGTTGTAATTGTTACGGGAGGCACCCAGGGTCTAGGCGAGGGGATTGCCCATCATCTAGCCGAATTGGGTGCGGATGGACTTGTAATCTGCGGGCGAAACCAGGATGGAGGAGACAGTGTTGCCTCTGCTCTTAATCAGTCTGGATGTCCAACTATATACGTCCGTGCCGATTTATCCAAGGAGAAAGACTGCAGAAAAGTAGTGCAAGCCTGTGACACAAGATTTGGCCGTGTCAACGGGCTTGTCAACGCCGCTGGCATCACCACTAGGGGGACGCTCGAGGATACCACAGTAGAACTCTGGGACCATATTTTTGCAGTCAACGCTCGTGCTCCCTTCATCCTGACCCAGGAGACAGTCAGAATCATGAAGCGCGAAAAGATTGAGGGTAGCATTGTAAATATCCTCAGTACCGCTGTCCATTGCGGCGCTCGTCCCATTATGGCCTATTCTGCATCCAAAGGAGCCCTGGCCATCCTGACCAAGAATGTCGCTCACGCTCTTCGTTTTGATCGTATCAGGGTAAATGGAATAAACATGGGCTGGGCAGATACAGCGGGCGAGCATGCTGTGCGAATCGCCGAAGGGGAGCCTGACAACTGGCTGGAGTTGGCCGAGGCTAAGGAACCATTTAGGAGACTCCTGCGCACAGATGATATTGCCAAACTAACTGCCTATTTGCTGGGAAGTGATGCCAAAATGATGACCGGATCATTAATTGACTTCAACCAGCACGTCATTGGAGCTCTAGATTAGCAACAACACTTCTAAGATCTTCCCCGTTCCAGTCATTTTCTGTTCCTACCCGTTCATCAACCATTGCTAACAGAACCATATCCATCCAACAAGTCCTGATGCACAAGACCATCTTTCACACTCATAGCACACGCGACGCGGGCTCTACATTACATAACAAATACTATTTGCACCGCTATTCTGATGACTCAATACCGTATCAGTTTATCGCGGGAACAAGGCAGAGATAGTTCATTTTAGTCCTAAACAAAGCTATCTCTATGCCTCTGAAGTTGCCTATACGCACTCCTTAGGCAAGGCTAGAGGAAAAAATGCAGAAATTTGGACAGCACGGAAAAATTTGTCTCGACTATCGCACCAACTTATAGTCTAAGAATTTATATCCTCATTTTCAGTGCAAACGCTCGAAAATTCCAGCAGCACCTTGGCCACCCCCAATACACATTGTCACCATGCCATAACGTAACTCACGACGACGCAATTCATGCATAAGCTGGACTGTCAGTTTCGCTCCGGTACATCCCAACGGATGACCCAGAGCAATCGCACCACCATTCACATTCACCTTTTCCTCCGAAAGTTCAAGTTCTCCGATTACAGCCAGCGCCTGCGCTGCAAATGCCTCGTTCAGCTCAATCAAGTCGATATCACCAAGCAATACTCCGGAACGATCAAGTGCTTTCGGCACCGCTTTTACTGGGCCGATACCCATAATCTCCGGTGCAACACCAGCAACGCCGAAGCCAAGAAAACGCATCAGCGGCGTACAACCTTTTTTCTCAGCTGTCTCACGTTCCATCACAATCACGCCGGCCGCACCATCAGAAAGCGGAGAGGCATTACCTGCGGTAACCGTACCACCATCCTTGAATACGGGACGCAACTTTGATAATCCTTCCACAGTAGTATCCTCACGAAGATGCTCGTCCACCTCAAACGCTATCTCACGCCTTTTCTGGTTACCGTTGGTCCCCACACTCACTTCCTCGAAGACCACTGGAACAATCTCCTCCTTGAATTTGCCAGCTGCAGTTGCGGCTGCAGCACGCTGATGACTACGAAAAGCAAATTCATCCTGCGATTGTCGTGATACCCCAAATTTTTCTGCCACTCTCTCTGCAGTTAAACCCATATTCATGTAAATTTCCGGCTGCTCCGCAGACATGAACGGGTTGGGGCTCATGCGAAAACCCGTCATGGGAACTAGGCTCATCGTCTCCACCCCTCCAGCTATAATCGTCTCCGCTCCTCCTGCAATTATCCTTTCTGCTGCAGTAGCAATTGTCTGTAGACCACTAGAGCAAAAACGATTCACGGTCTGAGCAGGCACATCCACTGGCAGCCCTGCCCGGAGCGCAATCACGCGCGCCGTGTTCATACCTTGACTGCCCTCCGGCATCGCACACCCAACAATGACATCGTCAATATCCTCGGGGACCAGCATGTCCTCCGTTTGACGCAGTAATTCCCTAATAACCGCAGCGGCCATCTCGTCAGAACGCTGATAACGCGCCCCGCCTTTTTTAGATTTTCCTACCGCAGTTCGGCTCGCAGCTACAATAACTGCTTCTCGCATAATCATCTCCGTAATCCCGGGTAACGCCAAGGATATAGTCTCGGCCATGAGCTCCTAAAACTTGAACCACCCCAAACTCTAGTTTCTCAGAGGCTTTCCAGTCATTAATGTATGAAGTACCCGCTCCATTGTCTTAGCAGTCTGTATCAACTCCACGAATGCCGCACGCTCAAGGTCAAGTATATATTGCTCCTCAACCCATTCCGGCGTAGAAATATCGCCACCAGACAGAATCCAACTCAGTTTCTCGCCAATCATCTGGTCATGACTACTGATAAACCTACTTTCACCAAGCTGAAATAACGAAGATCTCAAGGCAGCAAGCATATCACGTCCACCGGCGTAAATTTTCTCCCGGCGCGGAGGCACATAACCACTCTGCACTAGATATAGGACCTCGTTTTTAGCCTCGTTTAGCAAACGCTGCCGATCCATCACAATCCGATCAGCAGGTTGCAAATATCCCATTTCACGCGCTTCAACCGCCCCCATACTTACTTTCGCCATAGCTATGGTCTTGAAAATCTTCTCAATTACCGGAACAGGATCGGCATTGCGTATGGCCATGACAGGATTCATCACCCTGCGCAGCATTTCTTTACAACCTCCCCCAGCAGGCACAAGGCCAACACCAACTTCTACTAGACCAATGTAGAGTTCAATGTGTGCCACGACGCGAGTCGCTGCCAACACCACTTCAGTCCCACTACCGAGCGTACGATCAAAAGGAGCGGCCACTATTGGTTTCGTGCAGTAACGGATTGCCTGAAGCAAATCCTGGAAAGTTCTTACCACACGATCAACCGATGCAGCCGGTGTCCCACCACCGGCCATAAGTGTTTTTGGGTCAAGGTTGGCCCCAGCACTGAACATGCGCCCCTCATTACCTATCCCCATGCCCACCATATCAAAATTACTTTCCAGGCGCTCAATCGATGCTTGCGCCAATTCGACTACACCCATTCCGAGCGTATTGTCCTTCCCATGAAACTCGAGCAGCAACACGCCATCTCCCATGTCAAATAAGCTTGCTTCTGCATTTCCTTCGAGTTCGCACCCGGAATCACGCAAGCTGGGTGTATGCAGCTCAGTCCGCATATCGGTTACAGTTACATATTCGCCACCCTGCGGATCGAATTGTTCCTTTGTTCCGTTAACCTCACGGTAGAAAGAACTGTGCCCAGCAGCCAGCATCTCAGTTACCCAGGGCGCAACCGTGTACCCATCCACTGACATTCGCTCCGCAGTCTCGGACACCCCAAGCATGTCCCAATATTCGAAAGGGCCTGCATCCATCATATAACCCCAACGCATAGCCTCATCAACTGCAATCAATTCATCTGCGATTTCCAGTACACACTGCGAAGCATACTCAAAGAGAAACGCCAGAGTATGCCATACGTACTGTGCAGCTCTATCCTCCTGGATTATCCAAGCTTGCAACCGTTTGCCAAGATCGCCAATACCACGAACCGCATCGATTGAATCAAAACGCACTTTCCTAGGCGGCACATGTTCCATCTTGTCGATATCCAACGGCCAGAATTCCTTGCCGCCTTGTGTCGTGTCCAAACGCCTATAAAAACCTACATTGTGCTTGTTACCCAACCACCCACGTTCCAGCATGGTCTCCATAACCTCACCGGCCTGTCCACTAGCCGAACCACCAGAACCATCACCCGGCAATGCCAACTGATTATTGGCGGTGACCAATGCAGCTACATCCAGTCCAACCAAATCCAGAAGTCGGAATACCGCCGTTTTGGGGTACCCCATCAACGGGCCCGCAATTGTATCCACTTCCTCAACAGTGTAGCCATTCTCAATGGCATAACTCATCCGGTAGCCATTACTAGCACTGCCAATACGATTCGCTATAAAATTAGGTGTATCCCTGCACAGAACCACACCTTTACCCAGCCTTTGAGCGCCAAACTCACGAAAAAATTTTACCAGCATAGGGTCAGTGTCAGCCGTAGGAATTATCTCCATTAACCTAAGATAGCGAGGAGGATTAAAAAAATGCGTTCCGAGAAAACAACGCCGAAAATCTATTGAACGTTCGACCGCCAGCTCACTAATGGGAATCCCTGATGTAT
>JAKUPR010000031.1 GCA_022450585.1 Anaerolineales bacterium | reverse complement strand
CCCATCGTACCGACACCCCCAGATGTTCTGAGAGAGCGTGGCCTGTCATGGCGATAATATTGGGCTTCCCACATCTGGTGCTGACCGACGTCGGTCACCACCAGAGCATTTCCCTCAGTGAGATGCCACAAGTCATTAATTACATGGGCGGCGTAAAGGTGTCCCATATCCTGCAGGTCTTTGATGTCGCGCACAGCAGAATCACCTCTGAGATCATCGATTACCTTCAACCATTCGCTATGGTTTCCATTTTCTGTTAATGGCAGCAGTTCTTCCAGAGTCTCGCACAAATCGCCGACGATAGCTACATCCGCCTTAACATTCTTGTCTATTTCAGAGGGATCAATTTCCACGTGTATTTTGCGGGCATTTTTTGCGTATGTAGCTAAGTTACCAGTAACGCGGTCGTCGAAACGCATGCCGAATGCGAGTAGAAGATCTGCCTGTTGAATGGCGCTGTTAACCCAGGATTCTCCGTGCATACCCATCATCCCTAGATTGAGCTGATGGGAAGCCGGGAATCCTCCAATGCCTAGCAGAGTGGTCGATAGTGGAATGTTGGTGCGATCCACGAATTTGAGTAGTTCTGCTGTTGCGCCAGAGGCAATTACGCCCTGTCCAGCCAGGATTAGCGGACGGGCAGAGCCATTGATTATATCAGCGGCTCGTTGGAATGTTTCTGGAGATGCGCGAAGGTCGGGGCGGTATCCAGGTAGCTTGACTGGGTCATCATCCCATTCGAACTCGGTCTCAGCAACCTGTGCGGTCTTGGCTATGTCGACGAGAACAGGACCCGGTCTGCCGGAGCGTGCTACGTAAAAAGCCTCTCGCAGCGTAGGAGCTATTTCATCTACCTCGGTGACAAGGTAGTTGTGTTTTGTGATTGGGAGAGTTACTCCAGTTACGTCAGTCTCTTGGAATGCATCTGTGCCGATTAAGTGTGCTGGAACTTGCCCAGTAATGCAAACAATTGGTGACGAATCGAGCATTGCCGTGGCGATACCCGTTACCAGATTTGTTGCTCCGGGTCCCGATGTGGCCATGGCGACCCCCACTTCACCGGATGCGCGCGCGTATCCATCGGCTGCGTGCGATGCACCTTGCTCATGGCGGGTGAGAATGTGATGAATATCATAATCAAGCATTGCATCATATATAGGCATAATCGCGCCACCTGGATAACCAAAGACATGTTTAACGCCTTCACCCACTAATACCTCCATGGTTATCTGTGATCCAGTTTTTTTGGCCATTTTCAATTCTCCCGTCATTCAAGCCCACTACATGCCGCAGTCATCCCCGCTGTTACCTGCCATTCTCAGCCATATGTACTCAGTCGCAGAAGCAAAAGAGCCGCTCCGGTGTGTGGGGCGGCTCCTGGTTTGCTCTCGCTTTGGTCTGGCTCTTACTGTGTTCTTGCCCTGACCGGTGCCGCCACATATGCGTTTAGCTCCACTACAACGAGGAGCAATACAATGACAGGCAGGAGTGGCGTTAAGGACATTTTCGTATGGTCGTCTTTACTCTCAGGATGCTAGTCTACTGCAACCGGAGGCTAATGTCAAGTAGAGACTTCGTAAGTGTTAGTACTGACCAATTTGATTATTACTGATTCAATCACCAAGAATCGTACGAGCTACTGCTCTCATGGTTTTCTGTGTGCGTCGCGCGCGCGCCTGAATTGTAATGAACGCCTTTTGCTCGCTCATACCCATACGCATAAGTTTTCCCTTTGCGCGGTCAATGAGTTTGCGAGTCTCTAATGCTTCTTCTAGCTCGCTGACGCGAGCGGCAAGTGACTGTTTTTCATTAAATCTCTCACTGGCTACGCGTATGGCTGTCTGGAGCATCGACAATCGTAGTGGTGGGAAAATGTAACCATATACCGGAATCTCAGTAAAGTCGTCAAGCTGGCTAGTCGTCGTGTCATCTAATACCAGCACGATTGGCAGCAGTTGTTCTCGGGCAATATCGCGGGCAATTTTTCGGGAATCGCCGAATGGTAATTCGGTTGCCATAATTGCCAGATCGAACGAACTTTGACGTACTTGAGTTACTATGTCCCGGCCATCGACAGCCGTTGTTACGGTGTGGCCGAGCTGTTGTAACATGCTTCTCAGTTCTCTGCGAGTGCCTGCATCGTTGTCGGCAATTAGAATGTGCATAACGAGACCTCGTCCCTCAGCATCTATTTTATTGCAAGAACAGGTAATAGCCAAGACTACGCTTACCGGTATAATCGAACTTGAGAGGAAATATGGCTATAGGGGAAATAGAGAAACTTTTGAGAGATGCTCAGGTGAAGGATATCTTTGACCAGATATCTTTTGCGAATAGGAGTGCTGCGTTAGGGTGTCTGCAACGTATAGCAACTGTTCCGAAAGTGATGCCAAAATTTTCGTCTGCTTTGCGGCCCGTATTGCAGGCGCTAAGTACGGCGGCAGATGCGGACAGGGCCTTGGTAAACTTTGAGCGCTTCACGCACAAAGTGTCAAATCCGGTTGCGATGTGGGAGTATTTGCATAGTAACCCTCGCGTGATCGAGAAATTAGCAACCCTTTTTTCCGGAAGCCAATTTCTTGCCGAGATTCTACTTCGTAACCCTGATTACTTGGAACGTTGGGCGCAGCACAAACGTCTTGCTCGACCAAAAACTGCAACTCGATTTTTAGAGGAGGTCCAGTCTATTCTCCATAGCTTACCAAGTGATATGGACGAGAATCTGTCGCTGCGACAATACGATGCGCTCCGGAAGTTCCAGCGCGCTGAGTTGCTGCGCATTGGAACATGCGACCTTTTGGGGCTGTTTGATTTGCCGACAGTTGTAGAGCAACTCTCGCTGCTTTCCGATTGTTTGATACGAACCTGTTTGCAATTGGTCTCTGAGCAAATTGGTGTTTCTACTGATGGTTTTGCGGTGATTGCCATGGGTAAGTTGGGTGGCGAGGAACTGAATTACAGTTCGGACATTGATTTAGTCTTCATTGCAGAGCATTCAGCAATGCGCTTTCAGAGGTTGAGCACCCGACTGATAGAGGTGCTCGGCCGTGTCACCGAGGAAGGTTTTCTATACCGTGTAGATATGCGACTGCGGCCTTGGGGACGCAGCGGATCGTTAGTGACTTCGCTGCCCGGATATGTGCAATATCTCCGTGACAATGCTCGCGATTGGGAGAAACAGGCTCTGCTTAAGGCGCGGGCAATTGCAGGAGATATGGCTGTAGGGGAGAGCATGCTGGAGCAGGTAGAGTCACATCTGTATTTGGCATCGCCAGAAGCAGTACGTACATCTGTACAGAAGATGAAAGAGCGCACCGAGTTACAGCTCCGGAGGCGCGGGCGCGATTGGGGTCAGGTCAAACTTGGGGTTGGCTCCATTCGCGATGTGGAGTTTATAGCGCAGTATTTTCAACTAGCGCATGGAAAGAATAATCCCGAAATTCGAAGCCGCAATACGCTCGTTGCCCTCCGTTTGTTGGATGAGCATGCTCTACTTACTCATCGTGAGCATCGCGTGCTCCATGACGGGTATGCCTTTCTGAGGACCATTGAACATCATTTGCAATTGATGCATCATCAGCAGTCCTACGCACTGCCGGAAGATGCTGACGCTTTGCTATCTCTTGCGGCTCGGCTTGGGTTTGCGAATGTAGAGGCTCGCGATGATTTCATCTCACGTTATCAGGAGCACAGCTCGGCAATTCGCGAAGTCTACCGACAGCATATCGAGGGTAAATATGGCGTTGCTACTGCTGACGCCGCAGATTATTCTATTGCCAGCGCGAGTCTACAAAGACATGTAGCCCGTATGGCCCCGTCTTATTCCCAGACATTCAACAGCATAGAAATCAATCGTCATGCTATTTTGAGCTCTCGTCTATCAAAGGAAAACTTAGTGGAAATAGATGCTGTGCCGCTAAGTGAAGGTCTATGGCGTGTCACCATGGTGGGATACGATTACGTAGGTGAGTTGAGTCTAATTAGCGGATTGTTGTTTGTGTACGGATGGAACATTGTTGATGGCCATGTTTTCACCTACGAGACCGACACAGGAACATCACAAGGTCAAGAGGGAGACGAAAGTCGCTCCAAAATCGTGGATGTCTTCACGCTGAAGCAGGTAACTTCGATTTCTGGAAGCACGTCCGATACAGTTGACTGGAATGCGTCCCGTCGCGAATTGACATCCTTGATGACTCTTCTGGAGACGGGCGACCGGGAGACTGCGCAGGGGGCACTAGTGCGTCGTGTTGCTAGCACACTCCGTGCGCTGCCCGATGAGAGCGTACCGTTATATCCCATAGATATCAAGTTTGACAATCAGGTTTCCGCGCGTTACACGGTGTTGAACATAGAGGCTGTGGACACGGTTGGTTTCTTATACGAATTCTCAAACGCTCTTGCTCTTAACGGTGTCGATATAGTGCGCGTGGAGGTTGCATCGGTGGGAGACCGCGTTAGTGATATTCTGTACGTTACGGATGAGTATGGACGAAAAATTCTCTCTGAATCCCGGCTGCACGAATTGCGCGCTGCTACCACGTTGGTCAAACATTTTACGCACCTACTCCCACGTTCTCCTAACCCCGAAGCGGCTTTGCTCCATTTTCGTCATTTTGTTGCTCAGTTGATGGAGCGCCCGGACTGGCCTCAGGAACTTGCTACGCTGGAGGGTCCGCGTGTCCTGGATGCGCTTGCTCGCCTCTTGGGCGTGAGCGATTTTCTTTGGGATGATTTTCTGCGTATGCAGTATGACAACTTGCTTCCGGTAGTGCGTGATGTGGACGCTCTGAGTGGAGCGAAGTCGCGTCAGCAGCTTCAGGATGATTTGGGCATTGGGATGAGTGCTGTGGAGGGATTAGCATCTAAACGCAAAGTCTTGAATGCTTTCAAAGATCGCATGATGTTCCGTATTGATATGAGACATATACAGGGCTTGATTACTGAGTTCGACCAATTTTCTGCGGAGCTTTCCGATTTAGCGGAAGTGGTTGTTCAAGCTGCGTATAACTTGTGCTTGAGCGAATTACAGTCCCGTTTTGGTAATCCGCTACTTGCGAGTGGTGATATGTGTCCTCTGAGCGTGTGTGCTCTGGGAAAACTCGGTGGGCGCGAGATAGGTTTTGCATCGGATATTGAGTTAATTTTCATCTATGCCGGCGGCGGCCAAAGTAGTGGCCCGAAGGTGATTTCCACTTCAGAGTTTTTTGAACGTTTCGTCCAGAGCTTCGTGAACACCATTCAAGCAAAGCGAGAGGGAGTTTTCGAGATAGATCTCCAATTGCGGCCCTATGGCACTGCTGGCAGCATGGCCGTCATGCTGCGTGCTTTTGAAAACTATTTCGCGCCGCAGGGGCCGGCGTGGGATTATGAGCGTCAGGCGCTGCTGCGCTTGCGGCCGATTGCCGGAGACGCTGATTTGGGCATTCGGGTACTGAATCTACGAGATGATTACTTACATAATGTAGGCACGTCATTTGATGTCGCTGCGATGCGTGCTATGAGAGAGCGCCAGCGTAGGCATCAGGTTACTGCAGGTACTTTTAATGCTAAATTTAGTCTAGGTGGAGTTGTGGACGTAGAGTATCTGGTGCAAGCGCTCCAGATTGATCATGGCCGTGCTTATGAAGGTGTACGGCATGCAAACACTAGTGAAGCTATGCGGGCACTACATGATGTCGGTGTGCTCTCCGATGATGATTTCGAACAACTGAATGATGCTCATCAGTTTTTGCGATTGCTGATTAACACCCTCCGGATGGTACGTGGTAACGCGCGTGATTTGACAGTGCCACCCGCTGGAAGCGATGAATTCGCTTTTCTGGCGCGGCGCTTAAATTATCAAGTCAACCTGGAAACCTTGGCAAGCGATATGGCCGAGCACTCACAGAACGTGCAGGAAATCAATATTCGCTTGTTGGGCTAGTGGATGTGTCTAAAGAGTGTGGAGGCGTTAGCCTCCACACTCAAAGGTGTTCTTAAGCGTCGTAGTAAAGTGTGAACTCGTGCGGATGTGTCCGTAGCCGTACTGGGTCGACCTCGTTCTCTCGTTTGTAGCCGATGTATGCCTCTATCAAATCCGGTGTGAAGACGTCACCTTTAAGCAGAAACTCATGATCAGCCTCCAATGCATCCAGGACTGCGCCTAGGGAGGATGGAACCTGTGGAATCTGTGCTAGCTCCTCTGGCGGTAACTCGTACAGATCCTTGTCCATTGGCTCACCGGGATCAATACGGTTCTGGATTCCATCTAGGCCTGCCATAAGCAAAGCGGCACAGGCTAGGTATGGGTTGCAGGTAGGATCCGGTGCGCGGAACTCAACACGTTTTGCCTTCTCGCTTTTTGAATAGACCGGAATCCGGCATATTGCTGAGCGGTTGCGCTGTGAGTATGCCAAGTTGACCGGTGCCTCAAAGCCAGGTACTAGTCGTCGGTAGGAGTTGGTGGTAGGCGCAGCAAGGGCTAGCAGTGCTGGAGCATGCTTGAGCAATCCTCCGATGTAAAAGCGTGCCGTCTCGGAAAGACCTGCGTAACCTGCTTCATCGAAGAAAACGTTGCTGTCGTTTTTCCACAAACTCTGGTGGACGTGCATACCGCTGCCGTTGTCCTCAAAAAGTGGCTTGGGCATGAAGGTTGCTGTTAACCCGTGGTTCCGAGCTACGTTTTTGATGATGTATTTATACTTTAGGAGGTTGTCAGCTGTGCGCAGCAGTGTATCGTATCGGAGGTCGATTTCACTCTGTCCGGCGGTGGCAACCTCGTGGTGATGGACCTCCACTGGAACCCCAGCTTGCTCAAGTGTGAGTAACATGTCACTGCGCACATCCTGCATAGTATCTGCAGGAGGGCAGGGGAAGTAACCGCGTTTGGGCGGTATCTGCCCGCCCTGGTTGGGACCCAGGTCGTTGCCGCTATTCCACCAACCTTCACGACTATCCACTGCGTAGAAGGATGAGTAAGCTGTGCTTTCGTAGCGTACCTCGTCGAAGATGAAAAATTCTGCCTCTGGTCCCCAGTAGCTCAGATCGGCTATACCTGTGTGTTTCATGTAAGCGATCGATTTCTTAGCTACATAGCGCGGATCGCGCGTATATGGCTGGAGCGTGATGGGGTCATATACATCGCAGATGATGACGAATGTAGGTACCTCCAGCACCGGGTCCATGAAGCCTGTGCTCGCATCGGGTAGCAGAAGCATATCTGATTCATGAATTTCTTGGAAACCTCGCACAGAGGATCCATCGAAGCCGAGGCCATCATCGAACAATTCCTTGGTGAACTCACGTGCCGGAATGCTAAAGTGCTGCCATATCCCAAAAAGGTCTGTAAAACGGATGTCTACAATTTTTGCGCCGCCTTCATTTGCGGCTGCAATTGCTTCCTCCGGGGTCTGAATACTGTTTGTCATGGTTGATTGACTCCTTTCTTAATTTATTTCTGTTGTCGTTATATCTTACTTAAACATAAACCGCCTCCGCGCATTACATAATTGCGTCGAAGGCGTCTTGGCCTTACAGTGTTTATATTGTTGTTGCGTTAGACAGTTTATAGCATACCTGTATTTTTTTGTCAAGCTTCGCATTGCTACCCCTCATTGTGTCCCCTTACCCGTTTTTCTCTTAGGGTAAGTTTGAGGTACCCATAAGATGGCGATCGCATTCGCGGGCTGCTCCACGCCCCTCGTTGATTGCCCAGACCACGAGGCTTTGACCTCGTCGCATATCGCCTGCAGCGAACACTCCCTCTATGTTTGTGGTGTACTTGCCGTGTTCGGCCTGGACGTTGGAGAGATCGTCGCAATCCAATTGCAGTTGTTTGACTATGGTGTCTTCGGGACCCACGAAACCCATGGATAGCAAGACAATATCGGCATCCCAAACTCGTTCAGTCCCTGCTTTTCTCAGGGGCCTCGGGACACCATCATTATAATTCCAATCGACGTCAACAGTATGAAGTTCTTTCACGTTACCGTTCTCGTCGCCGACGAATTTTTCAGTCATGATTAGATAGCTGCGCGGGTCTGACCCGAAATGAGCTTCTGCCTCTTCTTGGCCGTAGTCCACCCTAAAAATTTTTGCCCATTCTGGCCAAGGGTTGTCAGGATTCCTTTGGTCAGGTGGTCTGGGCATGATCTCAAACTGGTTAAGTGTTTTGCAACCGTGTCGCAGGGATGTGCCCACGCAATCAGTCCCGGTGTCACCACCGCCGATAACAATTACATGCTTGTCTTTAGCTGAAATGTACTTACCGTCTTTGTGACCAGAGTCCAGTAGACTCTTAGTGTTAAGGTGTAGAAAAGGAACGGCTTGGTGGATTCCGTCTAGTTCCCGGCCTGCAATGGGCAGCTCTCGAGGTTTGGTCGCACCGCAACAGAGGATGATGGCATCAAAGTTTTCGCGTAGTTGCGTAGCCGGGATGTCAATACCAATGGCTGTGTTGGTGACAAAAGTGATGCCTTCTTCAGCCAAAACGTCGACACGGCGCTGGACTATGTCTTTTTCCAACTTCATGTTGGGGATGCCATACATGAGGAGTCCACCGATTCTGTCGGCACGCTCGTATACTGTTACAGTGTGCCCAGCCTGGTTAAGCTGTGCCGCGCTAGCTAGTCCGGCTGGTCCGGAACCAACTACTGCGACTTTCTTGCCAGTTCGTGTCCCTGGTGGCGTAGCTTGTATCCAGCCTTCATCCCATCCTCTGTCAACGATTGCGCATTCATTATTCTTGATGGTCACAGGGGGTTCGATAATTCCAAGAACGCATGACTCTTCACATGGAGCGGGACATATGCGTCCGGTGAATTCAGGGAAGTTGTTGGTCTTATGCAATCTTTCTAGGGCCTCTTTCCAGAGCCCCCTATATATTAAGTCGTTCCACTCCGGAATCAAATTATGAACGGGACAACCGGCGGTTGCCCCGTTGAGCAAATCACCACTGTGACAGAATGGTACTCCACAGTCCATGCACCTTCCACCCTGCTCCTCCAGTTTCCGACTTGGTAGGTGGTCATGGAACTCTTTCCAGTCCTTAGTTCGCTGAAGAGGCGAACGGTTTACCGGTATTTCACGGTTAAATTCGATGAATCCTGTTGGTTTTCCCATTACTTCTCTTGCAATTAATGCTGCCCTATTGAAATCCTTGAATGTGTAGCTCGAATGTCAGTCCGACGGGCTTTGCTGCGACCCATTATGTTGATACATTCGCATAATTTTCTCAAGCACATATGTGCTAGCTTGTACCAGTGTCTTATCCTTTAGTTCCCGCTTACGCGAGCCATGTCACTTTTGTTCTCCTCGAAGGCCATCATAGCGGCGCTGTCCCCCGTTAGACCAGATTCTTCAGCGCGCCTCATGGCTTCGAGCATTCGTCGATAATCTCTTGGAAAGACTTTTAGAAAATTAGGAACCATTTCTTCCCAAGAGGCTAGGATTTTCCATGCCCGCTCACTTTGTGTGTAATCGGCGTGATGGCGGATCATGGTTTCAAGTACCTTGATCTCATTTTTGTCGTCTAGTCCAACAAGATCTACGGTTTCTGTGTTGCAGTAATTGGCGAAGTCTCCGTTTTCATCGAGCACATAGGCAATTCCTCCGGACATTCCGGCCGCGAAATTGCGTCCAGTTGGCCCTAAAATGACTACACGCCCGCCTGTCATGTACTCGCATCCGTGATCGCCCACCGATTCTATCACTGCATGGACTCCGCTGTTGCGTACGCAGAATCGTTCACCAGCCATTCCTCGGATATAGGCTTCTCCGCTGGTTGCTCCATAAAACGCGACGTTGCCCACGATAATGTTTTCCGATGACGGGAAGGTTGAACCTTCTGGCGGGTAAAGAATAACTTTTCCTCCAGAGAGGCCCTTTCCAAAGTAGTCGTTTGCGTCTCCTTCTAGTTCAAGAGTGAGTCCTGGCGGAATGAAAGCTCCGAAGCTTTGGCCCGCAGAGCCTTTGAAATGTAGATGGATGGTATCTTCCCGTAGACCTTCTGGCCCATACTTGCGGGTTACTTCGCTACCTAGGATTGTGCCAACTACGCGATTTACGTTACTTATTGGCAATGTAGCGCGGACTTTTTCGCGCCGGTCAATAGCCGGTTTGCAAATGTCAAGAAGGACTTTGTTGTCGAGGGCATTCTCAAGATTGTGATCCTGAGGAATCTGACAATAATGGCCTATCTCTGGTCCGACATCAGGCTTGTGCAAGATTCTTGAGTAGTCTAGACCTTTCGCCTTGTAGTGTTCGATAACATTTCTTACTGCGAGTATGTCCGTACGACCAATCATTTCGTTGACGCTACGGACACCAATCTGCGACATAATTATTCGCATATCCTGTGCGATAAAATTCATAAAGTTGACCACGTGTTCTGGTTCACCTGTGAATTTCGCGCGAAGATCGGGGTTCTGCGTTGCCACGCCTACTGGACAGGTGTCAAGGTGACACACGCGCATTTGAATACATCCCATAGATACGAGTGCAGTAGTAGCAAAACCAAATTCCTCCGCACCTAGAAGTGCCGCTATAACAACGTCTCTCCCAGTCTTCAATTGTCCATCTGTCTCAACCACAATTCGGCTTCGAAGGTTGTTAAGGAGTAAGGTTTGGTGCGTTTCCGCCACTCCTAGCTCCCATGGAAGGCCAGCATGTTTGATGCTAGTCTGGGGTGATGCTCCTGTGCCGCCATCGTGCCCGCTGATGAGGACTACGTCCGCGTGTCCCTTGGCGACTCCTGCGGCAATAGTGCCAACACCTACTGCTGATACTAATTTCACATTGATGCGCGCGTTGTGGTTGGCATTCTTCAGGTCATGGATTAATTGAGCCAAATCCTCTATAGAATAGATGTCGTGGTGGGGTGGGGGAGAAATCAGGCCTACACCCGGTGTTGACAAACGGACTTTGGCTATCCACGGGTATACTTTGCGGCCTGGAAGCTCACCACCTTCGCCTGGCTTGGCGCCTTGCGCCATCTTGATTTGAATTTCCTTTGCCTGTGTAAGGTAATGGCTAGTAACACCGAACCTTCCGGAGGCAACTTGCTTAATCGCGCTGTTCTTCGAATCCCCGTTAGGTTCTAGTGTGTACCTAGCTGAATCCTCACCGCCCTCGCCGGTATTACTCTTACCCCCAATACGGTTCATTGCAATGGCGAGTGTCTCATGCGCTTCCTGGCTGATGGAGCCGTAGGACATGGCACCAGTCTTAAAGCGTTTTGTGATTTCCTCAATGGGCTCCACTTCTTCCAGAGGGACGGGGTTTGTATTGGGTTTAAATTCTAACAAACCTCGCAAGGTTGCCAGTCTCTTAGACTGGTCGTTAATCATTGAAGTATATTTAGTGAATATCTCGTAATCTTCGGTGCGACATGCTTTCTGAAGAGTGTGGATTGTCTTCGGATTGAACAGGTGTAGTTCCCCATCTTTACGGTATTGATACTGCCCAAAGACGTCCAGTGTCTTTCCGTTGACATGAGTTCCTGGAAATGCAGCGGCGTGCTGTTTCAGTACTTCATCGGTAATCTCCGCTATTCCTATGCCCTCTACTCGCGATGCTGTCCAAGTGAAATATTTATCGATTACCGTACGATTAAGTCCTACTGCCTCAAATATTTGTGCACCGCGGTAGGAAGCAATGGTTGAGATTCCCATCTTCGACATGACTTTTATGATGCCTTTGACCACGGCCGTAATGTAATTACGGACAGCTGTTTCGTAGTCTAGATCTTTTAGCATGCCCTCATTTATCATATCCAGTACTGTCTCATATGCGAGATAAGGGTTTATTGCCTGGACGCCATAGCCTACAAGTAAACAGAAGTGATGGACTTCGCGTGGATCACCCGATTCAAGAACTAGCCCAACGGATTTACGGGTACCTTGCTTTATCAGATGGTGGTGCAAACCAGCAGATGCTAGCAAAGCGGGGATTGGGACCTTAGCCTCGTCAAAATCTCGGTCTGAGAGTATGAGGATATTAGCGCCATCAGCAATGGCCTTATCAGCAGCTTGGAAAAGCTGCTCCATTCCTTTTTCAAGACCTTCTTTTCCGTCACTGGCCTCAAATAGGATCGGCAAGGTTGCGGAATTAAACCCACTGTGTGCAAGATCCTTTATCTTGGCCATTTCCTCATTTTTTAGGATTGGAATCTTTAATCGGATTTGGCGGCAGCTTTCCGGTTCAGGTTTCAGGAGATTGCGCTCTGGGCCAAGGGTGGTCTGAGTTGAGGTGATTAACTCCTCTCGAATTGGGTCGATAGGAGGATTTGTGACCTGGGCAAAAAGCTGCTTGAAATAATTATATAGTGTCTGGGGTTTGTCAGATAGCACGGCTAGGGGAGTATCGGTGCCCATTGAACCGATAGGTTGAATGGAGTTAATGGCCATGGGGCCGATATTTATGCGCAGGTCCTCGTAGTTGTACCCAAACACCTGTTGTCTCTTGACTATATGCTCGTGGCTATTTTCTTCCTCTTTGTATTCTGATTCCGGGAGGTGTTCGAAGTCCACAAGATTTTCATCGAGCCACTCGCGATAAGGGTGAGCTGTGGCCACCGTCTGTTTCAGTTCGTCATCGCTAATGATGCGACCTTCGTCTGTATCGACCAGAAACATACGTCCTGGTTGGAGTCGTCCTTTCTGACGGATGCGGCTGGGATCTATTTCTAGCACTCCTACTTCTGATGCCATGATGACCATGTCATCTTTGGTAACATAATATCGGGATGGTCTTAAACCATTTCGGTCGAGTACTGCGCCGATGTGCGTACCGTCAGTGAAGGCGATAGATGCAGGGCCGTCCCATGGTTCCATCAAACAGGAGTGATATTCGTAGAAGGCACGCTTTGCCTCGTTCATGCTTTCGTGCTTTTCCCATGGTTCTGGAATCATCATCATCATAGCATGTGGGATTGACCGGCCTGCAAGCGCCAGGAATTCTAGACAGTTGTCAAACTTTGCTGAATCGCTGCCATCCTCGAGGATAATGGGGAACAATTTTTGAAGATCATCACCAAAAAGTTCCGATGCGAGAAGTGCCTGTCTCGCAATCATAGAGTTTTCATTGCCTCTAAGGGTGTTTATTTCTCCGTTGTGGATAAGGTATCGGTAAGGGTGCGAAAGATCCCAACTAGGAAACGTATTGGTGCTGAAACGCGAATGAATAAGAGCGAGCGCGGATTCCATCCGGTCATCCGATAAGTCTGGGTAGAAATCTGCGACCTGGTCTGGAGTGAGCATGCCTTTATAGACGATTGTCTTGTAAGAAAGACTGGGCATGTAGAAAAACCTGTTACCAGCCACTCCGCTGCGCTGTAAAGTCTTGCCTGCCTTTCTGCGGATTAGATACAATTTTCGCTCGAAAGCCAAATCGTCTTCGATGGAGCTATCCCGTCCTATGAAAACTTGTCGGATCCACGGCTCCGAGGATTTTGCCGTATCTCCAAGACGGAAGTTGTCTGTTGGGACCCCTCGCCAGCCCAGCAATTTTTGCCCCTCTTCTTCTACAATTCTCTTGAATGTTGTTGCCTGCACATCTCGCTCTGCCGGATCTGGTGACATGAAGACCATACCAACCCCGTATTGTCCTGGGGATGGTAGTTCTATATCTAGTCCATCGCACGCATTCCGTAGAAATTTGTGAGGCATCTGAAGCAGTATGCCTGCCCCGTCGCCAGTATTGTCTTCACATCCACAGGCACCTCGGTGATCTAGATTCAACAACACTGTCAGAGCTTGTTGCACAATATCATGGGATTTTTTTCCCTTGATATTGACTACGAATCCAATTCCACAAGCATCGTGCTCAAATCTTGGATCGTAGAGACCCTGCTTATGGGGAAGGTTTGTCTGCTTCATGATTTTGCATTCTCTGCGTATAATCTAATTAGTTAATAGGTCCCGGACTGTTATCCGAGTCCCTAGTTCATCAAAATGCGGGAACAAAAAGTCGCGCAGGTACACTTTGTATTACAGATTCCAATCTAGTCACTTGGTCACGCACAGCGCCACTGTCTGTGTTTGTTGTCATGCCTATTTCGCGATTCAGGCTCTGCAAAAATCTCGACCGAGTTTACTTACTAAACTAAGGCGACTGCCCACACATAGCATGTGATGGCAATTTCTAGGGGAAGCACTTTTCTTACTGAGGATGTTATTCCTGACCAGTATGCTCGATTATATTACCGGAGCAATCAATTCATAGGTACTTCCTCATGCGCTGCGGGCATAGCCTAATATTATATTCTAGCATAGATTTATGCAAATCTCATTAAATCAGGAAATGAGGCTGTGATTTAAAGAAGCTGGAAACACCCTTGATAGCTGATACAAGTATGCTCGTGTAGTCGCTAGACCTGAGTTTTAGGTTGCTAGTTTTGTACGACTTCAGCAAGTCGTGCTACTCCCTCTGATATCTGGTGTTTGGTGAGAGCGCAAAATGGTATGCGCAGGAAGTGCTCCCCACCGCCATTTGCAAAGAATCCGCGTCCGTCTGCCAAGATGAGTTCCACTTCGGCTGCACGGTCCATGACGTCTATGATACTGACACCTTTTGGCAGAGTCAGTGAGAGGAAGAAGCCACCGTCTGGACGGGTAGGTTTGGTTTCCGGCAGATATTTGTCGAGGGCATCTAGAGTGGCTTGCAGCCGTGGCGCATATAGTTTTTTTAATCTGTCGATTTGTGGTTCTAGGTGCCCTGCGCGGCAGAACTCGTATACGCTGCCGTGTGCGAGCAATCCAGGGGTAATATATGTGTTCTCTGCCACCGTTGCAATTTCCCGCAGCAAATTCTTAGGACCAATTGCATAGCCGAGGCGTGGACCTGGGCCGATCAATTTGCTAAAAGACGAAAGCTGCACAACTCGTTCCGGTGCAAATTCGCGTAGGGTGGGTTGTGTCTCGCCCCGGTAACGCAACTCTCGGTAGGGAGAATCCTCGAGCAACAAGAAGTCATGCTCGCGTGCGAGTGCGACGAGCTGCCTCCGCTTCGCTTCGGAGCATGTGGCGCCTGCAGGGTTTTGGAAGTCTGGGATGGTATAAAAGAAGCTGGGATTATACGTTTCTTATGCGTCTTGGATAGCGGTGATGTCTGGTCCGTCGGAATTGAGCGGAATGGAAACAATCTCGGCCCCATGTTTTCGCAAGATAGTGATGGTGCGGTCATAGGTCGGCGCTTCTACGAAAACAGTACGCGAATCAGATTGTAACAAGATTGTGCATATGAACTCGATAATCTGCAGAGAACCATTTGAGCAGAGAACATTCTCGGTGTCAGCACCGTGCCACTCTGCTAGCCACTCACGAAGTGGCATGAATCCGAATGCACTTCCGTACTGTAATATGGTATCTCCGTGTGCACGAATAGCTTTCTGCGTAGCTTCTCCCATTTCCTCCTTCGGGAAAGATTCTGTCGCGGGAACGCCGCGCGTAAAGATGATTTTGTTTTGTGTGTTCATTTTTTTGTCATTATTAGGATTGTAGGTGTTCGTGGAGGGCTTGTAGACCCAGGGTGTAAGAATATGTGCCAAAACCCGATATGCTACCAACGCAAACCGGAGCAAGCAGTGACACGCTACGGAAAGATTCACGTGCCTGAATGTTGGAAAGATGTACTTCTACGACCGGCAGATCCACTGCGGAGATTGCATCACGCAGCGCCACTGAGGTGTGTGTAAATGCGCCCGGGTTGAATACTACCCCGTCGGCCCACTCGCGCGCAGCGTGCAACGCCTCTATTAGCGCCTCCTCGCTGTTGGATTGCAATATTCGAATTTCCATTCCCAGATCAGATGCAAGTGCTGTAATTTCGTCATTAATGTCTTGCAGCGATTTCGTTCCGTATATGTTAGTTTCGCGTGATCCGACCAGGTTCATATTAGGACCATGCAAAACAAGGATTCTTGATGTCATTGTACTTGGCTATTCACTCTACTACTTCTGTAATCACTTCGGCTATCAATGATTCGTCTAGTGTTAGACCGTATTCTACCGCACCTATGGCTGTTGGCAAGGCGAATGTGAGTCCGCCATCTCGCTTCTTTTTGTCATTTGTCATCAAAGCGCGAATCTGTTTAGGCCGTATATTTGGGCAGGTCGTAGGTAGTCCGAGTGATTGTATTTTTTCTTCTACCTGTTCCGAAAGGCCTTCTTGTGCGATTCCGCTGCGCACAGCGAGGCGTGTCTCGGCCAATATTCCGATAGCAATAGCCTCTCCGTGTCTAAGTGTGTAACCGCTAGCGGCCTCAATGCCGTGACCGATAGTGTGTCCCAGATTTAATTTGGCGCGCTCTCCTTTTTCATATGGGTCACGTTGCACGATTTCTATTTTGACCTCCAGAGCACGTCTTAATAGGTTGCGTGCGAGCGGCAGCACTGTCGGCCTGAGTTCATTAAAGAGCTTGGCGTCTGCGATAAGACCGTGTTTGAGTACTTCCGCGAGTCCTGATCTGTATTCATCGGGTGGAAGAGTTGTTAGCATCTCCGGATCCGATAGCACTAGTGCTGGGGGGTAAAAAGCACCTACCAGATTCTTCCCTTGTGGTAAATCGATAGCTACTTTGCCGCCGATGCTTGCATCTACCATAGCTAGGAGGGTAGTAGGCATGTTTACCCATCGTACACCTCGCATAAAAGTGGCTGCTGCGAAACCTGCAAGGTCCCCTATAACCCCACCCCCGATGGCTAGCACCAAGCTTTGGCGGTCAAGGTCATGGTGGAGGAATGCTTCGTAAAGGTCTCCCGCTCCTGTCATTGTCTTGAACGTCTCGCCCGCTGGTATGTTCACCAACGGCGCATTAAGTTGTTCGCCGAGAGCATCCGCCCACATTGGAGATACGTTGGAATCGCTGACGATGATTGCAGGCAGCGGCAGATTTTTTTCGTGTAGTAAGCGTGATAGATATGTACGCGTACCTTCACCTAGCACCAAAGGATATCCTCCGTTGTCGATTCTTACTGTGTTGTGCCATGGTATGAGTTCGGCGAAGATGTATTCGGCGGCCGCGTCAGGTGTCATTGTGTCTGTATCAAACTGAAGCGCAAAAGAATCATAATGGGGCATGCGCTCTCGAAGGAGGTTGCGAAGTGTCCTTCCGTCTCTATGTCCTCCCTGTAACAGTGGACGTCCGTTGTCTTCTCCTAGACGGGCCTGTAGGCTCTCCTCACTGGCGCGCAAGCATATAACAGGTCCGTATGCCATGGCCATTGCACGATTATCAACGTCTAGTAAAGCCCCGCCACCTAAAGCAATGACTCGCCCATCCTTTGCGGTGGCGTGTTTTAATGCCTCGCGTTCAAGGATTCTGAACTTGCCCTCCCCTAGCTGCGAGAAGATTTCCGGAATTGACTTTCCTGCGCGTACTGCAATGAGTTCATCTAAATCAATTAAATCTTGATCAAGGCGCTGGGCGCACAGTCGTCCGACCGTGGATTTTCCAGCTCCTGGCGGGCCCGCGAGGAGGATATTCATTTCCTAAGGTTGATTACTGCTGTCGGCAGAAGTATCTGGCCAAAAGACCTGCTCCTTAGCCGACATGGGCAAGTCACTGAGGATGGCGGAGCGCAGCGCTGTAAAGCGTGGTTTCATTTCGTCTAATGAGTCCCCACCCAGTTTGCGCAGCATTTCATCTGCCAGAACAAAAGCGACCATTGCCTCACCTACGACTGCTGCCCTTGGCACAGCACAGAAATCTGATCGCTCATATGAGGTTGGCGAGGGTTTACCGCTAGCAAGATCCACAGTCTGCAGTGGGTTTAGAGTCGTGCTTATCGGTTTCATGGCTGCTCGTAGCAGCAGTGGTTGTCCGGTAGTTACACCGCCCTCAGTTCCTCCTGCCCGGTTAGTGCGCCGCGTCACTCGCTGATCTTCCAGAAATATCTCATCATGTACCTTGGTGCCGGGCCTGCGCGCGTTCTCAAAAGCCGGGCCTACTTCTACACCCTTGATAGCATGGATGCTGAGGAGTGCTTGTCCAAGCCGCCCTTCGATTTTGCGGTCCCAATGCATATGTGACCCCAATCCCGGTGGCACTCCGAGCGCAGCTACTTCGAACACACCCCCGAGAGTGTCTTTGTTCTGCATAGTTTTGCGGATGTGAGAACGCATTAGCTCCGCAACTTGGTTGTCGGGGCACCGTACGTCCGATTCATCGGCACGTGCGAGACGTTCCTCGATTGAGATGGAGGATAGGTCGGCGGACACGCTCCCGATTTCGGTCACGTAGCTCCCAATGCTGATACCGAATTCAGCAAGAAGCTTACGGCAAATGGCCGCTGCTGCCACCCGTGCGGTGGTTTCGCGCGCAGAAGCTCGCTCTAGACTATGACGTAGGTCACGGTAGCCATATTTTATTGCTCCGGTTAGGTCAGCATGTCCGGGGCGAGGTGTGGTCATTGGGGGTACAGCCTTTCCTTGCCATTTCACATGATCAAGGTTGGTTATCTGTAGGCATAGCGGTGAGCCAATTGTTTCGCCATTCATCACCCCGCTGAGGATTTGCACGCGATCCTTCTCTATTTTCATGCGCCCTCCGCTGCCAAAACCTTTCTGGCGGCGAGCAAGTTCTTGGTCGATGTCTCCAGTCCGTAGTTTGAGTCCTGCGGGTATACCTTCCAGTATTGTTGTGACGGCTGGGCCGTGGGATTCGCCTGCAGTAAGGAATCTAAGCATGGAGTGCTCTCCGTGCGGCGGTTTGCATGGCATTCACTGGCGGCTCGTAACCGGTCCAGAGCGCAAATGCCAGGGCACCTTGTTGTACAAGCATGCCAATGCCACCTTTCGCGCGCAGCCCGTGCGATCGTGCTTGTCGCAACAGCATGGTCTCGGTAGGATTATAGACTAAGTCGTAGATTAGTATTTTGTCAGGGAATGGCACTACTGGAAACCAGGGAGTTGCGTGGACTCGCGGGGTCATCCCAAGAGGAGTGCAATTTACGGCTAATACGCAACCCTGTGCGGCTTGACCAAGATCAGTTGGGGTCCACTCGAAGTTTAGTATTCGTTCTCCTGTGGCTCTGTATAAGTCACGAGCCAGTTGAGACCCAGCAGGTAAATTTCGGGTCAGTATTCGTACCTCGGCCCCTCGTTGTAACAATCCGAATGCTATGGCTCGGGCTGATCCACCTGCTCCAAAGATGAGGGTTGGTTGTCTGGCCAATTGAATTTCCAACATGTCTATTTCTGCTAGAAACCCTGGTACATCTGTGTTGTCACCGTGAAGCTTATCATTGTCTCGAATCACTGTGTTGACCGCCCCAAGAGCTGCGGCTGTCTTGCTTAGTTCGTCAAGTCTCGGCAGTACCGCCTGTTTGTGAGGTATAGTGATGTTTGCGCCTTCCCATTCGCCTGCCCGCAGTCTATCCAATGCAGTGGAAAGTGCTTCAGGTGCAACGTCTGTTGTAGTGTATTGGTAATTAATCCCAAGCGTGGCAGCGGCTGCATTGTGCATAGCAGGAGAAAGGCTGTGAGTGACCGGATGTCCAAAAAGGGTGAATATGGGCATATCAGTATATCTCTGCGCCTAGTAGCCTCAACACATCTGCAAAACCAGGAAAAGATTCCCGTATTGCCTCAGAGTGCTGTATTCTGCTTTTACCATCTGCAAGCATCGCACCAATAGCTAGGGACATTGCTAAGCGATGATCAGATTGGCTGTCAACCATAGCGGCTGAAAGTTGCTGTGGCCCTGTGATAACGAATCCGTCTGGTCGCTCAGTAATCGAAACCCTCATGTGTCGCAGTTCGCCTGCCAGGGTAGCAATGCGGTCAGATTCTTTTACGCGTAGTTCGGAGGCATCCAACACAGTAGTGGTGCCTTCTGCCTGCGTAGCCATTATTGCGAAGATGGGAAACTCGTCAATCATACGTACTACCAATTCTCCGCGCACTTCCACCGCTCGCAATTTGGAGTGACGCGCTGTGATGTCCGCAACCGGCTCGCCGCCTCGCTCTCGGCAATTCTTGATTGAGATGTCTGCACCCATGGCTCTGAGGGTGTCTAGGAAACCTGTGCGTGTTGAGTTAACCCCAACTCCGTGAATATGCACTTTGCTTCCTGGTACTAGCACTGCGGCAGCAATCAGGAAAGCGGCGCTAGAAAAGTCTCCTGGTACTGTGAGGTGAGTTGGTGGCAATGGTCTCCCGTTAGGATGAAGCCTGACTGCACTGGCCGTACTATGTACGTTTATACCCAGATTGCGCAGCATGCGCTCAGAGTGGTCGCGGGACTGCTCGGGTTGGTAAATGGTGGTTGGTCCGTCTGCCTGCAGCGCAGCTAACAGTAGTGATGCTTTTACCTGAGCAGATGCAATTTTCAGGTGATGTTCACATCCGCGAAGTCTTCCGCCTTTGATGCTTAGTGGCGCTCTGTCGGCTGAAATAGATGCTCCCATATCTCGCAGGGGACGCGCAATTCGTCCCATAGGGCGGCACTCTAGTGCCGGTGTACCAGTGAGGTCGACTTGAATTGGCATGCCCGCTAATGCGCCTAGTAGCAGTCGCATGGTGGTTCCGGAGTTTCCGCAGTCAAGTGGACCATTTGGTTGCCTCCACACGCCCCCTCGCATTATTAGGTTATTACCATCTCCTGTGATGCTAACACCCAGCTTTTGTAAACAGTCAATCATTGCTGTCGTCACGCCAGCCCGCAGCACGTTTTGTATTCGGGATTCATCTGGACTTAGTGCTGCGTGCAGCAGCGCGCGATGAGAAATGGATTTGTCGCCGCAGAGCTCTGTGCTACCATGCAGTGGGCGCGCAGGACCTCGCAGTTTCATTATGTTTCTTTAGATGCTTGGGGGAAATGGCTGCGGTAATTTCTACGGATGTCGGCGAGGGTGTCGTGCAAGATGGGCTCATCTTCGTCTAACGCAGTTTCTAGAGATTCTAACGCACGGCGTTGTTGTCTGAGCGCGGCCCGTACCGCATCCTTGTTGGTGCGGAGGATGTCGATTAGCATAGTGACATTGCTGGCTGCCACTCGTGTTGTATCACGGAAACCAGTGGAGACCAGGTCCCAAATTACGGGGTCCGCCTTTCCGTACTCTTCTACTGCTGCCACAAGACTGCAGGCCAACAAGTAAGGAAGGTGACTTGTTAAGGCTACCATTCGGTCGTGGCGATCAGCTTCCATATGCAGTGGTTGTGCACCTACAGCTATAACCAGTTCTTGGGAGAGATTCAGAGTATCTAGGCTTGTATTTTCCAACGATGTGAGTACGAAAGTGGCATTTTGGTATAGTTTTGCGTTTGCATGGGCAATGCCGCTACTTTCCTTGCCACACATCGGATGACCGCCGATACAGTTGTATTCTGCAGGCAGCGTTGCCATTTTGGCAGTTATTTCTGCCTTGGTCGACCCAAGATCCATCACTGAAAGGGCTATTTCTGAACGTGGTTTACATTGTGACAGCTGTGCCAGTAAATTTATAATGGCGGATACTGGAGTAGCTAGCACAAGAAGGTCTGCGTGTCCTACTCCTTCGCTGAGACTTTCAGTGCCGCGGTCAATTACGCCGCGTTTTAGGCCATCTGAGATGGCATGCGAGTTGTTATCGACTGCTGTGATGCCCGCGCACTTTCCGCGCAATGCCAAGGCGAGAGAGCCTCCCATAAGACCGAGTCCGACGATGGTAACATGGTGCTCAGCGAGCGGGTAGCCTCTTTTACTCATATTCGATAGTAAAAATGCTTGTCTCTCAAGTGCTTATTCGCGTCCAATACTAGCTGCTACATCACGGACCTGCCGTACGAGTTCAGCAAATCTCTCTGGTTTAAGACTCTGGGCTCCGTCAGATAATGCAGTGTCAGGTTCGTTGTGTACCTCCACCAACAGACCATCTGCTCCTGCTGCTACTCCAGCCCGTGCCACTGCGGTGACGTAGGCCCATTTCCCTACACTATGACTCGGATCAAGAATCACTGGTAGGTGTGTCATCTCTTTCAGTACGGGGATTGCGTTGATGTCAGTGGTGTTGCGAGTGTATGTTTCAAATGTACGGATGCCACGCTCACACAGCATCACGTTCCGATTTC
>JAKUPR010000030.1 GCA_022450585.1 Anaerolineales bacterium | reverse complement strand
CGCAATGGAAGTCTTCAGCCTGCCAAACCAGGAATCGTCTTTCTGGCTACGCACGCTAATGTACCGATTGTACCAGCAGTGGTTATCAATACTGATCGTGCCTTCGCACAACTGCTCCGACTAAGACGGCCTCTCCTAAAAGTGAAAATCGGTCCTGCGTTCACTCTGTCACAACTTTCTCCGAAAGAGCGGTCTGCACAGCTACACTCTAGTACCGAGGAGATAATGCTGCGTCTAGCGGCGCTTCTACCACCTCGTCATCGTGGGGTTTACAGCAATCATCCGCGATTAGCAGAATTTCTGAAGTGGGCCGAAATGGCTGGTTTAGGCGAGTAATTACTGGGGTCTTAAATCAAACCTACTAGCTTTCCTGCTTTTTCCAAAACCGAAACGGCGTGTTCAATTTGCTCATCGGTATGCCCCGCTGTCACAGTAGCCCGCAACCTTGCCATGCCATCCGGAACCGCCGGAGAAACCACCGGTAACACAAAGATATTCTCTTTCTGACATAGTCGTACTAGTTCATAAGCTTTCTCATCCGTACCACACAGTACAGGCACTATGGCAGTCTCGCTCTGCATAGTATCAAAACCAGCGCTCCTCAAGCCCCTAATGAATTGTGCCGCATTACGCTGCACGCGACCTATACGGTCAGGTTCGTCCAGTATCACATCAAATGCAGTTTTAGCAGCAGCTGCTTGGGCTGGAGGGATAGCAGCTGAGAATATGAAGCCACGCGCAGCATGCTTCATTAAATTAATCAGCCCGCGGCTGCCAGCAATGTATCCGCCAACGCTAGGGATGGTTTTGCTAAGCGTTCCCATTTTTACATCTACACTACCCTGAATGCCAAAATGTTCTTCCACTCCGCGGCCTGTTTTTCCTAGGACACCCACAGAGTGCGCCTCATCTACCATCAGACAAGCATCGTATTTCCGACATAGCTCAACAGTCCTTGGAAGATCAATGATGTCACCATCCATACTAAAGACCGCGTCTACGATGACTAGTTTAGTGACACTGTCAGCATGGCGCTGTAAGAGCATTTCCAAATGTTCCATGTCATTGTGGCGAAACCGCTTCAGATCTGCGCCAGAAAGCAGACATCCATCCACTATGCTAGCATGATCATATTTGTCACAGAAGACCATATCGTGCCGACCTACCAACGTAGAAATCGCAGCTAGATTTGTAACATACCCACTCGAAAAAGTTACTGCATCCTCAGTCTGCTTAAAATCGGCAATCGTACGTTCTAGCTCCAAGTGTAGTTGCAGCGTACCAGCTAGCAACCGAACGCCATGCGTTCCAGTGCCGTATTGTCTCAGCGCTGCAGCTGCGTTGTCATTTATTCGTGGATGCCCCAGCAAGCCTAGATATCCATAGGATGCCAACATTAGCATTGTTCGACCATCAACGACAACCTCGGCGCTGCCCTTAAGTTCACTAACAGGTATATTGTAGAAATACATGTCGCGGTCATGCAGCGCCTGCACACGCTCATCCATTGCACGAATGCGCATATCAATACCGTTTACGTCAATCGTTTCGCTCATTCTGGAAATACTCGCCTCCAAGCCCAAGGAAAAACTACAGCAGTTTAGAGCAGTGTGCGCGTTCTGTCAATCAACTTCCGAGGCGACCGCCACTAAAGATCTTAGACGATCAACATCTATTTCTGGGATACCTAGAGAACGAGCACGCTTCAGCTTTACTCCTGCATTAGCTCCTACTAGCAAATAACTGGTCTGAGAACTTATGCGCGAACTGACTCTGCCCCCATTCTCCTCGATAAAGATACTTGCCTGTCGACGCGTCCAACCAGGCAAGATACCAGTGAGAACGAAGGAATACCCGGCCAGGGGTCCAAGTTCAACTTCGGAGGCGGGCTGCCATTTCGGCCAAAATCCAACCGCCCTCAATTTACGCAAAACTTGCTGATTTCTTGGCCTAGAGAACCATTCCTCCACTGCTACGGCTATGCTGGGGCCAATGCCCTCAACCTGTTGCAACTCTACTGGAGTAGCACCCTCTAGCGCATCCAGAGATCCAAAACGTTCCGCCAACGCACGCGCGGCAACTGCACCCACTCCACGAATACCAAATGCTGCTAGGAGTCGGTCCAAAGGACGCTGCTTAGAGACAAGGATGGCGTCCAATAAACTGCGAGACTTTCTTTCAGCAAAAGTATCCAATTCCTGTAGCTGCGCCTCTGTGAGAAAAAAAATATCAGCTACGTCCTCAACAAGCCCAGACCCCACAAGTTGCGATGCCACCCGCTTGCCCAAACCATCAATTTCCAGAGCCGCACGAGAAACAAAATGCTCCACATTGCGCACGCGTTGTTCAGGACAGCCACCATTGACGCAGTATAGCGCCACCTCTCCCGTTTGACGATTCACGGCCTCAGAGCAACTAGGGCAAATTCCTGGGGACCGGTAGCGGAGTTCCTGCCCTGTACGCTCGTCCACTATCGGACGAACGACATATGGGATTACTTCACCCGCGCGTTTTATAATCACTCTGTCTCCCAAACGAATGTCTTTTTTAGCGACGAAGTCAAAATTGTGGAGTGTAGCCTGTTTAATGGTCACTCCCCCAACTTCCACTGGCTCCAGAATCGCATAAGGTGTTAGGACTCCGGTACGCCCCACATTTACACCAATATCATTCAACTTCGTGGCAACTTCTTGAGCCGGGAACTTGAAAGCCACGGCACCACGAGGGTCTTTACCGGCCACACCTAACTTCAAATTCAGTGACAAGTCGTCAATCTTGATCACCATACCGTCAATTTCATAACCTAGAACGTCCCGCTTCTCCGCCCATTCTTCGCAGTAAGTAATCGTATCCTCTAGACCTGTGAAATGGCGAGTATGTTCGGATACGGGAAAACCCATCTTGCGCAGATATTCCAAGGTCTCCCACTGACTGCCAACATCGAAATCCTCAGCAGCTATTACCCCATAGCACAATAGCGCAATCGGCCGCTCAGCAGTCAGCTTTGAATCAAGTTGCCGGAGAGCACCTGAAGCTGCGTTACGAGGATTTACATAGAGTCTCCCTCCCTTATCAGCCAGCCTATGATTCCATCGAGCGAAAGCACGCTTATACATAAATGCCTCTCCCCGCACCACTAAGTGACTGGGAACAGATTGATCTACATCCGGATTGGCAGGAATTCTCAAAGGTAGTGTGCGCAATGTGCGCAAATTAGGCGTAATATCCTCCCCAACATCACCGTCGCCACGAGTCGCTCCCCTCACGAAGATGCCATTCTCATAGTGCAGTACCACCGTTAAACCATCAATTTTCGGCTCTACCACTAAATCAGCAGACCGAACGCTATCGTCTAAACGTGAAATACGTTCAAACCATGCTCGAGTTTCAGTCGCACCATTTGCATTTCCAAGACTGAGAATTGTCTCCGGGTGAGCAACTTTTGAGAACTTTTCTGAGGGCCGTCCACCAACACGCTGTGTAGGAGAATCAGGCGATAGAAGGCGAGGATATTTCAACTCCAGATGTTGCAGTTCACGCAATAGAGCATCAAATTCGCCATCCGAAACAGTTGGGGACTCTAGTACATAATAACGGTAGTTATGGACATTGATTTCACTACGCAGATTAGCAGCGCGCTGTTGAAGCCTAGAAGAAACCACAGGGTTTACCTATCGGACAAATACTAAATCTAAGTTCCGTTACAGACAGAGACCAATTGGAAAAATAAATCACAGTTCATCAGAGAAAACTCGACGTTCGCAACAGCGCTTTCGACAATCATTCTTTTGCCTCCAAAATCATTCAATAACCCGCATTCTTAACACGCCTTACAACCAATTATAATTGTAATCGGGATTTCCATCCTAATGCATCAATTTGCTCCACACGACGCTCCAGTGTACACTGTAACACTCGATTGGCTGCCCTATCTATAATGCAATCGGAGTAATACCTAGAAATGCCGTATCATTAACAAAATAATAAATTCATGAAGCATGTATGCAAAACCAGATGAAAGCACCTAGCACTATAAATAGACAGACCACAAAGTTGATGGTCACTCAGCCCCAACCTACTACAAGACCAATATAATGAACCCTACATGAAATCTACCACATTCCCCTTTGTAACAGAGATGGAGGTCATATTCCGTGATATAGACTCAATGGGTCACGTTAATAACGCTGTGTATTTGACATATATCGAGACCGCCCGCATTAAGTATTTCGATGAAATAAAGTTGCATGCCAGCCTGAACGATATAGACATGATTGTGGCCCAGGCCACCTGCAACTACAAGCTCCCGGCTTTTCTAGGCGATACATTGGAAATAGGGGTAGCAGTGACTCGATTCGGAAACAAGAGCTTTGACTGCACTTACCATATCAACACCACTAACGGCAGGCTCGTTGCAACAGCAACAACTGTGCAGGTAACCTACAATTATCAGGAGGATAGGCCCATGAGAGTGCCGGCGGAGCTAAAAGACGCAGTATTAGACTTTCAGGGCGGATTAGATTTCCCAGGCATGTAACATCTGGATTAGTAATAGGGCACAAAACAAGTGATAGACAAAAAGTTGAGCTCAAGAAAGATACTGCCAATTATTTTTGTTCTGACACTGATCAGTTGCAGCCAACCAGAGTCCATACCAATTATCAGCTCTGAAAACACCGTGCAATCAAGCAGCACGACACTACCAACTGAGTCTACGAAATCCACAGAACCACCACAAACACAGATAACCAAAGAGTTGTCAACTCCAATCACACACACCCTCATACCTCCCACTGCCATCTCAGCCACAAGTACTGAACCATCCACTGCCATCTCGGCCACAAGTACTGAACCATCCACTGCCGTCTCAGCCAACGAAGATCATGTCAGCGCACCGAAATCGGAATGGAAGTTAGAGCCCGAATCTGATGCAGTCGGTCCCAGTGGCGTCAGCCCGGAGGCAATACTGTTACAAGATGGACGAGTCCGGCTCTACGTTACATCAATGGGAATTGAGATATGGGAGTCTACGGATGGACTTACATTTGAGAAAGTGCCGGGCAAGACGCCGGCGGGGGCCGATCCGACCCTCGTGCGCACAACTGATGGATGGCGGATGTACTTCACAGAAATGTCACCCGGTGGTCCGGGTTCCGGAAAAGGAAAATTCAGCACCGCCATAAGTAAAGATGGTCTCGATTGGGTGGTCGAATCGGACACGGGAATTGTTCAAGAGACTGACCGTCGTGCATGGGGCGTACCGGATTCTTTCGTGCTTCCCGACGGACGGGTACGAATCATGTGGACCGACATGCTGCCGGGAAAACGGCGCGAGGTGCTCCGCTCTGCCACCAGCCCCGATGGTGTGTCCTTCATACCCGATGACGGAATGCGCCTTTCCGGAGGATTTGTAGATTCTTACGTGCTTCCCGGAGCACCAAGGTTCATGCTGGTGTCCACTTCTCCGCCTGGCGGACCGGTGATTGATCAACAGCGTCTCTTCCTCGCAACATCCGCGGATGGACTCCACTGGGTCAGCGAAGAATCTCCACTTCTAGACCGCAGTCCACGCAACGCGTTGGACCCGACAGCCATATTTCTAGAAGAAGGGATATGGCGTGTATATTACACGCTGACCGACGGACCAGAACCATTTAGCGGTTTCCGGATTGCTAGCGCCATCCTTACTGGTCCGGCATCATACGAGCCAGAACCCACGTTACCAGCACCTGCAGCATCAAAACCACAGTCAACAAACGTAGCAATTCAAATTCCAAGCTGCGAGGAAAGTAGGTACACATTCACAGATCTGGGAATAGTGCTAACTGCGCAAGACGCTGGAAACAGCAATCCGATGGCACCAATGGCGAATCCATCTTCGCTACTGCTGAGCGATGAGAGAGTGCGCATGTTTTTCACCAACGCCGGGGCAGGCATCGGCAGCGCGATTTCTTCAGATGGTATTTCGTTTGAATATGAGGGAATCCGTATTTCTGGGCCAGAGGCCATGAATCAGGGAGCAAATCTAGGCCCGTTACGTGTGCATAGACTACCTGATGGACGCATGCGATTATTCGTAGGTTCATCCCAAACTGGAGTACAGTCTTTCATCAGCAACGACGAAGGTGAATCCTTCTCAATTGAGCCGGGGGAACGCATCACACAAAGCGATGCCGACATGCTCGCTATCCAGAAATTAAGCATCATACCGATGCCGGATGGACGTTGGCGGGGATACTTTGGGCCCGCGCCACAACACGGGGAACCCGGCAGCCCACCCAGTCCGGGCGGGCCACCTGATCATTGGCTTCGCAGTGCCACCTCATCTGACCTCTTCGAGTGGAGATTGGATCCTGGTGTACTGATAGGAACCGGGGCGCCCCACTTGACGGCCTCAGCGCGAGAGGTTTCCCCACTGTTGCGCACCGACGGCTGCGTCACACTCTTCTATCAGTTAAACAAACCACAGGACGCTGGCATACACGATTTCACCGGTGTCGCTGTAATCGGGTATAGCACATCTGCCGACGGGATGACTTTCAGGAAGCAGTTCGTGCTGATTAACGTGCGCGACCCGGCTGGACCTGATGTGCTGCGCTTATCAGACGGAACATATCTGATGTATCACGACTCCACAGACTACGCTGGGTACGGGCACGGAATTCGAGTCGGTCGTCTAGAGTTTAACAATCCGTAAAGTATCTACTCGGCCCAACCTGACATTGTACGTTTGTACAGCTCGATAATCCTTTCCGTTATGAGATCCCATCCGTAATCTTTAGCTTGGTCGGCAGCGCGTCGACCTAACTGCAAGCGCAATTTGCCATCGGAGAGCACACACCTCAATCTCTCGGCCATAGCCTCCGGATTCCGGTCTGGTACTAGAAATCCGGTCTCTCCGTCTCGCACCAATTGTGCCAAACCACCTACATCAGAGGCAATCACAGGAGTACCACAGGCCATGGCTTCCAACGCCACCATTCCAAAGGATTCGTAGTGCGAGGGCATGACCACAATATCTGCAGATGCATAATAGCAATGCAATGTCTCTTGCGCTCGTCTCCCCAAAAATGTGACCACATCACTCAGTCCTAATTCATCCCGCAGCAACATCAGTTTCTCTAATTCAGCATGACGTGTCTCGCGCGGTTTTGTGGGGTCTCCGCCGATAACGGATAGGCATAAATTGGCAGGAATCTCTCCAGACCGCTGCAGTATCTGGAGGGCACGCAAGAGAGTGTCGACACCCTTTAGCGGCTCAATACGCCCGACAAAAAGCAGCAATTTATCGCCAACCTGAATGTCAAGTTCTTTGCGCGCCTGCGCCTGTGGATAAGGATGAAACACAGAGAGATCCACACCGGGGGGAATAACGGTGATAGGCCCATTATCTCCATTCGAAATCCTCTCCAACTCTTCCCGCTCCGATTCAGTTGAAACCACCAATGCGTCAGCCCGTTTCAGGAGCATAGCCTCATTCTCCAGCCGCAGGATGGGTTCCTGTTCTTGCGCGTACCGCGCCACCCGATTTTTTACTGCGCCAAGCGTGTGCGCCATATGCACCATAGGTACACCCCACCAATTACGCAAATCGTGGGCGACCACTCCAGACATCCAGAAGTGAGAGTGAATGAGATCATACTCTTCCTCTAGAAGCGCCGCAGCCAGTCGTGCTCCTCCAACGAATTCTGGTAAGCATTTAAAGAGCTCGTCTTTAGGCAGCGGCCGCTCTGGCCCAGCGGGAATGTGAAAAACACGGTTTCCGTTGCCTAGATCATGCTTGATATGAGGCTGATGTTCATCTTGCGATCGGGTGAAAACATCTACACCAATTCCAGACCGCCCCAACTCGCGCGTCAAATCACGAACATACACGTTCATTCCACCAGTCTCTTTACCACCCAGTGTAGCTAGAGGACAGGTGTGCATCGAAATCATGGCTATCCGCATAGCTGTATTATCCTTTAATCGGTAGTAGATGCCAACCTATCAGATATCTTGACTGGTAATGTTCGTCTGGTAAAATTCCCAAGCGCCACCTTAGCTCAATTGGCAGAGCAAGCGCTTCGTAAGTGCTAGGTTCGGGGTTCAAATCCCCGAGGTGGCTTCGCAAGGATAGCAGCACCTGACAGTGAACAGTTTCATTCCAACACAAATTCTAACGCTAATTCTGGCGACACTCAGCCAATCTTGACACTGAACACCTGTTCTGTTATTATCAAATTAGCGATATTTCGAACATTTGAGCGCATCGGAGTTGATTTAACCAATGGTCAAAGGTAAGATGTCCAAACGGCAACAGCAGATGATCACCTTCATTCGCGATTTCCTGGGCGATAACAACTATCCGCCCACCATACGAGAAATAGGCCGAGCATGTCAAATCAGCTCAACTTCCGTGGTAAATTACAACCTCAACAAGCTAGAGGATTACGGACTCATCCATCGAAACCTACGGGTGTCGCGCGGCATACAGATTTCTGATACACAACACTCGCCCAATTTAGTACCGATACCTTTAGTAGGCCGCATATTTGCTAGCAAGCCGGTGCCTGTCCCGGATGCTCCCTCATCATTCGCTCCGGATGAGTATATAAGCCTAGCACGCGATCTAGTGGGTGACAGTGCAGACTTATTCGCTCTGGAAGTAAGTGGGGATTCGATGATCGACGCAATGATTGGAGATGGCGACGTGGTAGTTATGAAGAGGCAGATAGAAGCTAGAAACGGAGACCTAGCAGCAATATGGTTAAACGACAGAGAAGAGACCACGCTGAAGCATTTTTTTCTTGAGAAAGGACGTGTACGTTTACAACCCGCCAACCCTACCATGCACCCTATTTACGAAAAACCGGAAAATGTGCAAGTGCAGGGAAAAGTTGTCTTAGTTGTGCGCCAGATCAACAAAGCATAATTATTGTCTATCTCCAAGGCTACGGAACCACATTAACTAATCTTCCAGGAACGTAGATTACCTTCTTGGGGTCCTGTCCATCCAAATAACGCTGCACATGCTTGCTCTCTAAAGCGCGTGCTTGAGCAAGATCAGCGCTGATGTCGGCCGGCACGACAATCCTATCCCGCACTTTACCATTGACTTGCAGTACTAACGTGATTTCTTCCGCGGCAGCGGCCTCGGCATCAGCGACCGGCCAAGATTGCTGATGGACACTATATGGACGTCCCAACCGTTCCCACAGTTCTTCACTAATGTGCGGCGTTACAGGTGCCATGAGTTTCAGCAAAGTTTCTACTCCCTCCAAATAAACCTCGCGTCCAACCATCCCATCCTTACGAGCTGTGTTAAGGGCATTAGTCAATTCCATTAATGCAGAAATGACAGTGTTGAATTCGAAATTCTCCAAATCGTAAGTAACTTGCTGAATAGTCTGATGTACCTTGCGCCGCAAGTCGCGCACAGGACGGTCTTGGGCCTGTGCGCGACTTGCGTTAATATTGATAATATTTTTGTCGTTGGCAATCCGCCACACGCGTTGCAACCAACGATATACTCCTTCAATGCCACTACCGCTCCACGGAGCTCCCTGGTCCCAACGGGCGAAGAACATCAGGTATGAGCGCACTGCGTCAGCACCATATTTTTCCACCAACGAGTCAGGTGCCACAACATTGCCCCGGCTCTTGGACATTTTCTCCGAATCCTCTCCCAAAATGATGCCCTGATTGCGCAACTGTAACATCGGCTCATCGAAATCCAGAATACCAATGTCACGTAGCGCTTTGGTGAAATAACGCGTGTAAATCAAGTGCATAGTAGCATGCTCGATTCCACCCGTGTAAGTATCAACAGGCATCCAGTACGAAAATTCTTCCAAGTCCCAGGGTCCGTCCTGATAATCAGGGCTGAGATAGCGATACTGATACCAAGAAGAACACATGAAAGTGTCCATCGTGTCAGTCTCACGAGTAGCTGCTCCACCACAAGTCGGGCAGGCAGTGTGTTGCCAACTAGGATGATATTTGAGTGGACTTTCCCCTGTAGGACGCCATTCTATATCGTCCGGCAGCAGCACCGGCAGCTGCGACTCGGGCACAGGCTGCGCTCCACATTTAGTACAATAGGTGATAGGTATAGGCGCCCCCCAATAGCGCTGCCGAGAAATCAACCAATCACGCAGACGGTAATTGACGGCACCCTTGCCACAGCCGCGTTCTTCCAACCAAGCGATTGTGCGCACAACAGCCTGATCAGCAGGAGTACCAGTCAAAGGTCCAGAATTAATCATCATCCCAGGATGCATGTTGGGCTCCATCATGGTCACACCATCAGCCTCAAAAAACTCATCCTCGGATTGAACAACGGGACGTATCTCCAAACCAAAATGCCGCGCGAACGCGAAGTCTCGTTCATCATGCGCTGGCACAGCCATAATGGCACCGGTACCATAGGTTACAAGTACATAATCTGCAATCCAGATAGGGATTCTCTCAGCATTGACCGGATTCACAGCATATCCCCCAGTAAATACTCCGGTCTTCTCTTTGTCAGCAGCTTCACGCTGGATATCAGTCTGGCGCACAGCTGCAGCAACATAGGATTCTACTGCTTTCCGATGTCTATCTGTCGTAACCGATTCAACTAAGGGATGCTCTGGCGCAATCACCATAAATGTAGCACCCCATAGCGTATCAGGTCTGGTGGTAAATACTTCCAACGCGTCCCCGGACTCAGTATGGAAAGTCACGTGCGCGCCTTCACTGCGCCCTACCCAATTAGTTTGCAGCCGCTGTACTCTCTCTGGCCAATCGAGTTTTGAGAAATCGAGCAGCTCATCTGCATAATCTGTAATCTTGAAAAACCACTGTTCGAGGTCCTTCTTTACAACTGCTGTTTCGCAACGCTCGCAATGCCGGTCATCACCCCATACCTGCTCTCGGGCCAAGGTGGTGTTGCAATTTGGACAAAAATCCACCGGTGACATTTTTCGATATGCCATGCCATGTTTGTAGAGCTGTAGAAAGAACCACTGGCTCCAACGATAGTAGTCCGGATCACAGGATACTGCTTCGCGTTCCCAGTCCCACATAGCACCCATCGTGCGCAACTGTCCTCGCATGTTCTCGATGTTTTGATAAGTCCATTCCTTCGGATGTACATTGCGTTTGATTGCGGCATTCTCAGCCGGAAGTCCAAAAGCGTCAAAGCCGATGGGGAACACCACGTTGTAACCCCGCATTCGTAGGTAACGTGCACGGGCGTCAGAGGGTGTCATCGCATACCAGTGGCCTATATGCAAATCGCCGCTGGGATACGGCAACATTGTTAGAAAATAGAATTTCTGACGCGTTACGTCCACGGACGATTGATAGAGTTTGTCTACCTCCCAGCGCTGCTGCCAACGCAACTCTATTTCCCGAGGAACATATTTTTCTGTAGTCACTGAGCCAATATCCTTCCAGTTAATTCCACGGCTAAACTCGATCTCACCCATACATTACACAAACATCGTGCGGACCCTGAAAAAAAAGAACCTCTCATCCATTCAATCAAGGACGAAAGAGATCGCGGTACCCACTAGATTGGGAGACGCCTATGACGCGCCCACCCATTCGTCATTACTCTAATAAGAGTGCCATCTATAGGATAACTCGTTCGCTCACAATACCCGGATAAGAATCCGACCGCATCTAAACTCGCGGCATATTTCCGTTTTTACAACCACTGTATCTACTCTCTAGAAGCTAGGGTCCTATTCCTTGTCTTCGTAAATTACCCTATGTCTGATACTACAAAACCTCTGACAGAATTCACATTGACCCAGTCTATGCTAGACCCAATGACCTTTTCTTAATCAATCGGGACACTACTCCGATTACGTTTTTTTGTTACAGAATCGCAGCGAAAAGCAAAAGAAATATACTAGTCGTCCCCCGACAGTCTATTGTCGATTATATCAGAATATATTCTACAAATGACGTCATTTAAAATAGCATTTAGCAATTTTGCTTTAGCAAATGGTTGACAAATTATAGGCTACCGAACCTGGTCGAGAAATTACCAGCATGCCATAGAATCAAGAAACAGTTTCTCCAAATCCGATGCTTGTGCAACACGCGGTGACAATTTTGTGACGCGGTGCTGAGGAAGCGTCCCAGCCACCAAATCATCGATATCCGCCGAGTCAAAGCCGACTGCACTTAATCCATTTGGCATCCCTGTCCTTTTCATCAAATCGACTAATGCATCAGACAGTAAATCCCCAGAATGTTCTAGCTTTCGTTGCTTCACATCTACACCCATCAAACCAGCTGCATACAAATGCGCTTCTGGATTTGCCATCGCGGTAAAGCGAAACACTGCTGGTGCGTTTAGGACAACGGACATTCCATGTGGAATAATTGGATGGTCCACTGCGTAACCGTCAGGAACGTAATCCCTAACCATACCGGCCACTGGATAGGACATCCCATGAGGTAAGTGGACACCAGCATTCCCAAAACCTATGCCAGCAAAAGAAGCTGCCAAAAGCATTTGTCCGCGCGCGTCTTCATCACTGGAATCTTCAACCGCCCTAACAATATTTTTTGCGACCATATCAATTGCCCTAGCAGACCAAATATCACTAATGGGATTTGCCCCCTGATAAGCCGGTCTCAATCCCGAATGCTCTGGAGCAGCACGCTGGTGGAATGGTAGTGCCGTAAGAGATTCGAGGGCATGACACAACACGTCTAGACCACTGCAAGCAGCCACCATGCTTGTCAAGGTCTCCGTATTTTTTGGATCGACAATACCCATATTGGGTCGTAATGCACGATGTGCAATCCCAGTTTTAGCCCTTATCTCAAGTAAATCAAATATGACTACCCCAGTTGTTTCACTACCAGTGCCAGCGGTAGTTGGCACAGCTATCAACGGATTAAGTTTTCCAGGAACTAACTTGCCCTCTCCAATCGGATAATTGACATATGTTAGAAATTCTGCAGGGTATGTGGCATACAAATTTGCTGCTTTGGCCGTATCCATTGTAGAGCCACCGCCCACTGCTACATAACCGCTAAAATCCCCATCCACAGCAAACTTAATCGCCTCTTTTAGAGACAGGTCTGTGGGCTCCACACGCACACGGTCATAAAGTACAGCATCGATACTTTCCGTACGCAAAGCACGCATGACTACATCAACAGTCTCGCTGTTGGTCAGATTGGAATCTGTCAAAACCATTACTCGTCCAGCACCCAATTGCTTCATATCGTATCCGACTTCATGGGTCGCTCCAGAACCATACTTGATACTTGAAGTGTCCATAGTAAACACAGCTTCAGTTCTCATTTTCTAATGCCTCTTAATAACTTCACCTTAATTTATAATTCAAACATATGCTCTCAACGTCCGTCAATCTAGGAACAGTGTTCTGACCGAAAGTTCAAAAGTTCGACCAACCAGACCCATCACTAATGAGTCAATCGCAGAACACAGACTGGTACCTAAGTTGCACTTAACATCAGAGTGCGCAGCATGAACTATCACGTATGAGTATCTCAATTATACGCAACTATACACCGGACCCAGCAGGGTGTATAGTTGCGTTTCTTACACCTTAACACAATCCGATTAGAGACAATCCATTTCCGGCATTATCATACGGGAGGATAGCACTCATGACACCAATTACAGACTCACATGATTTCGGATTCAACACACGGCAAGTACATGCCGGCCAAAGACCTGACCCTAACACTGGGGCACGGGCTGTTCCAATATTCCAGACAACAAGCTACGTCTTTGAAGACCCAGAATCCGCCGCTGCGTATTTTAATCTCAAAGAATACGGCAATACGTACTCACGAATCATGAATCCAACAGTTGCAGCCTTTGAAGAGCGGATAGCGAACCTTGAAGGCGGATGTGGGGCAGTGGCCTTTGCCAGTGGAATAGCAGCCCAGGCCGCAGCACTATTTACCATCCTAGAACCGGGTGATCACGTGGTGTCCTCGTCGGCCCTTTATGGGGGTACTGTTAACCAATTCAAACATTACTTGCGTAAGATGTCAGTTGAACTGACTTGGGTCGACCCTGATAACCTAGACGAATGGAAGCAGGCCATCAAAGAAAACACAAAACTCTTTTATGGAGAAACGATCGGAAATCCAAGAGGGAATATACTCGATATTGAGACACTGGCATCAATGGCTCATGACCACAACATCCCCTTAATGGTGGATAGCACATTCGCAACACCATACCTCTGTCGCCCAATCGAATGGGGTGCGGATATCGTTGTCCATTCAACAACTAAATTCATCGGTGGGCATGGCACAAGCATAGGAGGAGTAATTGTGGAATCCGGTGAATTCAATTGGTCTAACGGACGTTTCCCAGTTGTAGCTGAGCCATCCCCTGCGTATCACGGACTGTCATTCCACGATACTTTTGGTAGTTACGGATTTCTCATGAAGCTCCGGGCAGAAACACTTCGCGACCTAGGCGCTGCCATGAGCCCATTCAACGCTTTCCTCTTCCTGCAAGGACTAGAAACGCTCTCGCTCCGCATGAGCCGTCACACATACAACGCTCTGAACATTGCAAAATATCTTCAGGAGCATGATATGGTAGAAAGAGTTGACTACCCAGGACTGCAGCAAAGCAAATACCGCTCCCTCGCTGACAAATATCTACCTAAGGGTGCTGGAGCAGTACTATCATTTGATATACAAGGTGGGCGCGAAGCCGGGCAGCTTTTTATAGAGAACGTAACACTTTGGTCACATCTAGCAAATGTAGGGGACTCAAAAAGCCTCATCATACACCCAGCAAGTACTACTCATCGACAATTAAATGATGAAGAATTGCTGGCTGCTGGAGTGAGACATGGCACCATACGAATTTCTGTAGGTATTGAAGACATAGATGATCTGATTTGGGATTTTGATCAAAGTTTTAGCCAAGTCATGAATGAAACTAAAAAAGAGGCTTCAAGTTAATGGACGCGTTTACCTCAGAGTTAAAACACTACCAGAACACTCATGCCATTCAAAAAATATTGCACAATGCAAAGACAATAGCAATAGTAGGTCTATCCAGCAACGTCCTGAGAGCCAGTTACTTCGTAGGTTTCTATTTGAAACGTCACGGTTACCAAATCATACCAGTTAACCCTCGAGAATCTGAAGTGTTGGGGGAAAAGAGCTACGACAACCTCTCGGAAATACCGGTGCCAGTGGATGTGGTCAATGTATTTCGTGCCCCTGCGGCCCTTCCAGACATCACAGAGCATGCAGTAAGGATACAGGCTTCTGCCTTATGGTGTCAGTTTACCGTTGTCAACCTGCAGGCCGCCAAAATAGCGGAGGCAGGCGGTCTATCCGTTATTATGGATCGCTGCATCAAAATCGAGCATGCGCGCTACATAGGACGAATGCACTGGTTAGGATTTAACACCAGTCAAATTACTTCAACTAGAAGCGGATTGCAATAGAGGATACGTACGGGTCGCCGCAAGAAAACGATGGGCAAATCAATCCAATCCGGTAAGATCTTAAATAGCGATAGTTTGCGTATTAGAACCTAAAGATTGAGTTTAGTTGTCTATAGGAATTAGACATGCCGTTAGTTGCCCACATACCTCTTCCAAATTTCAGTCAACTGCGTGAACGTGGCGTTACAATTCTGACTCTAGAACAAGCCAGACGACAGGACATCCGTAAGTTACATGTTGGAATACTCAACATGATGCCCGATGCCGCTTTTCATATTACCGAACAACAATTCATCAGATTGGTCGGAAGTTCAGACCAAGTTGCTCAAATCTACGTCCACCCTTTTACAATACAGGGATTAGTACGAAGTCTAGAGACGCAGCACTACATTGACAAATACTATTCCAATTTTGAGCAGATTCAAAGTGATGGACTGGATGCTCTAATAATTACTGGGGCAAATGTAGTAAACCCAAGGCTACAAGAAGAGTCTTTCTGGAAACCCCTGGCAGAGGTGATGAACTGGGCCATAGAAAATGTTGCGTCAATTTTGTGTTCTTGTCTGGCCACACATGCGCTAGTAAAACAAATTTATAACATTGACCGCAAACGTCTGCCAAGGAAACGCTGGGGCGTTTATAGGCATCGAGTAACCGATCCAGATCACCCTTTACTGCGTGATACAAACACACACTTTGATGTTCCTCACTCTCGCCACAATGAAGTTGCAAGTGACCAACTTAAGGCGGCTGGCCTCCATATATTGGTGGAAAGTGTTGAGGGGGAGGCCCACATGGCAGTAAGCCACGACCAGTTCCGCATCGTATACTTTCAGGGACACCCCGAATATTATAGGAACAGCCTGCTAAAGGAGTACAAGAGAGAAGTTACTCGTTTTTTCAACGCTGAAAGACAACGCTACCCATCTCACCCTCAAAATTATTTTGTTGAGAAGGCAGCGGCAATAGCAGATAATTACCGGAAAAGAGCCATTGAAACCCAACAGCGGGGCAAACCACTACCTCCCTTTCCTGAAAATCAAATTGAAAAGCTTTTGGAGAACACCTGGGGCGAAACTAGCAAAACAATCATAAACAATTGGCTAGGTCTTATTTATGGATTAACCAATCTTGAACGCAGAGTTCTTTTTCGACCTGGAGTCAACCCCGATGATCCATTGGGATTTCTTAAACACAACCCAGTAGAGTGATCTTGATTTACAGTATCTTCAAGGGACAGTTCCAAAGCAAGAAATCACCTAGTGCAATGTGGACTTGCCAATAATCCTGGACCTCCCACTTCCACAGACTGACGACAAAAAGTGGACCCAGCGGGACTCGAACCCGCGACCTTCTCAATGCCATTGAGACGCGCTCCCAACTGCGCCATGGGCCCCACAAACGCAAAGATGGACCTGGCGGGATTCGAACCCGCGACCTCTTCAGTGCGATTGAAGCGCGCTCCCAACTGCGCCACAGGCCCGAGAAATGGACACCAGGGTTTTCCGGGTCGAAAGTATATCACAAACTGTGTTCTCGGCACCGCCACACTAAGATAGTACGGTTCAAGGTCACTGAAATCCCGGTGGGACAACAGCATTCCAACGATCCAAAACACACCAACTACCATATCTGGCATAAAACCTGAAAATTCAGTCTGATCAAATTCAGAACCAGTACGGAGACCAATTAGATAAAATTCATAGTTTGCACTAGAGACGAGAAACAACACCTGATGGACTACTGGGTAATCGAACTTAGTGAAGAAAATCAGGCTCTTTCGCTTGCCTCCACAGACAGCAGAACCAGGATAGCACACTCATGGATGACTCACCAGTCAAGCACGAATTCCGCCCATGTGAAGGCGGATGGACAAAGAACTGATATATCTCATCTCTCAAGGTGCAAATATCTGACAACAGAAAAGTAAATTGGTGGCACATTTCTTGCACAACCAATTACTACTGGCCTCGCCGACAGCCCCGGTCTGCTTTCACTGCACCCATTTCCATTGGCCGGGCGCTGTCGGTACAGTAATCTTTAGGTAAAAATTGAATACAATTAAATCCCTCACAGAATTGTACTCCAAAGACCGTTTTCTATTAACCGTTCACGCATCAGCCGGTGCGCTGCTCGGCTTAATGATTGAAATACCCTTATAAAAAACAGTGCCGGGACTGGAAAAACAGCCATGACTATAATA
Organism: Anaerolineales bacterium; assembly: GCA_022450585.1. Lineage (GTDB taxonomy): Bacteria > Chloroflexota > Anaerolineae > Anaerolineales > UBA11657 > CAJWGI01. The sequence goes on along the minus strand of JAKUPR010000030.1, from coordinate 4,463 downwards.
GCCGCTCTTTGGGTGATTGTCGCTCTGGGTGTCGCCTGGAACGTACTGAAAACCCTGAGTAGACCCGAATAGACTTAGGACTTTACCTACTGCGGTTTCACGTGCGCTCCTGCACGAGTATTTGACTGCGCTGCTCAATCACCGCAAGCAATTCGTCAAACGAGTCTGCAAATGCGGCAACTCCCAGCGATTCCAATGTGTCGGTTATAGAAGACATGTCTACACCTAATTGAGACAACCTCGCCATGTGTGTTCGAGCATCGTCCAGGCCTAAAGTAATGGTTCTTTTCGCATGACCATGTTGCTTAAATGCCTCAAGTGTATGCGGCGGCATTGTATTGACAGTGTCCCTGCCTATAAGAGACTCTACATAAAACACATCACGATATTGCGGGTTTTTCGTACTAGTGCTGGCCCATAGCGGGCGCTGAACACGGGCTCCAGCAGCCGACAGAGAAGCCCAACGCGGGCTTGCGGTAGTCTGCCGGAAGAGATCATACGCCAAGCGGGCGTTAGCGATTGCTGTGGCACCTTTCATTTTAGATGCCTCCGGATGGGTCGCAGCGAGTTCATCGAGACGAGCATCTACTAGGGTGTCCAGCCTACTGACAAAAAAACTGGCAACTGAAGCCAACTTAACTATCTCCTCCCCACGGCCGAGACGCTGTTCCAACCCATCCATATAAGCGTCCATGACTTCCGCATAGCGCTGAACCGAAAAAATGAGAGTGACGTTCACATTGACACCAGCGCTCACGGCCGCAGTAATAGCATCTAAGCCAGCTCTTGTACCAGGTATCTTTATCATGAGATTAGGGCGATCCACTCTCTGCCATAGTTGCAGAGCATCGCGAACAGTCGCTTCGGTTTCGTATGCGAGCCTGGGGGAAACCTCGAGACTTACAAAACCATCACTACCCGAGCTACGTTCATACACCGGTAGAAAAATATCGGCAGCTTCCTGAATATCCTCTGAAGCCAAAGAATAGAAAATGTCCTCAGTCCCCATGTCCCGCTGCGCGTACAAACCAATAGACTCGTCATAATCATCGCTGCCAGCGATTGCATTCTGAAAAATAGTCGGGTTTGACGTTAGTCCGGTGACATCACCAGCACCAACAGCATGAGCCAACTCACCGGAAAGAAGTTGGTCCCGGCTGATGTTATCTTGCCAGGGAGATTGCCCTAGCGCTTGCAATTGCTGCAGTGGGTTCATCCTCAACTCCTAAAAACAGAATAGCATGTCCACGAAACGATACTTACAGACGATGCTACAAAATATGGCGAACAGAACATGAAACTCTACAATGTATACAATTCAACCAAAAGATCTAAAAACATCGCCTGATCACTTTCGCTACTCCGTCCAGGTATAGAGAATGGTCTTTGGGGTGTAAAAATACTTGCCCATACATTTCTGTGTCACAATTTGCAGACACGACGTATATCATTGTACCCTGAACTACCGTATACTGGTAGTGTAAACTTGGTCGCTGAATAAACTAACTGCAAGCCTAAACTACACCTAACAGACCATTGACTATTGGTAGCAATTGGCAACAAGCGATGCATTGATTCACAGCATTCACAAGCACTACGAGGCTATTATGAGCCACAATATGTTTGATCAAGGGGCAGGAAGGCGCACTGGACTGTAATGTTGGGGAATGGAGAGTTTGTTTTACAATGCAGCACATTGTAAGCGTGATAGGTCTTGGCAAGATGGGGCGTCCAATTGCCCGTACGCTTATTGCTGCAGGGTGGCCCGTCCAGGGATTTAATCGATCAGTACTAGCAAATGATTTAACTAAGGGAATCCCCTTATGTAAACATATAGAAGAAGCGGCCCAGGCTGATGTTTGTCTTCTCGTGCTTGCAGATTCAATGGCAGTAGACGAAGTCCTGAATTCTCTAGAACCACATCTATTCTCCGGTAAGATAGTTTTAGATATGGGTAGCTCAGACCCGGAGCATTCAAGACGTCATGCTAAGCGTCTAGGCATTAAAGGCATTGGCTGGGTAGACGCACCTGTATCTGGAGGACCCGGAGGGGCTGCATCCGGAAGTCTCGCGATCATGGCTGGCGGAAATAGAAACGATTTCGAACAAGTACGCCCCATACTGGATGCATTAGGCGCCAGTGTAGTCCATACAGGCAAACCCGGAGCAGGTCATACCGCAAAAATTATCAACCAGGTAATAGTGGGTCTAACAATTGAGGCTGTGTCAGAAGCGCTGACTTTGGCTGAGAAGTCCGGCATTGAACCCAAACTAGTGCAAGAGGCACTAAGAGAGGGATGGGCAGACTCGAAAATATTGCGGCACCATGGAACTCGTATGATCAACAGAGATTATGAGCCAGGCGCGTACGTGCAAACCCAACTGAAGGATTTACGTATGGCACAAGCAATAGCTCATACCATAAACATCGATTTACCGCACCTTGAAAGCACAATACGTATGTACGAATCTTTAGTTGCTCAGGGAGACGAAAACTTGGATCACGCAGCCATTCACAAACTATTTTGGACAGAGGAGCAATTATAGACAAATTGTAATTAAAATAAGAAGGTGTCAGCTTGGGAATTTTGCCAGGATTTACAGCATCGTGGCACGCAGGCGGACAGGCATCAACTTAGGATCTCAAGCACCCCCGGAGAGATTCGAACTCCCAACCACCTGATCCGAAGTCAGGTGCTCTATCCATTGAGCTACGGGGGCTTACACAAGGGTGCCTGATGGGACTTGAACCCACAACCACCGCAGCCACAGTGCGGCGCTCTACCGATTGAGCTACAGGCACCACGAGTACTACATAAGAGGGATGCGTAACACCATAATTTGCATTCTATCACGAAGAAGATTCGCCATCAAGCAAGGATAGCACACCCGCTACCAAACCGGCTCGCGACACTCTGTGCTGGGCACCACTTTGTAGATGCTTGACTGACACCTCGTCACTGTCTAGTTCATCCGGACCAAGTACCACTGCTAGCGGAATACCCTGACGGTCTGCGTACCTAAGTTGTTTCTGTAGTTTTACAGCATCTGGGAAAACCTCAACCGCTAAATTTGCCGCACGTAAATCCCGCGCTAGAAGCATCGACTGCTCCGTAAACTCCTCCGCAAACAGGGTAACCAATATCTGTGTGTTACAACCGGACAAATCAGGAATCAACCCTGCTTCCTCAGACACAAGCCCAACAACTACATCTCCCATTGCAAAACCGGTCGCCGGTATAGACTCACCACCCACATCAGCCACCAGTTTGTCATAACGACCGCCACCCAAAATGGCGCGGTACTTAGCATCGCGATCCCTTGCCTCGAATACTACTCCAGTATAATAGTCAAGACCGCGCACAACTCTAGCGTCAAATTCAAACCATTTACGCATACCTAGTGCCTCAACAGCCTTGAAGAAGGTGCATAAATCTTCAGACTGTCTCCACCGCTCACGATCCAAGAGTAGTTCTCGCAACATTACAAGCTGCTTGTCTGCCAAGCCTATTGCAGCCCCATTAGCAGCCCATTTCTCCTCGGATAGCTTATCGATGCGATCAATCAAACCAAAAACTGCGCCGCTTGCAATATCCGAAAGGCCTATCTCAGCTAAGCAGTACTCCATAAATGACCGACTGTTTACCCTAAATACAACCTGTTCCGGAGTAAGACCCAGAGCCATTAGCAACTCAGCTGACACTGATGCAACCTCGGCATCGGCACTTACCGATTGACTGCCAAGCAAATCGAGATTCCACTGGAAGAATTCACGAACACGACCCTTTTGGGGACGCTCATAGCGCCAGAATGGCCCGAAGGACCACCAACGAATCGGCCGAGGCAACTGCTGCGCACGCTGGGCCACCATGCGAGCCAGCGACGGCGTTAGTTCAGGCCGAAGAGCTACAAGTGCTCCTCCACGATCTTCAAATACAAAAGCTTGCTCTTGCACCAACTCCTCGCCACTCTTCGCCGCATAGAGATCAAGAGTTTCTAGTATCGGTGCTTCCCACTCCTGATACCCATACTTTTCAGAGATAGCGCGAATGTGACCATAAAGCCAGTTTCGGAATGCCATCTGCCTAGGATAAAAGTCGCGTGTACCCCTAACTGCCTTGATAATAGGGGTCATGTATTTTGATGACCGGGGATTGTCAGAGCACTAAGTGAGTAACGGATTACCTCCGTATCCCACAACATTATAATAGGCCTTGTTCGAAAAGGTACTTTCATTTCCAAGAAGGATTCACACAATTGACCCAATCCAAAACCCAAGAGTGAGTAGCAAACCTACAGAAAAATGTGTTCCTATAGTGAAGACATTAACTGGGAGCAATTCATATGGCAGTTGCTGTCTATCCGCGTCACTTTCGGCCCATTTATTAAGCCACTCCTCGCCCATACTAATGGCTTTCCGAGCCAACAGGAACGGAATCAAGGCGATAACGACCCAGGGTGTA
>JAKUPR010000003.1:57075-97716 GCA_022450585.1 Anaerolineales bacterium | reverse complement strand
CATCACTCGAACCACACTTTCCATGGCAATTAACGGGGTTGCCACAGCAATACATATCCAAAGAGTTCTTTTAAGGCCAGTCCAAATTTTTCTATCCCAGCATGGCTTTGCTTCCATAAGCACCAATATAAATGGGTAGACCGCCAAGCTAAGATGAAGAGTTAACGTGAAACCTGCCATCGCGCCCGCAATCATAATGAGCCACTTAATCCTATGCCTTGCAATCGCTATGGAGTACGCCAATAAACTAAGTAGGCCAAAAAGTATCGCCATAGTCTGAGGCTGCTCATGCCTGGACCAATGAATATGATAAAGCGAACCAGATAATAAGACTGCACTAACCATTCCGATGTCCTGAGAAAACCATCGCTTCCCCAGCACATACACCACAGGAATTGAAACGATGCCCATGAATGCGGAAACCAACAGCAATGCATAAGGACGCGTTCCAAATACTAACTGACTGAATGCCGTCGCCAATGTCCAACCCATCTTCGCGGCTCCCTGACCCAAATTGCCAGTTTCGCCTCCAGCCCTAAAGAGTTCTATAAACTCAATACCCCACTGAGAATAATATTGATCGTCTAATGTCAGGTAAGCCTGATCAAAGAGATTGTGGACCCTGAGGTACGAAGCGACAATCAGAATCGGAACTAACAGAAAAAACTGGGAGTTGATGTTATATCTACTATTAATAAATGATTTGCGAGACACTATTGCGATCTCATCAATAGGTACATGTTTTATGTATTGTCGATTCTTATTTTTGAAGTCAAGGACAAGCAGACATGCATCATTCTTTAGGATTGTGTTTGCCCATAGAAATCTCTATATAATCACCTAAATGGCGAATATGTTGACCGACAGACTGTATCTTGGAAGCTAGCTGTCCTTCGCTTGGGTACACCCTACTAGTAGGAACCTGAATAATAGTAAAACCGTGTTTTGCTGCTGCATAATTCAGATAAACTTGAAGATTGTGTGACCTAAATGCCTTGCGAAAGGGCAGTATTCGATGATCTAACAGAAATTTACGACTAAATCCCTTGAAACCGTTATTCTGATCGCTATACCAATACTTACAACCCAACCAAAGAATCGTTGCTGCCACAATTCTAATGGCAATTATCCTGTACAACGGAGTATTTTCGTGAAATCCGCCTCGCATGAATCTTGAACCTTGCACTAAGTCATAGCCATTTTCAAGATTGTGTACAAATGACGGTATAGCGCTCACATCATCTTTACCATTGCTATCTATCATGATTACGCCTTCATAACCTCTAGCCATAGCGAAAGCAAGGCCAGTCCTGTATGCGCTAGATTGCCCGGGCTCGTTAACTTGCAGAAGGTTTCTTATGCACAATTTTCGCGTCAAGAAGGATTCGTCTAATGAAATTAACTCTTCTCCACGATTTACAACGATGAAATCAATCTCTGATGAATATGGGGCCATTCGCAAGTACTGATTTACGCATTTATCCCCTTCGTTCCAAGCTGCAGTAACAATACAATATGTGCTTGTTTTGGGTTGAAAAATGCGAGGTTCATACTCGGGAATCTCCCAATCATCTGACATTAATAACGGTTTTTCGGAAAAGCTAGAGTCGTTCACTAGTTCTTAGATGGGGGCTTATCTATTTTCATTAAGGTGAATGCCGGCATTAGTCCGAAGCAACACGCCGAACCATACGGTCATAGGCAGTAACTACCGCTGAAAGTGAATAGTGATCCTCAATCCACATTCTGCCTGCTGCCCCAAGATCAGCTGCCTTATCAGGATTAGCGTAGAGTTCACGGATAGCTTGACTCAGATCTGTGGACGACTCAGGTGTCGTCCATATTCCAGCCGCAGCTTCGCGTAGCAACACTGCAGTTTCGGAATCTGCCTCAGCACATGCCACAACCGCCCGTGCGGCAGCCATAGAGGTATAAATCTTCGATGGCACAGTATCGTACGAAAACCCACGCCGTAATGGAGCAACACACACATCGGACGCAGCGTACATATCATTCACCCTGTGAACTGGCTGGAACGGCAGCAGCCGTATATTAGTCAAACCAGACCCAGATACATCACGCTCCAAACGAACTTTACCAGCGCCATCACCAACTACTAGAAACTGAATATGCTCCTCTCCGGCAAATGTCTTAGCAACGCTTACCAATATCTCAAGACCCTGCGTTAAACCTACGTTCCCCGCATATAGCACGACGAATTTGTCATTCAGACCGTGCTCTCGCGAGAAATCATTATCCTTATTAATAGGTTGAATAAAATCCACGTCGACAAAATTCGGAGTAAAGTACAGCTTATTACGAGGAACGCCCCGATCCACAAGATTATCCTCAAAACTGCGCGCAATCGTCGAAATCGCCGCCGCCTTCCTGTACACAAATGCCTCCAAAGAGTAAACGCACCTGATCAGCAACGGATGACGGAACAGTCCCATTCGCACCGGCACGTCCGGCCACAGTTCGCGCACATCGTATATAAAAGCACCCCGCCGCAGCCAAGAAATCAGAATGCCACTCAACCCAAGGGTAATGGGCGGAGAGGTGACAAACACTATATCCGGACGTTTGACTGCAAAAAGGGCTAGAAATGTGGTCAGAAATTGAAACAACAAGTAGTCGAAACCTCTGGCCCAAACTTTGTGGCGCTTAAGGGGCATAAACACACGCAGTACGCGAACTCCGTGCTCAAGCGAAACTGTGAAGGGACGCCGCCAGTTTGCCGTGAACTTAGGTTGACTACGCACCTCTGAGGATGGATTGTAATGCGGCACAGATGTAATGACGGTTACATCATGACCGACACGATGCAGACCTTGAGCTATGTCAGTCATCATGTTAGCAGTTGAGACCGTGTCTGGCCCATAGACCAAAGTCACCATCAACAACCGTGCCATCTTCTTACCGCTCGGTCAAACGCTCCTCTAGCACGGATACAACTGTGTTTTTGTCCTTAGTGGAGAAATACCAATCAATAGTGCGACGCAGTCCATCCATAAATCGCACCTCCGGCTCCCAATCCAGTAACTGTTTTCCAAGAGAGTTATCCGCAACGCGATTCATCGGTCCAGTTGGCATTTCAGGGTGCAACTCAATCTCAGCGCTGTGACCAGTGTAACGCAGAACCTCATGCACTGCGTCAATCACGCGCGTACGCTCCATTGTGCCTAGATTAATCGCTGTTCCATCATCTATATTTTCAGCTGCTTTAATCGTCCCTGCAACAATGTCGTCTACATGAGTCCAGTTGCGAATTTGCTCCCCGTTTCCCCAGACAACATAAGGATTCTGACCAACAAAGGCGCGTGCAATCATCGCTATCACTGCGTGATTTTCGTGGCCACGCTCTCCATATACGGTAAAGTAGCGACAGCTAGCCGACTTCATTCCCCAGTCCCTGCAAAACGCCTGTAAAGTCATCTCTCCCATCAACTTGGCCCAACCATACATGTTATCAGCATCGCACGGCGGACCTACCATGTCCTCGGTCAGAAACAATAATTGCCCAGGGTCAGTTTGGAGGTGATTGGGATAAACACACCCGGAAGATGCATAGACCACTTTCTCGACCCCGGCCTGATGGCAAGCGCGAAACAACATCCCATCCAAAGCCAGATTAGTGGCGCAGGCCGCCTGATGCAATTCGACATAACCTCGCCCTCCATGGTCGGCTGCCAGATGAAAAACCACCCGCACCCCATCGACTGCCCGCTGCGCGATTCCTGGGTCAGTGAGATCCGCCTGCACAAATTCAACTTGCCCCGATTCCACATACGTCTGGATGTTAGACAACTGGCCGCTGCTCAGATTATCGACAACACGCACACTCGCCCCACGCTCGACCAATGCATGCGTCAAATGGGAGCCAATAAAAGACGCGCCACCCGTCACAAGTACTTTGCTATTATCCAAGTTCATGTATTCTTTCCCACTCCCTTTTTAGAATCCACACAAGTCAACGTATTTGAAAACAATTCAACAAGCAAGTTATAGCAACACAGTTCACGCTCGTCAATGACGACAAATAGTAACACGACCTGCTATTTTGATGACAACACATCGTTTTTGAAAGCGCTGCAGCAAGTTAGTTGAACAGGCTGGATCACTACACCCGTTAGGTCACTCTCGTAAAGATTAGTTCTATATAGATAAGCTCCGGTTAAATTCGCTCCTGTTAGATTGACTCCAGTAAGGTCAGCTGATTCCAGATTAGCATTGCTCAAATTAGCACCGCTCAAGTTAGCACCGCTCAAGTTAGAGGATCTCAGGTCAGACCTGCTTAAGTCAACATTTGTCATAATTTTTTCTGTAAAATCCACCCCCACAAGATAGGCTTCCGACAAATCCATCGATGCATAGTCAAGCACAACTGTACTATCGTTCAAGATCTCCCGCAGAAGACGCCACTTGGGCTTAAGAAAGGTGTCCACATCAATTGTAGAGTCACGGAAATTTACCCACCTTAAGTCCGCATCAAGGTTTGCGCCACTCAGATTTGCGCCGCTCAAGTCAGACGATCTCAGGTTAGACCCGCTTAAGTCAGCATCACTCAGGTCGGATCCACTTAAGTTGACGTCTGTGAACACAGCATCCTGAAGGCTAGCCCAGCTCAGATTGACGCCACTCAGGTTAGCTCGCTCCAGAGAAGCTTTTTTCAGATTAGCCCTGGTGAGGTTAGCGCCATACAGATAGGCATTGCTTAACTCCGCCCCATGAAGAACTGTATCGCTCAGATTTGCTCCTGTCAGATCCACCCCAGTCAGATGAGCCCCGATTAGAATAGCTCCGCTCAAATTGGCACCAGACAGATGAGACTGGGTGAAATCATAACCGGCAAGGTCAGCATTTGCTAGATTAGCCCCATACAGCAAAGCGCCAGTTAGATCAGCGCCTATCCAATACCCACCAGATAATTCAACTTTCTTCAGGCCGGACCCATCGAAATTAGCACCATGCAAACGAGTACCAGTCAGATCAGTCCCGAACAAGTTAGCCCCGGTCAGATTTGCCCCGGTCAGATTTGCGCCTGCTAAATCATAACCTATGAGATTGACCTGTTCAAGGAATGCAAATGATAGATTAACGTCCGATGGAATTTCAAGAGTTTCGTCAACAAAAACACTGTTTACAAGCGACCACACCAACCTCCATCTATCACTTATTTCGGATTGCTGATCCAGTACGCTTCCACGCAAATCAGCATGGTCAAGTACCGTATCCGCTAATGTTGCACCGCGAAGGTCTGTATTTCTTAGGATAGAATCGCTCAAATCGGCACCAGTCAAATCGGCACCAGTCAAATCGGCACCAGTCAAATCGGCGCCAGTTAGATCAGAGTACTGGAGTTCCGCAGATGAGAGACCAACATCAGATAATATCGCCCGACTCAGATCAAATCCATTCAAATCAATACCATGAATCTCAGTGCCTCGGAGATTGGCCTCAGACAAATCATTCAATCCGTGAAAATCATACGTATGCCCGTTAACAAGAGTCCAAACATTTCTCCATTTCTCATCCAATTGAGTATCGTCATCTATTTTCATCCCTTTTAATACCGCACCGCCCAAATCAGCCCCTCTAAGATCAGAACCACGCAGGTTGGCACCACGCAAATCGGCGTATCGCAGATTAGCTCCCCTAAGATTGGCATGACCAAAGTCTTGGCCAGACAACGATATCCCTAAATTTTCGTAAATGAATTCTGCTGTTGAATTCTGTAACCTGTATACTATTTTCCATTTCTCCGAGAGACACTCATAGTGCCGACAAGTTCCATTCCCAATTATTGCACCATGGAAATCGACACCACGCAGGTCAGCATTGATAAATCGAGTGCCAATTATATTGGCATCTCTCAGGCTAGCATTGCGCAAATCAGCACGGTACAGAATTGCGTTTGTGAGATTCGCGCCACTTAAGTCTGCACCCCTAAAATCGGCTCTTATGAGCAATACGCTGTCGAGATTAACACCACGACATTTGGTAAATCGCTGAATCACGCATTCGCCTACTTGCACTGGAATTATAGGATTCACGATCAGTACATCCCGCCAAGTACCTGAGGCAGCAAGGAAAATAATGTACACAATGGCAAAAACTGAAAACCACCGTCCTGTAAATTTGATCTTCTATCTCCCAGTTGACATTTTCTAGAAGGGAATCGTGTCTACGTCAACATCTAGGCGGACTTCTTCAACATACAAACCTAGATTCCCAGTCTCTATCTGCCAATGCTTTCCTGATACCAGAGCACTGTCTCTTTCACACCATGGTGCATGGTATAAGGCAGAGATCCACAAATCCGTTCAATATCCGCTAGGTCCACCTGATACTCCATAAGCACGTTCCTAAGACGAAAAGAGTTAAATGGAAAACTTCGGAATCCACAAGCATTAACAAAATCTCCACAGATGGCCGCCAAGCGAGCCACACCCTGAGGAATAGTCTTAATGTCAGGGGAGCCAAGTTCGTCACTAAGTACATCAGCCCAGTCACGTAAAGAAAGAGGCTCATAGTCCGCAAGATAGAACGTCTTTCTATGAATGTCCTTTTTGTCTGCTTGCAACAGTTTGGTATATTGATGCGCGATGTTGCCTACATACCCGTATGATTTACGTAAAGGACCACGCCCTACGTGAAAATATCGGCCCTCAGCAACCATGCGAAAAAACCGTTGGTAATGCGGGTTCATCCCTGGCCCCCAGACGGTGGTCGGCCTCACGATACACCAAGTCGCCCCACCACCATCGAAATCACGGACTATCTTCTCTCCCAACATCTTACTTTCCCCATACAAAGTTTCCGGTCGATAATCCAGTGCACTATCTGGAACATACCCCACGGGACAAACCAACTGCGTGGATGTGTAGATACAGTGTCGCACACTTGCCGAAGCACGGACAGATTTCACTAAGTTTTCCACACCAGCAATGTTGACGGCATAATCTTCGTGTAGGTTAGCTTTCTCATCCAAATCAGTCCTAGCTGCTAAATGCACAACACAATCTGGAGAAAATTCCTCTAAAATCGTCCCTAGTGTGAATGGATTCAGGAGATCGCATTCCTGAAAACTCCACCCACTGATAGCACCCTTAGGCTGCACAGCATCTATCCCAAGCACGGAGTATCCCAAGGCTACAAGTGCTCTCACCAAGTGTCCTCCAATAAAACCCGAGCTGCCGGTAATCAATACTTTCATTTCATCACCAAATAATCGCCTATTGCTAGAGCATCCATTTTGGTACGCATGAAACAGGCAATAGCTTCATCGGGGGTACATACAATCGGTTCGTTCTCATTGAAGCTCGTATTCAAAACCACTGGCACGCCCGTTCGTTCATAAAACGCATTTATCAATTCCCAATAATGAGGTGAATGCTTACGGTCCACAGTCTGTAACCGACCAGTTCCATCGACATGAGTCACAGCCGGGATTTCGTCTCGTTGCTCCGGCAACACATTGTAAACCTTCAACATAAAGGGGTCAGGGTAGCTCTGATCAAAGTACTGGTCTGTGTATTCCAGCAGTATAGATGGCGCGAAGGGACGAAAACTCTCGCGATTTTTGATACGAGCGTTAAGTGTGTCTTTCATATCCACACGACGAGGATCTGCAATGATACTTCGATGACCTAATGCACGCGGTCCCCACTCCATACGGCCCTGAAACCATCCAACCACTTTCCCTTCCGCTACCAGATCGGCCGCTTTGTTAGCTATCTCACCAAAGGATTTAACATGAAAATGCAAATTATTACGCTCTAATGCGGACTGGACATCATCATTAGTAAAGCCGGGACCTGTAAAGGCATCAGTCATCTCGTAGCACCTTGGATAGCCCAAAAGTTGATGGAATATATAGTAACAAACACCTAGTGCGGTCCCTGAATCGGAAGCAGCAGGCTGTATGTAGATGTCAGTGAAGTCAGTCTCTGGAAGTATTTTGCCATTGAACACACTGTTCAATGCCACACCACCAGCCAGACACAATGAATCAGACCCCGTATCAACGCAAATTTTTCTCACCAGGGCAAACTCTGCCTCCTCAATGACCGCCTGCAAAGAGGCAGCCACATCCTGATGATAAGATGTGATTTCATCACGCGAACCACGAGGTTCACCGAACAAGGCAATAAATCTATCGGAGTATAACTGACCGAGCTTCGGCGGACCGCCGCGCCAGGTCATAGTGCCACCTTCGGCCTGATAGCGCAAGTATCCCTGGTCAATCACAAACGTTCCATCCAACTGGGCACATATTATCTTGCGCATTCTGTCCACATAATCTGGTTTGCCATACGAAGCGAGACCCATTACTTTGCCCTCATCTCCATAATTTGAGAAACCCAACCACTGAGAGACTGCCGTGTAGACTATACCAAGCGAGTGAGGAAAATTGACCGACCCCAAAATTTCTAATTCGGATCCCGTCCCGACACCCCACATAGTGCTACTAAAGTCGCCCATGCCATCCACCGACAAAACAGCAGACCGCTCGAAGGGGGAGACAAAGAAAGCGCTGGCAAGATGCGCACGATGATGCTCGACATTATGGAAAACAGCACTAATTTCCGATTCTCCTACCCCCATGTGCGAGCAAAAAACACTCCTTAAATCACCCACCCTGCGTAGATTCCCGATTCGATCTAGGAGAAATCGTGGCCTTGGAAATTGCCGGAGCGCAAATTTTCCCTTCAGAAAAAGGTTGGCCTTTGGGTCACGCGAGATACCTATGTGTTCCAGATCCAGTGCACTGATTCCAGCCTCACTCAGACAATAATTAATGGCGTGCACCGGGAAGCCAGCCCAGTATTTGACACGCATAAAGCGCTCCTCTTCCGCGGCTGCAATGACCTTCCCGTCCTTTATAAGACAGGCTGAAGCACCTCCATGGTAAGCGTTTACTCCGAGAACGTACATGTTAATTCCATTTTACAATCCCAATAAATCCCAGTTATCTCTGAAGTGATTCCTTGTATAGTTTCTCCATAAGACGAACAGGCTCATCCCATGAAAGATCCCCAGACACGTCAATAGTGTTGCGTTTGAACTTTTCATACAGAGGACGATCAACAATTAAACGCCGCATTGCATCACTTATTGAAAGCACATCAGCAGCCACAACCAAGCCTACTCGATCTCGAACGTAGGTTGCAAGACCACACTTGTCAGTCACAATTACTGGTGTACCAGCGGCAATAGCCTCGGCACCTGCATGACCCCAGCTTTCACTATGTGAAGACATCACTAGTTGATCAGCATCAACTAGAGCTTGCAACTTTTCTGTCCCATATAATGGTCCAAGGAAACGGATGCGATCTGAAACTCCAGTTGCGGATACCACATGCTCTAACGACTCCTTATAGCCGTCACCCTCATCGGGTCCTGCGATGAGTAGAAACGCTTCATTGATATCAAGTGCTGCGAATGCTTGGATCAGGATGTCGAGTTGCTTCATTGGACTGATTCTCCCCAAAAACAATATAATGTGAGTATCAGGAGACAGTCCCAATGCCTGCCTAAGGAAACCGCGAGTAGGCAATTCATTGAATTCCTCAAGGTTGACCCCATGCCGACGTACAAGAACCCTCGGTCTGGCAACACCATACCTAACAATATCTTCGGATTCATGGTCTGAAGTAGCAATCAGCCTCGCCGCTCCAGACACCATCCTCCGGCCCACCAGCAGATGATAAATTTCTTTTTTGTGGAAACTACGCAAGACTGGAAGGAGCATGCCTGCTGGCTCAAGAACATATGGGATTCCCTTAAGAACAGCCAAAAACATCGCGATCACCCCCACCGAGTCATACATCCCCATGACGTGTATTACATCGAAGCTAGATAAGCGCAGTAGACAATATGAAAAAGCACCCGGATTGAACGAAGTGGTACGGTAACGCAACCAAGTGCCAGCATAATAGACCTGAACCCCATTATGCATTTCCCAGCATCCCCTTATAGCAGGTCTACTGTCAAGGTCTAACACACTTGAAGTAAGTACCGTCACTTCATGCCCTAGAGCAGCCAACCCTTCAGCCAGAGCAACTGTTTGTGTTACACGTCCACCCAAAGATAGGGCTGGATAGTAATTCTGAACACAGAATAAAATGTTCATATCCAGATTAACTGTTCTTGGTCAACGATTCATACAGATCTTGCAGTTCGGCAACAGGCCGATCCCAAGACAACTTTCTAGCCACATCCTGGCAACCGGCGCTAAACGTTTCATGCAGCGCAGCATCATGCAATAGCCTTGACATTGCCTCGCTTATGGCTGCTTGAGAAACAGGAACAACCAACCCAGCTTTGTCTCTTACATAGGGAGCAATCCCACACTTGTCAGTAATAACTACTGGTGTTCCAACAGCGATTGATTCCGCTATCACGTTGCCAAAGTTCTCGTTTTGAGATGGAAGCACAAAGATATCAGCATCTACTAACGCTGACAATTTGTCCTCATCATACAGAGGTCCAGAAAGAAAAACTTTTGATTGTAGCCCCAAAGATTCTATTAATCCCCGTAATTGACCAGTACATTCATCCACATCAGGACCAGCAATCAATAAGTGTGCGTCAGACGCTGCAATGGTGGAAAATGCACGAATTAGTAAGTCAGGATTTTTCTTACGAGACAGCAAACCAAGGTATAAAATCAATTTCCCCTTCAACTCAATGCCAAATCGACGCCGCAAAGTTCCACGTTCTGGCAATTTCTCAAAATCCTCAAGGTCTATACCATTGCGACGCACACTTACCCTGTTGGCCAAAACACCTGCCTCAATCAATTCCTCCTGCTCCTGAGGTGCAGTAGCTATGACCTGTGAGGCTCCCTGAATCAGGGGCGACCCAATCAATTTGTGGTAGAACCTCTTTTTTCCCAGACTGCGAACTATGGGAATCAACATTCCCATTGGCTCCAACACATACGGAACTCCCTGACCCAGTGCGACACGAGCCATAATCGGTGCCATTAAATCATAGAAACCGAACAAATGAATAACTTCAGCCCGAGGCACCTCACGACGCGCTACAGGCCATATTGCTGGATTAAATGTGGTAGATCGATATCTTGCTAGTGTTCGCATCCGAATTACCCTAATCAAGGGGTGATCTACCGACACATGAGGTTGATCAGGGATATGGTGAGTGCTTGCTGCTGCGGCCGTGACTATTGTCACCGCATGGCCATTGCAAGCCATGTGGTAGCTGACGGCACGCACCTTAAAAGCAGGGCCGCCAGACGCTGGATTGGACGGATCATATTGTGTAACAAACAGTATATTCATCGCCATCCCAAGAAACGACACGTTCTCCACAAAGCATAGCCAGAAAAAACTGCAATCAAGGAATCCAGGGGTATGCGCAATCTAGTACTAGTCCAAACCAATACATTCACCAGCGTATAAGTAAAGAACAGAACAAGAAAGAGTAAAGTTTCTTGCCTACTTCGTATTGACAGTACGATCCCGACAATCCCAAATCCGATCAGTGGAATGTAACTCCCAGTATAGATAACATCACGAATAGGCGCGAAGTCGAAGGCAAATGTCTGCGTACTCGCTGGGTTGATTCGCGGACTCCACAAATAAATTGCTTTAGACCACAACAATTTGAGAAAAGCATTTGGTTCCTGTTGGGCGAAAGTCGCTATTCGGTGAAAATACCAGCGCACTCTTTTCTCTTGGGTCAGTCCTGGAGGTTCCTTTGGCAAGCGGTCATCTCCCCAAATCGTGTCTAAGCTTAAACCCTGTTCCATGTACTGCAGTGTCAATGGATTGTTCCCCATATATATATTTGTCATTCCCTTTGAATCTATGGGGATAAAAGCACTTTCCACATACAGATTTCGGATCGTCCAAGGCATTATTGCGAGAACAGCCCCCGTCACACAAAGAGCCGATGCTACTATGCCACGAGTCCGACCTAGCGTCAGGACAAGCCATAACACAATAGCGAGCATTACGGCCACCATAGTAGAACGAACCAAGCACCCGGTGCCGAGAATAAAACCCAACAAGATACATATCTTCCAAGTCATCTGTTTCCAAAAATTGACAAGCACACAAGTGGCCGCCACCAAGAACAGCGTGAATAGGGTGGTATCCATCACACGGCTCGCGTGATATACCGTGTAAGGATACAAGCCAGCTATTGCAATAGACATGACTGCTGCCTTGCTACCAAACATCCGCCTGGTCGTCAGATAGACCAGCACTAGTGTCAGCAATGTTATAGAAGTCTGGCTAAAACCTAAGGCCAACCAATTCCGCCCGAAAAGTGCGTACGCACATGCCAAGAAGAACGCATAACCTGGAGGATTGAAGGAGTACGGTATCCCAGCCTTTAAAGTGAAACCGTTACCCAGAAGTATATTCTGCGCCGCTAGATCATGCAATGCATCTCCTCTCAGTGAACTACTAATGGCATCCTGATTGCTATATCCGGCAACAGCTATACGAAGAGAAAAACTCAAGAGTAATATCAAGCAGACGCTCCAGCGGCTGCATATTAACTCAGTGAGACCTGCTTTGTCGAATCGCAATTTGCTAACACATCCTATGTTTTTGTCTTATGTGAGATTAACACGACTATCCGTAGCAACATAATGATTATGTCTAATAATGAGCATTACGATTACCCAAAAAGGCAAAGCGATACCATTACCAAGTGCATAGATCCAACTCTGAAACAAACACCCGAAAAGACCACTGATCAGCACAGCCTCTAAGGCATGGATGAGCAATGGTGTGGATCGCCCGCGATGTGACACTAGCTGCTTGACCAACAGATAAAACAAAGGGCCGAAAAAAATGAGTGCACCGAACAAACCAAGCTGCAAAGCAAGGCCAAGAAAGGAGTTGTGGAAATAGACACCCGACATAAGTGTAGGATAAATTGCATGCGCAGGCATGATTAGATTCTCTGTGCCGAAACCATATCCCAATAGATAGCGATCTCGAAGCAATGAGTACCCAATCTGTAACCCTTCCGTTCGGCCGGACATAGAAATAATGTTCCTCAATCCAAAGGTAGCATATTCTTGGGAGCAGGTAGTTAATACCAACTTTCGATCCCCAACGGTCACCATAAACTCCACTCCATATTGCATAGGCTTACCATCTCCGTCAGTTACCGTTATCCAATCTGCTTCAACAAAATCTTCGGGCAGGCTAAACAAATAATTGCCTTCACAAGATGTAATTGCAATCACTGCAAACGCAGCAGTTAATCCCACAGGAATAGCAGTCCACCACAATTCCTGCCATCTTCGGACAACCAAGTATGCTACCGGCAAAGCCAGCATGATTACCCCAGTTCGATATCCTGACAATAACAAGCTGGCAATCAGAATCGCTAGTGCAATACCACCGATAATTCTGCTCTTTCGCATAAATACCCACACCGCCAATGGGGACAATAGCGGAGCATAAAATCCATTAAAATCACGGCTTCTTTCAATTCCAGAAAACAGGTCCACAAAAGGAACAGCACCTTCAGCAAGATCCTTTGCCAAGCCGACCACAAAAATGGTGAGTCCAACAAACAAAATAATCTCCACCAGACGTTCAGCCTTTCGCGGAGTGTCCACATAATCCCATAGCGCCCAAAAAACACCCACATAGCCTAATCCTATAGCAATCGTCCGTTGAGCCGTTAGTTCAGGCGCCAGGGAGTAGAACACGGATAGACCAGCAGTGGCAAGAAAACACGCAGCCACAATGTCCGGCTTTCGAATGTGGAAACCACCTTTCCTAAAAACTCCATCGTACAATGCACGGCCACCAAGAAACAATAATGGAATCCAACGCTCATAACCTGTAGCATGCGCAAACCATGGAAAGCCACTGTTACCTAAGAAATTCGACATCAAATGAATGGCGTTCGAAGAATTGTATAGCGGCAATGCAAGTACACTAATCAGAGCAAATTCAAGGTTGAGAATGCCAAGCAACGAGCACAACAAAAACGGGATTGCAACTACATTAATAATGATTTGCGCATCGTCTGGAAAGACAGCTAAACAAACCGTTAGGGCTGCCAAAAAAATGATGCCCGAATTCAGTAATGGCACCTCCCACATCCTCAAACGATCTAAAGTCAAATTATTCAACTCAAGGAATCCTGTGGTTTATCAAGAATTGCGTCGAGAAATCCGTCAGCCATTCTCCGAGGCGTGAAGCCAGCAATAATCTCCTGTGAGCATTGCCCCATTCTGGATCGCAAATTAGGATCTCTGAGAAGCGTTTTCAGATGCTTGGCCAACTGCTGTACATCTCCGGGTTCATGCAAGAATCCATTTTGTCCAGAGAAAACAAGATCAAGTGCTGCTCCAGCGGCCGTTGAGCATAGAATTGGAAGACCTGAACACATTCCCTCGTTCAACACCAGTCCCCAAGGATCACTGCGGGTGGGAAAAACCAGTACATCCGCAATACCATAATACCGTGGTAGTTCTTCCTGGTCCTGAAAACCTACAAAATGAACTGAAGCAAGATTGCTCTCAGCACAGATTTTCTCATACCGCATTCTATCCGGTCCATCGCCAACCAGAAGAAGAGTTGCCTTTTGATACCTAATCACTTCCTTGAAAGCGTCCAGTAATTCGGGAATACCCTTTGCATCCAGCAGACGACCGACATACAAAACAATCGGAGGCTTGATTCCCAGCGCTCGCATGATTTCTGGACGCAGACTTCTGTGATGAAGAGATTGAGAAGTGAAGTGCTCTGAGTCAACAGAGTCAGGTGCTACCCATATCTGCTCATAACTTACACCCAAATGTCGCAGATATTTCACTTGCGAACTGCCAGCGGCAACAAATCCATCACAACGAGCTACAATCCACCTCTTGAGGTTTTCTACCACTTTGTTGGATGAACGGATATCCAATAAAGTGCTTTCACTCCATACGAGAGTACGAATATGAGCAATCCGACACCACAACAATGACAACCAGATAGTGGGATGGTGATACCCAAAAAAGATGACCGCCTGAAACCTACCCTTTTGAAGGTTACGCCAAACGCCAGGATTAAAAAATATAGGCCCCCCCTGATAGCGCCGCGCCACTAACCAGCCGGGTAACACTTTATACTTGAAACTAATACTCTTCCACGGAATTTTCCAATTTCGCCGTCCTTCGGTTTTCGAGAAAAATAACACTTCCAAATCTATGGATGGATCGGACGACAATTCATTGAGAAAAGGAATACGATAAGGAGAAATTATCTCGGTAAGAACTGCAATTCGCATTTTCTCGGAAGTAGAGTCTCGAGGAGAATCGCCATCTATCGGCACAATTGTATCAGGTGGAATAGTGACCATCTCTGTTTTTCACATTGATTCCCATATAGAATATAATGGTCGCCCATGGATAACAAGCTTCATTCGACAAGACCGTAAAAACAACCCACTTATGTACGAATTCATAAGATCAATTACACTAATCAGTAAGACAACCCTGAGAAAAAAGCCCTTATTGATTATATTGTGGATAAAACTATATTTGATGAGGCATTTTGGAATTACCCCCAACGTTGTCAGTGTCATGGGATTTGTGTTACACGTTCCAGATTTTGAATCATTCTATTCCTCATTCAGACAGATATTCATCGACCTAAATTACTATTTCGAAACATCAACTAAGCGACCAGTCATTATAGACGCCGGCGCGAACATTGGAGTTTCATTGTTTTTCTTCAGGTATTTGTATCCCAATGCCAAAGTAATGTGTTTCGAACCTGACAAAATAAACTTTCAATACCTGAAGAAAAACCTGGAAAAGAATAAATTAGCTAACATTTACTTGTACAATGTCGCATTGTCAGACTATGAGGGCTCTATTAAATTTTGGACCCGCAGCGATATGGCCGGTGGTGATATCGGCGCGTCCAATGTTGCAGAATTAAGACATTATTATCATGCAAAATCAGACCTCACAGAAGTTAGCGTGCCATGTACACAACTATCTAGATTCATCGAAGAAGAGATTGATCTGTTAAAACTAGACATTGAAGGAAGTGAAAGCGATGTTTTATTGGATGTTTCGGAACAATTTAGTCAGATCAAGAACATGGTCATGGAATATCATTTTCTCCCTGAGAAGAATCCATTATCTACAATTCTAAATGTGTTGGAACAACATAAACACGTCTACAAAATAATTGGTGATACAAATGACATAAAGCTTCATGAATCATATAACTTTGTGATTAAATCAAAACAGTCATGAATCTTGATTTCGGCCTAACTGCAATCAGACTGCTATTTCTGATAACTATCGATCTCCAAGTGTTGGAGTAGTCGAAGAAATTTGCCAAATACAGAGAATAATATTGGACAAGATATTGCTCAAATAAAGTCATGGGAACCTTACCCAAATCCACGTCAATTCCTAGGAACGTAGATGAAAATTCGGGAAGAAAATCCATCATTCGCCGGATTGCTCGCCACAAAACTCTTGTGCAGCCTATAATCTGTACCGATAAAATCAGACCAAGACGAAGACTCAGGCAAGGCATCCACCGGTCTATCAAGAACCACCATGGGATAAGTATTGGCAAGCCGACTGGTAATAAACTCACTCGCACTAATCTTTTTGCCACGATACCCTGCGAATACTCTTTCCTCAATCACCATTTCATCATGAGGTACTCCCTGGTCCTTGCCCATATAGTAATATTCCAAAAAAGCTGAAGGCTGTGGTGCAAGAGCGAGCACTTCCGGCAAGGGCGAGAAAATGGTATCGGGAAGTTCCTTTTGATATGTTTTCAGGTACTCAACAGCAGGTATCACCGCATGCTCATAATGATAATTCAGGAATAAGCCCCGTATACCTGATGCTTCTGTGGTACCCATCGGTTGCACAAAATGTCGAAAGTTCCTTGTCTTGGGAACCAAAACCAGGAACAATGCTATTACCCCAATGACTAATCGTGGGAATCCACTCCTTAGCCACATAAAATGCGGCGGTCTCCACAAAGACATTTTCTTGGAGATACCGCTATATATAATAGATAAACCTACTATCAATCCGGGCTGCACCAGAAAGCCCCCTAACCAATTCCACATCAAACCGAGTCCCTCGAAATCAGGATAGTGCACTCCAGAAATTCCGTTGTGAAAAAGCAATCCCAGACCCAAGGCACAAACCGATAGTAGGATAATTTGGTCGTTCCGTACTATATTGCTCTCAGCACCACGTATACGACGAACGCCGGATATTATCACGGCTACACCAGGGATTAGGAAAGCCAAGAGAAGTGTTAGATGACCAGCCAAAATGTTTGACAAGACAGAAACCTTTCTAATCACATTCTGAAAATTCCCCGCAGGATTGACGCGCATGTCCTGAAGGAAAGCAAGTACGGTTTCATGCGGATGTGGCAAAGTGATCATCAGAGGTGTCGCATTGTCTGTAATTAATGGAATGACATGCCCAAAGTACAGACTACCCCAACGTTCAAGTGGAAGCCCGAACCACCACGTGTACCCCATTACACCAATCGCAGAACACAGGACAACTATCGCCAAAAACAGCACAGATACAGACAGGTAATGAGCAAATCGATGTTTCCTCTTAGTCACTAACCTAAATAAATGCACAAAGAATATTCCTGCTATCAAAGCAGCACCTGTCGGCAATGGACGCACAAACAATGTGAGCATACACAAAACTGCACACGTAACATTCCAACCGGTTGAACCCTTATCAAAATATCGCATCGCTGCAAAGAGGGCGCCCAATACCGTAAAGACACTCAAAACATGGGTATATGAATATAGTGGAAATGTCAATATACCTATAGCGCAAAACCCTATCAACGCTGCAGCCCAACAATCATCCACCAGCCGACTTGCAATGTGATAACTCATCCAAATACCAAGCATCCCGAGAAATACCACCACTAACCTTATTGAGTACAGTTCGATACCAACAATGTGACTGATCACATGCCATACAAACGGTCCTAGAGGTCCATACTCAAAGACAAAGTCGCGCATTGGGATTCGACCGTTTCCCATAGCTTGCAGAATCCATATATCGCGAAACTCCTCATTACCAACACCTGTCCTAAATGTCAATACTTGAATGACCAAGTAAAGAATCCACACGACTAAAAGGCTAATGACCGTGTGCCTACTCATGAGGTTTACAAATGTGTTTCCTGAAAACTTTTCCATCATCACACTATACGGTCAAGCTTCCAGTTGATATACCCTAATAATCGGGCCAAATTTACACAAGTGCTGGACGTTGTTCCTAAGTACATTTGTGCGATAGTTGATAAAAACTGTCTGATGACGATGCTGAGGACAAATTGGATTGAATTCACTGAGAAGCATTTGTGTAAACCCCCGAGAATCTGCTGGTATATCATTTAACTGGCTGAAGTAAGGAAGTGATCCTCGCAGTGGGTTATACGGACAAAGCAATACACCCCAAATGCCTCCCCAACGACAAGAAATGCGCTTCTGAGCAAATGAGGCCTGCACATAATACTCAGGCACAATACCTTGCTCTACGGATGATTCCAAGTCTGTAATCAAATAATAATTTGGTGACAGCACCATACTGACATCATTTTCAGTTCGCCAGCGCAATAGTTCGGAATCAGGAGCTTCACGCTGCAATTGTTCCATACTGGTGATCAACGGAGCTGTATAAGTATATGAACCTATATAAATTGTAGACCCAGAGGGGATATTTTCATGAATCCAGTGGCGAGCACTAGCCCGAGTACTTGTATTAAGGCTCATGCCATACAAACTTAACCAATTTTGAATCGGTCTAATTTGAGAAATACCAAAGATAATTACCATTAGTCCTACTCCGAACGAGCGGATACCTCTCCAGTGTAGATTCTCAAAGATACGCGGACTATCACTCATCACCCATGCTGCCAGAATAGAAGCGGGAACGAGCATCGTCACCAGATTGGTTTCGTAAGTCAGTTTGGGGATATAACCCAATGCAATAAATAGAAACATAAGG
Organism: Anaerolineales bacterium; assembly: GCA_022450585.1. Lineage (GTDB taxonomy): Bacteria > Chloroflexota > Anaerolineae > Anaerolineales > UBA11657 > CAJWGI01. Next base: position 78,701 of record JAKUPR010000003.1, on the reverse strand, counting down.
GGTGATACTAAGAGATAGTAACATCTATTTTCCTGCGAACGCCGTAAATACAACGCAATGACAGCAGCACCGAGCAATAAGGTCAATTCCATTCCCAATATCTCGTCGAACACTACTCGCGAAATGTAGGCTGCATTAAGAGTCCAACTTACATTAGACAGTGGCACATACTCACCAACAATAGTACGTGTATATTCTTGTAAGAATGCATTCGGAGCCAAGTAAGTTACAGGGTTAATCACTATAATCCATATAACTGTTCCTCCAGCAAGAACCAGGATCTCCTTCAGGATGGATTTCCAACTCTTATTCCCCTCTTGGACTCTAAAAATCACGAGATAGAGTATGCCCGCCGCTCCGAGCACAAGTGCATTCTGTAATCTAACAAGAATAATTACCGCCATGGCCACACAAAACATAATTGTGGTTTTTGTCGTTCTATTTCGCACGTGCGACACCAAGACCAGGAGAGCAATCTGGAAAACTAAAAAACCGAGACTGTCAGGAAGTCCAAAAATTGACAGGTATAAAGCAGTGAAGCTGAAGTTTACGATCACACCCGCCATAAATGCAACGATTCTGTTCCCAGTAAGACGCTTGGTCAGCACAAATTGTAACGGCACAGAGACCGTTAAACATAACCACGACACAAAGCGAGGCACCCAAATCCAAACACTGCCTAACGCATTCGCATTAGCTGTGTGGAGAAAGAAAGAATCAACTACATCAGTCAATGAACTCACATCCCCGATCAACCAACCATACAAGAAGTAAATCGCAAAGAATGGTACGAGAGCAAACCCAGCCACAAAACGAATTACAGGGTTGGAGATGTTATCCCAATCACCCAACAGAAAATGCTTTAGTTCCCAAACCAGGGCTATTTCATCTTGAATTTCAAATGGCACTGAAACTTGCCCCTGGAAGAAGAACCACCGAGTCCCCACTGCCAGAAATGTCAGGATAATGAGTAAGGTTTGATCAGTCTTCAAATTGAAGAAATTCACAGCTCGCATGTATTACGGTCTCTGGGTTGATGTTCCAACGTATACGTAGAATATTTGGTTAATCTGAACAATTGCCCTGCAAGATTATACGAAGGACAATACCTCACTCTTGGAGAGCACCTTAGGTCGTCTGATGTCCATAATCAAAATCATCAACTGGAATATTCAAATGGTCTTTGCCATTTCTCTGTACATGGTCATGACTTGCTTTAGCATGGTTTGTTCGGAAAAATATTCTACAACTCGCTCGCGCCCAGACATCCCCATGCTACGGGCTACATTTGAATTCCCCAATAGATACCCTATAGCTTCCGCAAGTTTTTCAGGACTACGCGGCGGAACCAATAACCCAGTCTCGCCCTCTGAAACCAATTCAGGTACACCGCCTACAGGAGTAGCTATCACAGGCTTTCCAGCTGCCATGGCCTCAAGAATTGTCACCGGGAGGCCCTCTATCCAAGACGGCAGGACGAAAATGTCAAAGGCATATATTAGTCTGGCTGCTTCATGCTGGAATCCAAAAAATTTTAAGCATCCATCTAAGCCCAACTTCCCCGAGAACCTTTCCAACTCATAGCGATAACTACCATCAAATTCAAGGTCTTCACCAACAATGGCAAAAGTAGCGTTTGGGAACTCATTGAGGACGTATTTTGCTGCCAGGATAAACTCGCGCTGTCCTTTCACTGGACATAACCTCGCCACCGTTCCTACAACAGGAACTTCACCCTCAATCCCCAGTGCAGTGCGTGCCCAGTCTACCGATTTGCCATCTATTTCATCACTTACACTAATCCCGTTGTGTATCACACGAACTTTGTCCGAGGATATCCCTTGGCTGATCAGACTACTACGTGTGTCCTCTGAAATCGCCACTATTTCATCCGTAAGATATGCTGACAAATTGTCAAGCCAAACCTGCAGACTTCGCACCCAGGACAAATCGCTAAACTTGTTCTCAATATGGACATGACTTATCAAGGGTACACCGGCCATCTTTGCTCCGAAACGAGCAAGAATGGATCCAGTAACTGAAGCATGACAGTGGACCAAGTCAGCTCTCCATTGTTTTAGAAAACGAGCAAATTGCCAGGCACGATGTAAATGGAACGTGCGATCCATCGGAAGCTGAACAATTGGCACAGATTCTTCTTCCAAGAGACTTGTAAATTCCCCTAAGGAAGGGGTCACCAGACAAACCTCGTCTCCCGCTTGTTTAGCAGCCAACATAAATTGCCCGCAGACCACCTGGCCACCAGCAATTCTGCCATTCAGTACGGTGTAGACAATACGCATCAATTCATCTCACGCTATTTTTTCGCCAAGCATTACGATGTCGTGACCCAGAAAATCATCAAGCCAATGGGCGCGTGGCTTCTTTGGAACAACAGATCTACAAATCTGATTGTCAGTGGGAAACAAACGTTTAAACGTTCTCGTGTCACACACAATACGTACATAACGACGTACATCTGACTTCCAAGAGGAACCAACTACATGTACATCCGACAATTCTAGTGAACGGCCGACTCTCAGCAACTCTCCACGCGAAAAACTACCCTCATAACCCAAGAACCACTTCCTACGTGCTACGAGCAACACCTTCAAAATCTCATGTGGCAGGAAGGCAATGTTCGGGGTACCTATAATTGCCACTCCTCCAGATCGAAGCACATCAACATGTGCCTTACATATATCCAGTCTCCGTGGATAACGATAGTGTTCCACAGTCCCAAACGACATTGCCACATCATATTTACCCAAGTATTCTTCTGACAGATTGAAAGCATCAGCCTTTAACAATTCACCCTTTAGATTGAGCGCACCAAGGTTTCGCTCAGCAATCGCAAGAGCATCGGAACTGTAATCCAACATAGTGATACTAGCACCAAGTCGAGCAAAAATCAGACTGTAGATGCCCCCACCACATCCTATCTCTATAATACGCTTGCCCGACAAATCACCGACACTACTTTCCAAATAACGAAGGATCTTTTTGCATCGTATACTAGCACTTTCTTCTTCTACATCTGATAGAACAGAATCGGCATCGTAACTGGAGATATCCTTCTTCCAAAGCTCGTCCCACAGTTTAGTATCGCTAGTTTTCATCACTCGCAACCGCCACAATCTCACTTGCCTTCCCCAAATCCCCGCTCCGGATACAGATATCCTCAAGGTGTAAGTCCGGCGTTGCACGCACACCGGAAGCGTGAGCTGCCCTTCGTATAACCCAAAGTGGCAATAACCACTTACGGAGCTTGAGTACATCCAATCGCTTCAACCAGCGAGATACACTGGTCTCCATGCGAAATTGCCCAAAAATTTCTACACTCTTGAAATAACCCGAAATTAGTCGCTGGAAATCCAAGGTATTCCATTCCTGAAAATGATAAGGATTGTCAGGGCGAGAATCGCTCCGGGTCACCCGCGGAGTGGAAACTATAAATACCCCCCCTGGAGTCAACACACGCTTGATTTCGACTAGGAAAGCATTTGGGTCACGCATATGTTCAATAGTCTCAAATGAACAGATCACATCAAACTGGGACTCCGCAAATCCTGTCCGCATTGCATCAGCCTGAATAAAGGATAGGTTGTCACGAGCGCGATAGTGCTGCTGCGCATAGCTTATTGCCGACATATCTATATCTGCGCCCACAACACTCTTACCTATCGCAGCCAGATGAAGTGACCCGTATCCCACCCCACAGGCTAAATCCAGAACATCTTTGCCGTCAACATAACTGCATGCGAATTGATATCGCTTTAGGTGCAGCGCAAGAATCCCCTCTGGAATCTCCTCGGGGATGATGCGTTCAGGATGATTCGTGTCTCACCTCTCCAGATAATAGACGGCCAAGCCAACGCCCAAACGAAACTATCACAGCTGGGAAAAACATGGCTAGAGAATAGCGCAGACATGATGGTCGTAGAAGCACTAACTTGTCAATAAGTACCGCCTTGCGCATCCAACTTACGGACTCGGCAGTGTGCCCTTGCACATAATAAGCACCCGCTAACTGCAAATAAAAATTACATCTTGGGAGCCCTTTCAACTTTGAATCAGACCACTTGTCCAAAAGGGCAAGATGTTTTTGGCAAGTTTTCAGACGACCTTCAAAAAATTCTTCCGAGGAAGTATTACCAACATGTTGCCGAAAATGAACTAAGACCTCAGGAATAGTATCGATTTTTGTGTTGAGTGCCACTCGAAGGTACCAGTCCCAATCTTCAAACGCGGGGATATTCGTATCCATGAGTCCAACGCTCTCCCAACACTCACGACGTATCGCCACGGTTGACAGAAACATAGTACACTGCTGGCTCATTCCTTCATATGTGTATCCACGCCTTACAGCGTCTCGATAGAGATGTTGGCGTCGGCGTGTCTGTTTTCGGAGCACAACGCCATTCTCATCGACAACATCCGAAAATGTATGTGCCAAGCCAACTGCCGGCTGAGCATCAAAAAGAGAGAGCTGCTCGGCAAGCTTGTCGGGCATCCATATGTCATCAGAGTCTAAGAATGCGATGATATCGGCGCGCGCAATACTCACACCCGAGTTGCGCGCAGCCGAGCGACCTTGGTTAAGCTGACGAACAACCTGTATGCGACCACCAAATTGAGCAAGTACCTGTGACGTCGCGTCGGTCGAACCATCATCCACGACTATAATCTCTGAGTCCTGCACCGTCTGGTCCAGAACACTTAGGATTGCTTCGCCAATGAAGTGAGCACGATTGTAAGTGGCAATAACAACGCTGACCAACGGTGTGGACATTACCTAATCTCAGTGGGAAAGGTCAATCATTGATAGAGCAGCCAGACACTACAAGAGTGTTACCCATAACCAACAACTATCATCATTAAGTACATCTCTAACGCTCTGCTGTAGCCCACATATTCAACATGAGTTCAAAATAGCCGAAATTCACTTTCTCCAACTCAAATCCCGCACTACCGAAATACCATCCCAGTAGTGGCAAGGTGTAAGTATATTCATGCTCATCGATCTCTTCGGCGCTCACTAGCTGCATCCGCGCCATCAAAGCCAACAATGGATCCGACCACGCTGCTGGGGTAGTCAATATACACATACCACCCTTTTCCAAGACACGATATATTTCTTGAAACACACCGACAAGACCAGCAGGATCCAGATGTTCGACCACAGCCAACATGGTCACCACAGAAAAATAGCTATCTGGAAAAGGCAGGCGAGTGACCACATTAAGATCCAGATGGTGCCAATCTACCTCCGGCAATGATCCTACCGGAGGCCCCTTCTCAATAGCATATTTCTCTTTGAAGGCAGTGTGTGAGAGAAAATATGGATAAGAACCGCATCCAATATCTAAAACCCTTCCTGCGCGAAGTGATGAAGGTATCAAACGATTCGCCCGACGAGCACGGATGCGGGCCAGAATAGGTTCTAATAGGCCATTTCCGCGTGTATATTTGTTTCGGTTTCTTAATTTGGTAGACATGGTGCCACAAAATCCTGTGTATCGAGAAAAGTACCTATGCAAAACAATTTGATGAGCCGCGCACAAGCATCAAAACCTACATTAGTAAGTCTGCTATTATCTCTCAATCCGCCAAAGTGTCCTCAAGAAACGGTAATTGATGTTGCTAATCACCCTTCCTGCCATAGAAAATACAAAGCCAAGCTAGGTATTTTACGATAGGAAAAGTCAAAAACGGTGACGTAACAACATTACTTACTTTTGCAAGCCAGATTGGCACTCTAGAATGAGTAAAGCTTGCACCCAAGACGTGCACATCACAAAATCCACAACGCATCATGGCATCGGAAAGCTTGATAGGATTAAACGGACGCTCATCCTCAACTGTTCCGGTAATGTTTCCAAAAATTTTCCTGGCAACCCAAGCAAGCATAGAAAGAGGATTGAGGGAACTCGGTTCAAGGGAAAAGAAATGCCCGCCTGGCTTCAAAACTCTGTATGCTTCTCTCAAAAAATCATCAAAACCATATTTTACGAAATGGTGAAAGAATAACGGAACCATTACTATATCAAATTGTTCATCAGAGAACATGGTCATGTTCTTCATATCCCCAACGTATGTATCAATGGTGCTGTCTGCAACCTTGTCAATCGCTCCTGGAAAGAGGTCTATACCACTGATGTTGTCTGAAAGATGGCTAACATAGCGTATGTCATCACCTACCCCTAAGGGCGCTATGAGAATTGAAGGGTCCATCAAGCTATAACATTCAATCACCTGGCCTATTAACTGCGACAATCTTCTTTTAGGAAAACTATGGTTGAATTTAACGCGTTCATATGAATAGAACATCCTAGAGTTTAATATGTGTTCCTTTTGAAAAGCAGCCTGTGCATACCACTGCTTTTCTCTCTCTAGTTTTTCCTCATATCCGTCCATTGTGTACTCTCGAACTAATACGCCAGCCGGCCAAGATTAAGGGAACTAAATAGGACTATCCTATTCGCATATTTTTTCATATCTGAATCAGCGAGGCACCAAGGCAAAAGAAAAAGACCACAACTCGCTACTGAAAATAATCTTAATCTCACCAAAACCACAAAAGTCAAAGGCTGGACATATTTCAACTAATCTGGACACCATGTTCTATTCTCCCTGATTATAGTAACGCCTGAGGTAATCAGTGTTAATTCATCCTACATCAGGCGCATCACGAGTAATCAAAATCACACGATTTGCTTGTACACATGACATATATCATTGACCATACGACTGACATCATACTTCGCCAGTGCTCTTTCTCGACCTGCTTTTCCCATACACGAAAGTAGCTCCGGTTGCTCCAATAGATTTGTTATAGCAACCTCAAGCGCACGAGATGACGCTGGCTGAACCAATACGCCTGTTTCGCCATCAATAACTGCTTCGCTAATTCCACCAACGTCAGATGCAACAACTGGTAGTCCCGAAGACATGGCCTCCAGAATCGAAAGTGGAAATCCTTCCGACAGAGAAGGCAACACTAACAGATCAGATGCAGACAATATTCTAGGTACATCATTCCGCCAACCCGTAAAAATGACAGAGTCCGAAAGGTTGTAATCTTGAACCTGGGTTTCCAATGTTTTTCGCAATACACCATCGCCCACGAGTAGGGCTACAACATTAGGGTGCCGAACCACAATGCCCTGGAGTGCTTCAAGGAAATAACTATGACCTTTTACCTGTTCCAGGTAGCCGATAACTGTTATCAGAAATACAGACTTAGACAAACTCAATTGACGCCGAAGACCGGATTTGTCCATAGTGCTTCCAAACGCGTTAATGTCTATCCCATTTCTAACAACGCAGACACGTTCAGACGAATAGAATCCATTGTCAATAAGACGTTTACGATTAACCCCACTAACAGCAATCGCCTTACTTACACATCGGTGAGTAAGCGCGTATTTCCAGCGTTGCAAGAAATTCAAAGTGTCAGAATCCAATGGCGCCTGTAGTACATCAGGTACAGCATGATAGGTTGCCACGCGTCCCGATACCCCTGCGAGCCATGCCCCGAGAATTCCAAACCCACAAGCATTCCACCAGGGCAGCATAAAATGGGCAATATCAAAACGTTGTCTGCGAAAATACGAATATGCTGTGAGCAGTCGGTTTGTCGGACTACCGCCTCGCATGGAAGTGTCGACATCGTCTACGGGGATACCAGCAGATAGCAAGGCCATTTGCAAATCTTGGGTGCGGGAGGATAAACCCATGGAAACTCGAACCTCATAACCATAGTCCCTAACACGCGGCGCCAATAATTTTACGTAATTGGACGTACCTCCAAGCTGCAGTTCGTCGCCTACGTAGTCGAGCATAAAACCAACCTTTGCGTTCATCTTTATCTTAAACTTTCTGATACATCAAGTTTGTATACACGGGAATCACAGCGATCGAAACTAAAACCATACTATCCACATTTTTTGCGGCCTAGATATCGAGCACTTGACGATACACCGCAAGCGTTTGCTCAGCACACCGCCTCCATGAAAATGATTGGGCTCGGGCAATAGCGCGCTTCGACAAAGATGCTCGCAGCTTAGAATCAATAAGTATCATGTTTATAGAATTACATAGCGCCTCTGCATCTCTCGGTATAACATACATCGCCCCGTCTGCAGCTACCTCTCGCAAAACCGGTAAATTAGAGGCGATAACATTTGTACCGGCAGCCATCGCCTCTAGAACTTGCAAGCCGAAACCTTCATATGATGTCATCTCTAAATAAATTGTCGCAGATGCATAAAGTGCGGGCAAATCGCCTTCTGGAACTCTACCTATAAAGTGGCAATCTTCGAAAATACCATGGCGCTGAGCAGCAGAGTACAACAGGGAATAGTTAGGATGATGACCTGCAACTACTAGTGCCTGAGCAGGTTTCGCAGCAGCATAGGCGGCAAACACTGTTTCAATATCCTCACGCGGATCGCCAGTCGAAAACATCAGCAGATATCCATCTCGAACGTCCCGTAATGCAGGAATTTGTCCACTTCCATCGAAGAAATGTTCATCAGCAGCTTCGTAGGCCACAGACACGCGAGTAGGCTCCAAATCCCATTCTGCGGACACCTCATCCGCTACGGCCTGAGATACAGCCAGAACTCGGTCTGCTCTACGAGCTGTCCATGGAGTCAGATATCCCGTAATAGAGTAACTTATACGTTCCTTGACGCTAAGCTCGCTCCATTCAACTAACCTGTGACGAACATCAGGATTCTCATGAACCGTTAACACGAACGGAGATGATAGTGGGCCCACTGGCGCTTCGACCGGAACGTGTATAAGAGAGGCGCTTAAAGCACGTGCCCTAAGTGGTAGCTCTAACAATCTCCACCTGTGTTCTGAGGTAAATGGGACTTCAATCCAGAGAAATTCATCCCATATACTTTCATTATCCCAATCAGCAATGCACTCTTTCCCAACAGGATGGGCCAGAACAACAATCTCTAGATCCGGAGGTCTTAATCGCGCATATTCCCTGAGGAGACAGTGAACATAACGTGCAGCACCTTTGCCATCTGGCCGCAATACCGAAGCGTCGAACAGCAACTTCTGAGGTCTAATAGGAATATCCCTAAGGTTACTGACAGTCGGCCCGATAACCAACTAAGGATTCAATCGGTTCAAAGCGACATGCATTGAAGACTTTCTTGAAGAGTCCATGCCTATTGTTGCTCCTTAATGAAAGTATTTGGGTCTGCGCAAGAGCACGTATGTTTCGATAAGGAATTCCAATATTTCTTGGTGTCCCAGAAAGTTCATAGGGATGAAAATAGTAGTGAAAATACGAATATTTCTGGAGCCAGTACTTGAGAGACAAGATGAATAGGGTCTCGGGAACATACCTGGCAACAACGCCATATCCGATAGGGTACCGTATTAGGCCACCCAGAAAATGCTTAGTGGATACAGGCACATGCATTAAACCGCAATCTAACTCAATTGGTGTTTGAACACTTGGCACATTGCTTCGAACGATTCCCGCACCGTTGGATACATATTTAATGCCATTATCCAGGAGTACCCCAAAATGGTCATCATCGTAAGGCATAGAAAAAGCAGGTGCACGATAACCAAGTATCTCATGTTGATAATTTGACAACAATTCAATGGATCTTTCTATCTCTTCTCTAAATTGTTGGATGGAGATCCTGCCCACATTACGATGCCGCACGCCGTGCGAGGCAACGACATGACCCTGTGACACAATTTCCTTCATGACACTATCAATGTCCCTACAGTACTGAGCCTGAACAAAAAATGTAGCCTTACAATCGTATTCCCTAAGTGCATCTAGGGTACACCTCACTTGCGCATCTATCTTGCTAACATAATCATGAGGTACATCTTCTTGGTAATAATCAGCACATGCGATTATTATGTCATCTACATCAACAGATAATATATGGGTTCTGTGCAATATAAGTAATCCTATTAATTTATTTAGATGGTCTTTGATCAATCAAGGTCGATTTGAACCTATAAAATTCCATGACCGAATTGCGAAGGGGGTTTCCATGCAAGCTAGACTGAGTTACCATACCCACTGATGTTATTTTTATAGTGCAAATAAGGAGACGAAATGCCTGTAAACTGGAAAGAGAAGGCGGTTTCATTTGACAAACTTTACTCCAAAAACACATGGGAATCAAAGATACCATACCTAGGTAACGCACTTAGGGGAAGTATCACAGATAGAATGGAGCGAGCGCATGCATTTGCTGGATCTTTCAAAGGAAAAAAGTGTATAGATCTGGGATGTGGTGTCGGTAGATTCGCATTGCAAGCAGCGGAACTAGGTGCAATTACATACGGATATGACGTTTCTGAAGATGCCATCAGGATTGCGAAAGAGCGAGCTGCTGCTGTCGGATTAAGCAATCAATGCTCCTTTTTCCAAGCTGACATTACCCAAGTGGATTTTCCTGACGCGGATATCTGGTTTGATTTAGGATGCCTCCAATATATCCCAGACATAAGTCAAGTGCTCCACAATCTACAACACGTAACCAGCTTTTTTTCTTCTTTGCCATATCGCTGGCACTGGTTGAACATTCCCAGATTCGTTTACAGAAGGATGTACCAAGGAAGTACATTCTACACATATACTGAGTCTAATATAAGGACACTGTTTTCCGACTTCAAGGACGTCAATATCTATCGGGACAGCCTAATGTATTACATAACATCATGATTTTACGTCTAATTACACCAATCTTGTGGACAACGCACCTACGGTTGTGAGCCACGTGCCAATCGCAAGGATAAGCATTAAGGTGATTGTTATATTCGACAATGTGCCTTTCCATCTTAATGGAGCACTGGACCGAGAGCTAAGAGGTTGATGGTCCCGAACATACAGGATTGCGTGGGCAAGCGGAATGGTTAGCAATGGGAGCATAGGCATAAAATATCGGGGAAATCCAGTAAAAGCAGCGTGGGAAACCACCCACAGCAACACAATCGTAAGAATAGTGTTGCGGCCTGGAAGATCAAACCAGCTATAAAGGCCTATCAGGCCGCCACTTATCCATAATATCGACTGCAAGATAGGCAGCAGCGCCACTGGGATCATAGCAGGCTTGCTCCGCAAAAACTCACTAAAACGTGAATACTCTGATCCGTACGTCACGGAAGCAAAGGAAGCCATGAAAGCTTCCAGATTGAGATCAAGCATATGTCCAGCTCTGCGCAGCGAGTACCACAAGTATTCTACCGGACGTTCTTTAACATAGTTCAACAGCTCTTGTCTACCCACTTTAATTAATTCCCACTCTGAAGAAATAGGTACATCTACATTTACATGTCTCCCAGACAGCGTGCCTTCATATTTAGTACCAGCATACATTCCCCATCCTGCATGATTATCAAAAACAATTTGTCCGGAAATACGCCAGTTTCGTGCAACCCAAGGGGATATTGTCAACACAAAAAACGTAGTTGCAATTAAAACTTTATACACTCTGCCAAGAACCCGTTGCGGGGCCACAGACTCACAAATAATAAACGCCCAAACTGGAACAACAGCTGACCTGGTTAGAGCAGCTAACCCGCCAAGAACGCCTACAATCGCGTACCATACCCTTTCTTGTCCTAAGACAGCATCTTGTGTACTTTGGTTCTCCTCTACACTTTGGTTCCGTTTTCGACGTACTCGAACTGCAAACAAAAGTATTGCAACTAATAGGGTAGTAAACACTATTTCAGTCATGGTGACTCCAGACATAAACATAGTAATGGGATTAACCGCATACAATATCCCGCTGATGACAGCTAATCTAACGTACGGTTTACCAGTACCACGATGAAATTCAACAACTAATTGATATAACAACACTGCAGTAAATGAGTCGAGGACTGCGTTTAGAAGACGCCCCGCCAATAACGAGTGTCCAAATACCATGTAAATTGTTGCCAAGACCAACGAATAAAACGGCGGCACATACGCAGTTGGTTCGCCTGTTGCCAGACTGTATCCAAACCCCTGCGCAAGACGCCAAGCTACGTCATCGTACCATTTTGCATCGAACCATGGGGTATATGGTACAAGTAGCACAAAGACTACGCGCAAAACCAAAGCCAAAGTAAACAAGCCTACCACCTTGTTTACTTTACTCTCGAACACTCTGGCAAACTTTTGGTACCAATTCTGAGCGAACATGTGTGTACAATCAGGTTGTGGAATTGTGAATTTTGTGGCTAATCAGAATCAGCCGTATTGTCTGCGCCCGTTCCCTGGATACTCTTCTCTCGCTTTTCCAGTTCACTAGTGCCAATGTACTGAGCAATCTTAGTTACACGATCTGCCAAAATAGAAAGTCGCGATGAAAGATATATCAGTGCCCAAAACACGAGCATTAATGCCATCAGGATAAGTGCTGACAACGTCAATTTAGTTCCCATCAAACGCGTGAACATGTTTAGAATAGGGGGCACAGATACAAGTACACCAAAAGCTATTAACACACCCAACCATATGACTGCGTACCCAACGTATAATTTCTTACCTATGACCAGCCTGAGCACATCAAAGATAAGAATTGCAATTATCAGGTCAACGACAATTGTGGCATGGATGCTCATCTGTGAAATTCCTCGGATCGATGCTGAGAAGCCTCCCACATAGCCACTAACATTAGTAATATTGTCTGAAGTGGATAAGTCACAAAAGACAGCGGAGAATACATTGAACTTCCCTGGGCACGGTTACCAACAGTGATAGGAACCTCTCTCACTCCATACCCTAGCCTAGTCACATATACCAATGCTTCCGCATGAAAATCTACGAAATGTGAGGCAATCAGTGCACGTGCTACGCCAATGTGCATTGCCTTACAACCACTACTAGTGTCAGTAACTTTTTGCTTAAGTAGAAAGCTCGCGAGGTGCGAAAACAATCTTATGCCAATCGCCCGTCCAAACGAAGCTCTGTAACTTCCACCATGAACGAAACGAGAGCCGACGGTCAAGTCTGCTTCCCCACGTTTCAAAGGCTCCAACATACTCGGAATAACATTTGGATTGTGCTGACCATCCGCATCAATTAAAACAACAGCATCATATTCATGATTGACGGCATAACGAAGACCGGTCTGCACAGCACGTGCATAGCCCAAATTGCAGGGTAACCTGATCTGCGGAATACCTAGCTCAGCGACCACATCACCAGTGTTGTCAGTAGAACAATCGTCGATGACTAACACATCGAAAGTAACTGAAGCTTCTGGCAACGCTACTAATACTTGTCTAATATTCTGACCTTCATTATATGCCGGAACAACCACCAGAGATTTCATATTGTAAGAGAACTATGTCATCAAAGATGCAAACACCTAATCAGGCACTAACCCTTCTTGAACAAGGAAATCTTGCAATATCCCAGAGACCACTTGGTGGCCACGCTCGGAAAAATGGCCAGGGCATTGAATGTAGAGTTGTCGAGGATCATGGTGTTCAACAAAACTTTCTAGTAATGCAAAGTGTAACATGTTGTTCTGAACCGCGAAATTACGCAGTTCCTCCGTCAGGGACGGATGGTGGACCAAATCATTGCTGTTTAGATAGGTCATCATGGAATCACAACGAGGGATTGAAAACCATACAAAATGACCACCCTGTTCTTCGATCTCATTTCGGAGAGTAAGTAACAAGGCCTCTGTTAATTCTACTGCCTCCGAAAAGCGTGGGTGGCAGGCTGATCCTGGACCATCCGCCCACATTTGCAAATAGTCACCACCATCCTCCGAACAACCCCTTTTTTCTTGTACGGCCGACTCATCACCGACATCATATCCGGACACTTGCACATCATCCAAAGACAATGCTGACACGATCGAGCGAAACGGTTGCACGGCTTTTGACGAAAGAGTCCAAAGGTAGAGATTAGCCCTAGCCCATCTCTTTACACGACCCGATGGAGTACTTATGACTTTCTGGTACTGTGCTCTCACCTGCTCTGAGTTGGTCAACCGAGGCTTACCATTTTCAAGAAGAAAATACGGCTCTATCCCAGGATGGGTAGAGCCTAAAACCTCATGATAATTCTCCCGAAAATCATTACCCTCGTACAAACCCAAGATAACAATATCAGGCTCATAGTCTGATACCTTATGTCTCCACTGCAACAATTGAATGCCAGTGCTATAAGCACTCACTCCAAAATTCAACACCTCGATGCCCAGATCGCGTCTCAACAACGAAGAAAAGCGGACCGAAGGCATTACTCCGAAACCCTCTGCAAAAGAGTCTCCCAACACGGCTACCCGAAAACCAACTGATTCTTGCATCATCGGAAAATCATCATCAACCTGACCTTGCGCATTTACACGATAAACAGAGTATCCTTCATGCGAACAGACTACCATCTTGCCAGGAATGTGTTCAAATCCCAATACCGGGTGCCGCTGTGCATAGCTGCATCCGGCATTGCCCAAGTTGGTACCCCGCAGAAGCAACTCTAATGCAATGGTAACCAACAATGTACTTATTAGGGCCACAAGCACAGACACAGCAATGCCGCGCAACGCAGGTCCTGCCCTAACCATCGAAATCACTAGCGCATTTAGCCGCTGAAATAATAGTATCCATATACACCAGACATTTCAATCGTGTCTGTGACAAGAAAAACCGACAACATGATAATTAGCACTATAGCGACCATTCGAGTTGACAAATACTATGCATCCAGCAATAATTGCACATCCCTTTGGTCCCGAAACGCAGACCTCATGATCAAATCTACTGATTGCCAAGCAGCCACCCCACCACGTCTATCGTAATGTCTCAAATCAAGCAGAGCCCCATAATTGGCGCCGTCATCCTAGTAACATCTACGGTTTTAGCACTCTGCCTAGCCGAAGCATTGGTGCGCATCAAAAACAGCTCTATGTCCAATTACGATATCGAAATGTGGCGCTACGCAAGAGAATTAAAAGTACCAAGTACCAATCCCGTCCTTGGTCATGAACACAAAAAGGGGAGCTCAGCCGTGTTGCAATCCGTGAAGATTAGGATTAATGATTTAGGGCTGCGTGGAGACGAGATATCACAAAAACAGCAGGGTAAACGCCGCATACTTTTTCTTGGTAGCTCTGTTACACTCGGATGGGGCGTAAATGAAGAAGAAACTATGACAGAAAACCTAACGCAAATATTCCAAAACAATGGGCAAGGCGTAGAGATACTCAACGCAGGGATAGGGAACTACAACACAGTGCGGTATGTAGAACGATACCTGGATCATCTGGTAACGGTGGAACCAAGTGACATCGCTATACATTTTTTTCCAAACGATACAGAAGTTTTGTCTGCAGGTGGAGGCAACATCCTACTACGACACAGTCAACTAGCTGTCACTTTGTGGTCGGCAAGCAACCAACTCCGTGCAGCAATCAACACTCCTAACATGCTCCACCATTATCAGGAATTGTACAGAGAAGACTCACATGGCTTTCAAGCCATGCGAGATTCACTTGCGATACTAGCAAATCACGCCACTCATAACAATATCCGCCTTTACCTCATCATGTGTCCAGATATTCAGAGCCTAGAAGATTACCGCTATACCTTTGTTCACGAAACCATGAAAACTCTGGCAGCAGAGTTAGGTTATGAGTATCTAGATTTGTTGCCATCTCTTCAGGGCTTTGCACCCGAACAGATCTGGGTCATGCCAGGCGATCCGCACCCGAATGCATTCGCTCACAAACTAATGGCTGAATCCATTTACCCATGGATCAGTGAAATAGAATGAATAATAAATCTAAGCAATTCTGGTATCACGACTCCTTCATTAGTTAGACCATTCCAGCACATGCTTTTCAGTTCACCCATATTTATTGTTTTTTTCTTGGCTTATCTTCTGGTTCACATCGCCCTACCAGATAGATTTCGTCTGTATCTAATTATCATTGGCAGCACCATCTTCTACGGATATTGGAACCCATATTACATATGGATACCTTACACCCTATGCTTAATCGCCTTCTTCGGTACACGCTGGATAGCTAGCACCTCTCAAGTCAGTAATCGCAAAACTAGAGCAGCCGTAACAATTGGAATGCTGCTACTACCCCTTGTTTTTTATAAATACGTCAACTTCCTTTTCGCAGACGTGGCAGGACTGCTATTTTCATTTTATAGGAAAGGTCAGGTTGTCGATTTTGCACTTCCATTGGGTATTTCCTTCGTCACTTTCACTATGATTGCGTACACAATTGATGTCTATAGAAGAGACTGTGAAGTTGAGTATAGTGCACCGACTTTAACAGGATTCACATTATTCTTTCCCCAATTAATTGCTGGACCAATTCTACGAGCCAAAGACCTAATACCTCAGTTGAAACATCCGAAACATTTCCTAGATGCAAAGATTACGCTCGGAATTCTGATCTTCTCTATTGGCGCTGTTAAAAAACTGGTGTTTGCCGACCCGCTAGGAGACGTTGTAACAACTGTCTACTCAGGAGTGCAAAGCCTTGCTGGGTGGGACTACCTACTTGCCTTTTACGCTTTTTCAGCTCAGATCTATTGTGATTTCAGCGGGTACATCGATATGGGCATTGGCTCAGCTATGGTACTAGGTATTACACTGCCCATTAACTTCGAGCGCCCATACTTAGCTACTTCCATTCCTGAATTTTGGCGCCGATGGCACATCACCCTCTCACGATGGTTGCGCGATTATCTCTACATACCTCTAGGGGGAAATCGCCACGGATTCAAGAAGCAGATTCGCAACGTTTTCATTACCATGGGCTTGGGCGGCTTATGGCACGGAGCAGGCTGGACATTCATTATTTGGGGCATATTGCACGGATGTGGCATAGCTGCGGGTCATCTTGCACGCAACAAAAAAATCGGAATGTGGACACAATATGTCCCGAAAGGGATTAAAATCCTGTTGACTTTCCACATTGTGTCTGCGGCGTGGGTTATCTTTCGCGCGCAAGACATAACCACTGTGCAACGTTTCTTCTCTGGATTGTGGCATGCGGGTTATAACAATGGTGAATTATTCCTGTCACAACACGCGTTCCCGATCACGCTTTTGGTGATCTTCGCCATCTCCCACAGCCTGGATCATATGAACCGAATCCGTCAATTCGCACTCCGTGCACACCCCGCAACACTGTGGGCACTTATCATCTTGTTATGGGTATTGTCCGTAGCAATCAGCACTGGAAGCTCTGAAACATTCATTTACTTTGACTTTTAATGATGAGAAACCATGACGATGGATATTCTTATCATATAGGACTATCTGACAACTCAATCCACGGCCAATATAATAACGCTATTCACGGCCAGAATTCAGACAAGGACATATTATGAGCAAATGGTCCGGATTGATTACAAGTATGACGGCACTAATAATTTCTCTAGCGATAGGTGAATACGGCCTGAGATTGTTGGCTCCCGTACCAGACCCCTACGAAGAATATAAAAAGATCATCTATTTCAACAGGTATATCAAGTCAGAGTATCCTCCACACTATCAGAGAGTTGATGAGATTGCACCGGGATTACCAGGCGTTCAAGGGACGGTTAATTTCACAATGAACAACATGGGATTTCGAGGAGATCACTTATCACTCACAAAACCCGAAACAGAGTTTCGAATCTTCATGGTAGGCGCAAGTTCAGTAGAAGGACGTATCTTGGACGACTCGCAGTCAGTAACACGAATCATCCAGGAGGAACTATCTCTAGATGTACCAATTCATGTTGTTCCCAAAGTTTATGGTGTTGCAAAGTCCGGCGACGCGAGTGACGACAACATCTCGATGATTGTCCATCGCTTAGTACAAATGGAACCCGACATGATCATCTGGCTCACCGGTGGTACAGACCTCACGTCTCGCTCTTTGGCTAACTATGATTACTTGCATTACACTATGGCTGATGCTCAAGGCAACCAGCTAAGCCAATTCGATAGCTCTGGCAAGATGCCGCTATTGAAGTTTCTAGCATTTGACTTCCAGATTACCAGACGGATCTACTACTTCCGAGAAAAACTTTATCCTCGCACTACAGATGTATTCAAGAACCTTTCCCCTAAAGATGTCTACCTTCAGGCTGTAGAGTTGGATAAAGCGCGTCCTCTCACAGATGAAAAACCACCAGTAAATCTTACCGCATACACCAACAATTTGTTGACCATAATAGGAGTTACTCAAGCACATGGGATTCAATTGGTCCTAGTAACACAAGCAACAACTTGGAATAGCACCGTAGACCCTGAAGCAAGGAATTGGCACTGGATGCGCTCCTCCCCGAGCGGCGTCAGATATAGAGAAGACCTACTGGATGAAGCCATGGAGACGCTCAACGACGGTATGCGCCAACTCGCTGCAAAACATTCGGTTTCTCTATACGACCTTGCCGATTTGATGCCAAAATCACTCGAGTTCTTCTACGATGATGTGCATTTTAACGTCAAAGGAGCTCAGACGGCAGGCGAAGGAATAGCGACTTTTATCCTTGAAAGAAATTTAATCCCATAGTGAGTTAGGCATACATCCCCCATAAGATTGGATTCCATGCCTAACCTGGCAAGACACTGTGTTCTGTCAGAAAACTCTCAATTAACTCTGCTGCCAATTCATGACCATCCTGGGAAAAGTGTCCTGGACAGTCAATGTACAGCTGCCGTGGGTCAGAATGATCTGAAAAACCACTTGTCAAAGACAGAAAGTCTATCCCAGAGTTTTGACTAAATACTTCTAGCCTTTCTGTCAGAGAAGGATCAGGACTACTGCCTTTGGAGTGAACATGATCCATCAATGTTTCGCAATCGGACACAGACACAACTAGAAACCGGGCGCCACTTTTTTCAACCTCTGCTCTGAGAGTAAGAATCAGAGCTTCAGTCAGATCTAGAGCCTCTGCAAAATAAGGGTGACATCTGACTCCACCCCCCAGCACATGCGATCCATACAAGTAGTCGTCATCATCCAAGCAATCTTCATCCTGAATTACCAAACTTTGAGAAGTCCCGTTAGGAGGAAAGGCTTGAAAAGTGCCACTGACTGCAGTAGCATCACCAGACAACAATGACGGCACTAAAGATAAAATCCGACCCAAAAATAGGTTGGCACGTGTCCAGCGTTTAGCCACACCCCAGAAGCTCCCTACCTCTTGAATATATTGTGCACGTACTGCATCGGCATTCTTCATGTGTAATTCACCACCATCTACGACAAAATATGGTTCCTCTCCTGGGTGGCTGTTACCAAAAACCTGGGGAGCGTTATCGATAACGTCAGTCGATTCTGAGAAAACAAGTATCACTGCGTCCGGCTGATACTGTCTTACTTTGTGTCTCCACTGCAATAGTTGAACATCCGTGCCACTAGAACCTAGGCCAAAGTTAAGTACGTCCACTGCAAGATCTTTTTCCAGTATCTCAGTAAACCTCATTTCTGGCATCACTTGTAAACCCTCGACAAGCGAATCCCCCAGAACTGCAACACGAAATGTTCCGGGTGACTTATCCAGCGAGTAGTAACTGTCATCGAATCCATCTCGGTTGATACGATGAATACCATACCCCTCTTCGTTGAAAACGACCAATTTATCCGGGATATGGGTGTATCCAGTTATAGGATCCCGCTGCAGATAAGCGCAACCACTGCACATCACTCCAGTCATCCTAAAGCCAACCTCCAGAATGATCAAAACAAACAAAACACCAGAAAATGTCAGGGTCAGACGCAGCAAAATACCGCGAAGCATATTTTCCTTCTGTAGTACTCTAGAAAAAGCACTTTAATCGCAAGGGGCTCGTTTGATGTGATACGGGAAACATATTCCCACAATTTCACAGCAATTATCGCGCAGAATTTGGCTTTAATCGCTACGGGTTCTCTCTGCCATAAATTCCGAATACATTTGCTCAACTTCTGTTACTTTATTTCTCGCACGAAACTCATTCTCGACCCGCAAGCGAGCCTGATGACCAAGCCGTTGAGCCAAATCAGGGTTGTGCAGCAAACGTAGCACACCGTCAGCAATCGCATCCGAGTTGCCCGGCCTAAACAGAAGCCCGCTCTCTCCATCCACAATAGCTTCGGGAACACCACCTACTTCTGAAGCCACTATTGGACGTTGACATGCCATTGCCTCAAGAAGAACATATGGCAAACCCTCTTCGTGGCTTGGCATGACAAAAATGTCGATAGTACTCATAGTATCAAGCTCTGAAGGCATCCATCCCATGAACTTGACATGACCTGCGAGACCTATCTGTTTAACCTGTTTCTCCAAATTCTCGCGTTCCGGGCCATCCCCAACAACAACAAATAGAACCTCAGGTAGTTTAGCGCGAATCAGATTCGCTGCTCTAATGAAGTCGGCAACCCCCTTTTCAGGTATCAAGGCCCCCACTGTTCCAATAACCCGGCGCTCAAAATCCGGCGGAGGAACATCCTTAGCATCCTCCAAAAATAAATCGCTAAGGCCATTGTGGATCACACGAACATTCCCAGGGCGAACTCCGAATTCACGAATCAAATCGCTACGTGTATCAAAAGATACTGCCGCAACACAGTCAATGCGTTGACAAAGGGCGGAATAAACAAAGCGATAAGCAAGTTTCTTCCATGATTCGGTTGTGCTTTTGTATAGATGTCCAAGCGCAGAAGAAACCAAAATGAAGTTTGGATGGAAGCGTGATACAAGCGATCCTAGAATATCACTCTGAATCAAATGAGTGTGAACAATATCAAATTTCTCCTCTACAATTAGTTTGGACAACGCGCGCACAGCCGGAAAAAGAATATGCCTACCGGTGACCAATTCCGGCATTTGGATGACACGCAATTCACCGATCTGCAGAATGCGGTCGGCCATAGCGGTGTTTTCCATCCCCACTACTAATACCGGCTCAAAGTAGTCTAAGTCAATATGAGATGCCCACGATTGTAGTAGCGTCGCAACACCTGTGGCCGCTTCTAGAGGTGTGACAAGCCACGCAACCTTTATTCTTGAATCTACAGTGTAAGATGAAGAATGCGCCAGTAGATTACCTTGCTCATTTAGATACTACAAAGTTTCCAATCACAAGTACATCTATATCTGTTCCCAAGAAAGTATCGTAGGCATCGTTGATACCCCTAGCGATCGGCTCACCTTTTACGTTAAAGGAAGTGTTGAGTAGGATCGGAATTCCAGTAACATTCTTGTACTCGTTGATCAACTGCCAAAACAGGGGGTTCAGTTTCTTGGAAACTGCTTGGACACGTCCAGAGCCATCGACATGTGCCACGGAGGGAAACAAGGCTCGTTTGCCTACCCGGAATTTGACAACCTCCAACATGTAATAAAGAGTTGAGAATGAGTACTCAGTCGAATGATCTCCCATCCGAATCTCAAAATAATCTTCAAGACACTCCTCTAGTACGGCGGGGGCGAAAGGACGAAAGGGCTCCCGAAATTTTATTTTTCGGTTGACGATCTCTTTCATATTGGGATGGGTTGGGTTTGCCAAAATACTCCTATTTCCCAGGGAACGCGGTCCCCATTCAAATCTACCTTGACACCAACCGACTATTTTGTTTTCAGAGAGTAATTGTGCCACCCGCGCACAGAGTAATTCGGTA
>JAKUPR010000003.1:6094-57065 GCA_022450585.1 Anaerolineales bacterium | reverse complement strand
AGGTCCAGCTTGCGCACTCAAAAAGTTACGGCAGTCAGACTCAGTAAATTCCTCGCCTAAATACGGGTTAAATGGCTCCATTCGTCCACCCGAGCGACCGTTTTCTAGGACTACCTGATTCCAGTACAAGGCCGCACCAAGCGCGCAACCTGCATCACCGGCCGCAGGCTGGACAAAGATATGACTAAAGTGCGTTTCTTGCCTAATACGATGATTAGCAACAGAGTTTAGTGCAACGCCGCCTGCCAAACAGAGTGAGTCGCTATCGGCTACATCATGTATATGACGTACAATGTGAAGCACAATTTCTTCCACTAATTTTTGAGCGCTTGCCGCAATATCTGCATATTGTTGGGCCAGCAATCCGACGCCGTTCTTATCATCGTTTCCGCGACCGTCAAAGTCCAGTTCCAAGTCTTCTGGTCTAGGCTGCCCAAATAGCTCCAAAAACTTGTCGCTATAAAGACGGTGACTGTCATACTCCCAGGAAAAATAATCCAAATTCAGGGCAAACTTCCCGTCACCATGCAGACTAACAAGCTTCCACATGTCATCCATTCTGTTGGGACGTCCGTAAGGTGCTAATCCCATGACCCTATATTCACCATCATTCACCCTAAACCTTAGAAAGGCCGTAAAAGCAGAATACAAGAGTCCCACAGAATGAGGAAAGTCAATCTCGTATAGTTTCAGGATTTGGCCATCCCGACATACTGAAGCAGTCACAGTGTTCCATTCACCAACCCCATCGATTGTAACAACTGCCGCATCAGAAAAGGGCGAGCAGAAGAAAGCACTGCAAGCATGAGATAGGTGATGTTCACAAAAAACAACAGCAGAAGTGTCGCAATCCAAAAACGAACTCATCGCTGTTTTTATCCAATATTTGTTGGTCAAGTAGCTTCTTAGTGCAGCAACAAACAAATCTCTCGAATAAGGGGAGTGCTTTAAGGTCGTCCGCAAGATCCTATCCAGTTTGAGTTTAGGATTTTCGTAGAAGACGGCATAGTCAAGTTCATTGCCCGAGATACCACCCTTGGCAAGACAAAATTCAATTGCATTACGAGGAAAACGCGAATCATGCTTCACCCGAGAAAACCTCTCCTCATCAGCAGCAGCCACTACTCGCCCGTCGACAATTAGAGCAGCCGCTGCATCATGGTAGTGGCTAGCAACACCTAGTATCTTTGCCATGCACCATCCTGTCCTTTTGCTGATTCATCTGTGATGATTCCAGACACAATCTCGCTCAGACTATTACAGATGAAATCTATACCCTCATCGCTATAGTGAATGATATCAGAGTACAAGCGCTTTTCACTACTGTCCAAGAGTGAGCTGAAATCTATAAAGTGTCCCCCAAGCGCCGTGACATCATCGCTGCGATCACGAAAATTCCTCCGAGCAGATTCAGTGAAAGCCAGGTACGCTGCAGCCGTTGCTCCCGATGGCATAGAGAATCTTTCCTCTTCAGTCAAAATATGCTTTGAAACTAATATTGGTTGCAGAATACTGAGGAAAACTTGTCCCTCAGAGGCAGCGATAGAACCCAGATGCAAATCGTTGGTTACCATTCTTTCCGCATATTCATCAATTCGCGTTAGCATCTCTTGAGATAGCTTATGTGTTTGAACCATTTCAGAGACCGAATTATTGACCGCACTTTCGAAGGTCAAACTTTCATCTTTAGCTTTCTGAATCTCTTTTGCACGCATCTGGTAACCACGGATGACGCTTTTTATAGAGTGTATACAAAACGACACTAATAATGCCGTTGTAAGACCACCTAGGACCTGCTGCAATAAACTCGCAGCGAAACGCAGTATGCTGCTCTGTTCCTGTGATCTAACTCTTGAAGTTACTTCAAATGTCCTATTATGTAAATTCGGGCGATTAATCGACCAATGCCCTGGGGAAGCTCCATCAATCGAAACATTATGATAGAGGGCGAGATTAGCATCATTGTAGCCATGAAAAGAAATAACCATATCGTGAGGAAAGTGTACAAGCTCGAGGCCATAGTACAAGAATTCTTGGGCAGATGCATACCCATGGACACCGAAATTAATGATTTGAAAAGTCATATTTTCACTAGCTCCAGCAAGCTTACGCTCCATAACAGCCGCAATGGTCTCATTATTGGCAATAGAGTGTCCAGTACTGTTAATATGGCTCGAAGTACCAGCGACCGAGGACCCTCCTAACAGAAAGATGCGATACTGTCCAGCCAATTTATTGGCCAAGTTGACCTCAAAATCTGCGCGGTTCGGAATGACACCATTCCTGTCAGTGAACAACCCTGCATCCGGCGGTACTCGTTTCGAGGTTCTCTCGATAGGGGAAAGATCTACCCGCCGACTGGTTGCCCATCGCCAACCATAGTGGGGATCAAAGACTGTAGGTGATTCCAAAGTCCCATCGGGCTGAATTAAGCGACGATGACTACCTGAGACAAGATAGTGTTTGTCAAGAGCCGTCCATAGAAAGGTCCGGAAGCTAATCCAAATGCGCTCAATTGTAGACGACGCAAAGGTGCGATTTAAGTAAGACTGTGGATACCAGAAAAGATACAAATACCGAATACCGTATCCCAGTGCCACGTCTAGCGACAACCACAAAACAAACACCGTAAGCACTATTAGCTCGTTTCCCATCCCGTTTTCCAAATTACACCAGCACGTTTGTTTGATCGATGTCGCAAAAATGTTTTTATACTTGTAGCCTAATCCGTGAAACCTTCATACACATATTCAGAAACACGTCCCAAATCGGAGGAGGACGAATTCCTTCTAGTCATTTTTGAAAACAAATGCACTAGATAGAACATCGGTACAAAAAAGAACAAGAAAGCCCGTGTGACTGGGGAAATGTCAGTCTTTCTAATATTTGCGGGAATCCACTTTTCAACTGGAGTTCCCTTATTCAGATGTCTATTCAGATTGACATTTTGGTGCCTAACTCTAACATCTGTTGAGCGCCTAGGATATTCTGTAACTCGATACACCCAACGTAAGTATATGTAGGCAACTCTCAAGATTGCGTTAGTAATCCTATTTTGCATTTTAGTCCACTGAAATTCTGTAGCGAGCACTCAAAAGAACCCCACGAAAACTTCTGGCGATCTGTAGAATCCACCGAGGCCACCCTCGCTTGGCCATAATCTTAGTTAGAGTTCGCCAGGCGACAGGCGATAGAAACAATCTGCTGTTCTTGTTTCGCAAAAGCATCAGTATATTTACCCCTACTTCACGATATACACTCAAGGCAAAATACCCAACTGCACTAAGAGCAACGTTTTCAGCATTTGGTAAAATTGACCCACTCCCTTTGCGCCAAGTATCATCCTGTCGAACGTCATGCTCTAGATACTCATTGGTGAACCACAAGTAATCCTCTACGGTGGAGACAGTAGTTTCTGGGTCGAGAGAGTCAAATTGACCCCGACCAAGTTTACATAGAGCCTGAATGCGGTCAGGTCCCCAAGTTTGCGCATTTACAAGACCAATTCTACGAATGCACTTCGAAACCTGGTCAACACTTGTGCGAAGTGCACTAGCCTGCTGACTCCGTCCACGTGTCTGGGAAATACTCCTAGTGTTCAGGCGCCATGACGCCAACGGTCTAGCAATATTGAAAAGCTGACACACTTCTGCAATCCTAACCCAATAGTCATAATCCTGGGCAAATCTGATCTTCTCATCGTAAGAACCGACCTGTTCCACCAGAGAGCTACGAAACATGATAGTGCAGTGGATAAAGGGATTGGAGAAAAGCATCCTCCATCTTATTTCAACATCAGTAGATGGAACCCGATAAATGTCCACCACACGGCCATGTTCATCAACAACATAACTTGATGCACCAATTAGACCCACCTCCACATGTTCGTCTAAGAACCTGACCTGCTGTTCAAGACGCGATGGAAACGCCAAATCATCCGCATCATGCCTAGCAACATACTGTCCACGTACAAGTGCGAGTGCTTTGTTAAGAGATTTGGTCAACCCTACATTTTGTTCATTCCGTATCAGGGATACACGCGAGTCCCTGGCAGCATATTCCGATAGTATTTGCCAAGTGCCATCTGTAGATCCATCATCAACGACAATCAATTCAAAGTCATCGAGAGTCTGGTTACAGATACTTTCAACAGAATCGCGCAAGTATCGCTCGCCATCACAGACTGACATAACTACACTGACTTTCGGGGTTATGGTATGAACCACGTCTATTCGCCCACTCAAATAGTCAAACTACCGTCAGGCAGCCAATTCGTCCAACAGAGCAATCTCCATTTCCACTGTCCTCTCAAGTGTAAAATTCTCAAGCACAAACTCTCTCGCCTGACGTCCTATACGCATCCGCAAATCCATATCGCTCAACACCGCTTGGATAGCAGCACGGATATCTGCCGGAGAAGTTCCACATAGAAAACCGGTTTCTCTATGTCGAATTAATTCTCTGATTCCTGGCACATCAGTACCAATCACCGGTCTACCACACGACATAGCCTCAAGCAGTACTTTCGGGTGCCCCTCATACAGAGAGGGGAGAACAAATATCTCTGCACGATTAAGATGCTTAGGTAAGCTGAAATAAGGTAAGCTTCCCAAGAAATTAACCGGAAGTCTGTATGTTTGCGCTAACCTTAGTAGTTCAGTTCGCAAGCTACCATCCCCAATCAATGACAATTCAACATGAGTCAAGCCTTTAGATGCCTCCAGCAATGCCACAAGATTTTTCTGCTGCTCTAGACGTCCAATAAAGCAAATTGAATTCCGCTTACGCGCTTCTGGCAAAGGCTTAAAGCGTTCTGTGTCTACATAGTTGGGAATCACCCTAACTCGCTGCAATGGTAGATGGTGGAATTTGGATATATATTGCCGCATCTGCTCGGTGGTTACTACAATGTAATCGGCAAAACGAAATAGTATTTTCTCCAATCCAATAATGATTTTGGCACGACTAGAATCAGCGCCGAACTCCCGTACGGCAAACTCAGACGCCATAAAACCACAACGAGCAATCAGTGGTTTTCGGTAAATGAATTTAGCTAGCAACGCAACATGCCCAACGGAAGTTTGATTTGTCTTGAAGACAGTAACATGACGTAACCAAGGGGCCTGAACGAACAGCATTATTAATTCATATACACGAATTGGTAATCGCCACCGGTTACAAAGAACGCGAAGACCCAATAATCTATTGGTATATCTCAGGTCATTGGAATCACCATAGGTAACGAATGTCAACCCACCCAAATTCCGTTGTAGGTTTTGATAAAATGATAATTCGCGCTCCAAGAGACCGCCCTTGTCCCATGCCTGTAACGACATCGTACGGCTAAAGAACAAGCCTAGGTGGTGCCTCTGAGCATCTCTCAACGTAGTCTTCGACAAATTGAATATCTGGTTACCGGACTGGTTTTTCTTTCACTGTGCAACCACCATAAGGCAATCTAGTTGACAAACAAGGTCTCAAAACTGCACAAATTAATTGGTGTAGTATCTGCCTGGTCATAATGGGTAACGATTCAGTAGCCAACTCTTCTCATACTCATGCCTTAGACCAACTCGTAAACTTAGTGTCTGTTTGTGCAAAACAACAAGAAAGAATAGCGGCCTTTGTTGAAGATGCACCACCATCGAATACATCGTCTATCAAATACAAGACGAGACCAAGGATCAGTCATTTATTCAACCGGCGATAAGACAAATAATGGAAGATGATACCCTTAGATATCAATACCTCGCACACTTAGATGAATCCATTCAAAGGGAGCATCAGAATCAAGATAGGGATTCTTGATGACATTGTCCGCAAATGACAGAATGCTTATCCATCGTATCTTAATGACGACAGATAGGGAAATCCTCACACTTTATCAGCTCGGTCAGGTGAGATAATATGACAACACTGATCAAACACACCTCATGCTTCTCATAACACAGACAGCAAACTGTCAACAATGTACTCAACTTCACTTTGCCGCAGATAAGGGCTTGCCGGGAGGCACAACAATCGTTCATACACGTCCTCGGAAACTGTAAAATCCGTGTACGGTCTGTTACAGTTGTACATTGGAAGACGGTACATTGGCACAAACGGTGGCAAGGTTTCGATACCGAGTTCTAACAACTTCTCATGCACATCCCGAGGTTGCCCACGATTCAGGAGGATCACATAACGCCAATATACATGACCTGCAAACTGAATAGGTTTCCGGACTACCGTGTCAGGAAGCAAGGCATCATAACAAGCGGCAACTCCTCGTTTGGCTCGTATAGTTTCATCCATTACATCCACCTGAGACACTCCAATTGCAGCATGGACATTGGACATCTCGTAACTGTATCCAATCTCAGTACTGGCATAACGATCAAATCCGCTGGGACTAGCTAAACCTATTAGATAGTTCGCTCTATCACGAATGTGTTCATCATCCGTAACTACCATTCCACCAGTACCTATTCCAATCAGCTTATCACCGCGGAAGCTGAAACAACCCACATCTCCTATAGTTCCAACTAGTTTGCCGTTAATATCGGCTCCATGCGCTTCCGCGCAATCTTCCACCACTTTTAATCCACGTCGCTCTGCAATATCATAGACCTCGGGATCAGTTGGGCAACCATACATATGAACTGGGATAATTGCTTTCGTAGCTAGTGTCACCGCTTCATCGATGGACTTGGGATCAATGCCAAAGCGTTGATTCTCGATATCCACAATGACAGGCTGAGCACCAGCGAAGAGAACTGCATTGAGGGTGTCTGGACACGTCATTGCCGGGACAATTACTTCATCGCCCGGACCAATATCACAAGCCAGTAGAGCCAAGTGCAAGGCAGCTGTCCCACTACTCGTGCCTACCGCATAGGAGGCGCTGCAAACATTCGCCCACTTTTCCTCAAATCTCGTCACCCATGGACCCGGACTTAGATACCGTTCCTCAAACACTCTGGATAAATTGTCAAGAAGGCTATCGGCCAACAATGGCTCATTGGCTCTAAACTTAATTTCTTTCACGTATCACACCTCTACCATTCCTAAGCCCAACAAGTCTCCCTATCTTACTAAGTACACGATGAGGCGCTACCACCTGACTCCAGCCAAAAGCGATTTTGGTAGCACGTCGACCCAATGAGGAATTTCTAGCATTTGCAAAAAGAGCCTCATAGAGAGTCACATACTTTTCGGCCTGTAGAGCAAGATTAAAATGCTCTTGAACATACTGATTGCCTTGCACGCCTAATCTCCTTCTTAATTCAAGATCCTTAATCAGCGTCTCCAAAGCTCCTACAAGTTGATTGAGGTCATTGTCTTCAATTAACAATCCAGTTTCATCATTTATCACCAATTCAGGTATATCATCCACAGCAGTAGCAACCACTGGTTTGCCAGCAGCCATACATTCCATCAGAGAGTTCGGAATGCCCTCATTGTAACGTCGGGAGACACAGGTACCAATATCAAACCCCGCAATAATTGATTCGGGTTTTTCTATTTGTCCCACAAAACGAACGCAATGTTCCATGCCAACTGCCCGATCCCGAAGAATGGACTCATAGTCCTCTGCCCCAGGCATTCTGGAATTCGCTCCTACTAGAATTAATTTAACATTCGAGTAACGCTCTTTCAGGACCCTCATTGCATCAATAAGCAACTCAAGATTCTTGCCCCCTGAAAAGCGCGATACTCGGCCTACCAGTATATCTTCATCCGCAAAACCCAATCGATCTGGCTTGGCATTCTGGAAGCGACTTATATCTACTCCATTATAAATCAGGTGAACACGGTCTGGTCCGGTAATCTCAGTAATAAGAGGGAGAGTTCCCTTAGTGGATGAAACAACGGCATCCAACCATCGTTTCGATTGTTCAATCGAGCCTTGACGCCATCCATCTGTACGTTCCAAAACCACAGGCACACCGGCCGCCAGAGCGCAATCTCCAAAAAGACGTTGCTGTCCATATTGAACCACTTGAATCCGCTTAGATATCAAATAGCGAATTAGAGAAAGCCTGTTACGTCCGACAAAACATGGTT
Source organism: Anaerolineales bacterium (assembly GCA_022450585.1). Taxonomy (GTDB): domain Bacteria; phylum Chloroflexota; class Anaerolineae; order Anaerolineales; family UBA11657; genus CAJWGI01. The sequence continues at coordinate 49,016 of JAKUPR010000003.1, read as the reverse complement.
GCCCAACTCCAAGAAACTTCGGTGAAATTCTATTGACGTGCGTGCATATGAAATGTAGTTCATGAGACAAGTGTATTTTAGATGCCAAACTATAAATCCAAGTCGGCATACCTCCAAGATCAAAATCGTACAAGATGAAAGCAATGCGCATTTTATATATCCACAGAGCAGCAGACACCGCGAAATACATGGGCTGCATAGCGCTCCCAGTTTCGAGTGCTGACACCTAGAGCCATAATTGGTATGTCGTTAGTAGAAGGCATCAATTGGAGTCTAGTTTATTGAGACTGACGAATTCATACGAGAAGAACTGAAGTTTATCCGAATGCCAGCCTATACACCTCATCATGATAGCGTTGAGCAATCACCGAATAATCTAGGCCACGAACAGTGTTAAGCGCCTCCGTAGCCAAGCTCCTCCTCAGGTGAAGATTATCAAATAGGGTAACCAAACCATCTGCTAGTCCTTGCACATCGCCAACATCCGCCACAATACCATTTACTCCATTTTGCACGAGGTCTGCCGCTAATCCCATGCGAGTACTAACTATCGGAACTCCACTGGCCATGCTTTCCCGAAAAGGTGCGGGACCACCCTCTTCCCGAGAACTAATAATATATGAATCGACCGCATGATAAATAGACACTAATTCTCTAGGATTCGAAAGCCAATGATGCACATAGGGAACTCCTAATTCATCCAATCTTCGCGTAACATACGTTCGACCAGAACCAGTCAGAAGTACAAATATAGGCCTACGCTGGTATACCTCTGCCAAAGTGTCCACCAGAACGTCTGGACCCTTGACCATCTTAGGATCCCCCGCATCATTACCGTCCCGCTGAAAGGAGCCAACAACAAAAGCATCTGATGGGATACCTAGTTCATGACGAACACGGTGACGGTCAGAATCGTTAGGTGCTGGTGTGAATACCTTTGTGTCGACACCGTTCGGGATAATATGCACAATACTTGGATCCACACCACATTCGAGTAGACTACGGAGTGTGACACTATTGGGCACAATGTACCGATTAACTCTTCGCCAGTGCATCTCTAATTGATCACAAGCCGCAACGATGTTTGGATCCATACTATTTCTTCCACCATGCAGCCAGCTTACCACCAGACCATTCGACAAATGGATGTCGGGGGTGCCATTGCTATCAAAAAACGCCGGCCTGCACAGAAAGTGGATATTCGCCTGTGTCACAAAAGGTCGCTGCCCAATATGACCAACTACCTCAACCTTCTCATAATTCGCACGTAAATGCTCACGAAGAGATAACGCAATCTGGTCAACCGCCCAACCGCCCCCTCCGCTTACCAAAAGTAGCGCTCCACGGCTTACATCCACGCCAATACTACGCCCCAAGCGACTAATATATCTTTGAGCTATATGACGTACATGTGACATGCAAACTCCGTTTTGCGGGCACACTAATATTGAAACACATAACACTTTGAGACATATACTCGATTGTTGTATGGTGCCCCTGCTCGTCTCTGCTTATCAATCTCTCTTCTCAGTAACAAGTAGTTTCTGTTCAACGAAATACAGATAATCAATGGATGTCTTTAGGAAGCAGTTAATCGCATCCTGAGGACTTTCAACAATAGGTTCCCTGTCATTGAAAGAAGTGTTTAATATTACCGGGACACCTGTCACTTGTCTGAAAGCCGAAATCAAGTCATAAAACCAGGGTGAAGCCTTTTTAGATACAGTCTGCAATCTAGCAGACCCGTCATGATGAATAACCGCTGGAACCTGATCCCTGACGTGCTCTTTGAACGGCAAAACAAAGCTCATATAAGGTGAAGGCCACGCATCTCCACTCTCGAACCATTCTCCCGCCTCCTCCTCTAATACAGCTGGGGCGAACGGCCGAAACCATTGTCTATGTTTCACCTTTTCATTTACAATAGATTTCATTTCCGAGTTAAGTGGACTGGCAATTATGCTCCTGTTACCAAGTGCTCTCCGCCCTGATTCACTTCGTCCATGAAAAGCAGCAATGATCTTATCTTCGACTAGTAATGAAACTAGCTCGGGAATGTCGCATTGTCTCCATTCCAAAGGTCTACTTGATTGCGAAAGCGCAGTCATCACATCCGATTGGTCATACTCCAACCCCAGATAAGGAGACAAAAATGGATCATGCACAGCACGCATACTCAAATTAAGCACATGGTGCGTCAGATACTGTGCAGCCCCTAACGATAAGCCATCATCAGCCGGTACTGGAGGAATGTATAAATCAGTAAGCCACGGCAAGTTCCTGGCCAACATACCAGCCACAACAGAATTTAGAGCTACTCCTCCGGATATACATAATTGCTTATTTCTACCATGCGTCAATTCGAAAAGACGTTCCACAAGTTCTTGCACAATGCGCTCAGTTGCCGCCTGAAATCCAGCCGCAATATCCAATTTGGCTTGTGAATCCTGATCTGCTAATTCTCGCAAATCAAACCAGTAAGGATGAGGTGGGTCCTTTACAGGATCAATAGGTATGAACAATTCACGTCTATACCAGTCGTGTCCAGGCGGTCTAGCTTCAGCCTCCACGTTATCCACCGTCATAGCTCGATAAAAACGCTCTTCAAAGCGTGTTCGATCTCCAAAGGCCGCCATCGCCATAACAGTTCCAGCCTGATGACCACCACTTCCTCCCGTCTGTAGACCAAATACATAGCGAGTGACCCGACTCCAGACCCCACCAATGTTTGGGCGCGGCATAATGGGCGCAACCGGACGTACAACCTGCTCATCACCGACATACATTCCAGTGGCGCCAAAATTCCTTCCCTCCACACCACCACCATCAACAGTGAGAATCATAGAATTAGCAAGGTTACTGGAATAAAATGCATGAGAAGCATGAGCTGTATGATGACCAACAAAGAAGATCCGATCCAATGCAGGACGATACAAAGAAGAATATTTCTCATGAACGGAGGGCGGATAACATGTCGCAAAGAGATCGACATCATCAAAGTCTAGGCCCAGCCGAGATAGCATATACTCATGCATCACATACAGGGCGTCACCATGCACCTCCTTAAGGCGCAGATAGCGCTCCAACTCAATGTGCGCGAGAATTTTCCCGTTTTGCATCAAGCAACATGAAGCATCATGCCCATTCCAGAAGCCGGCTACTAGAATATCTTTCGCCCCTTGGTATCGGTTTGCTATCAATGCTTTGTGCTTCTTTGTCCGCCTGTGACCATCAACATCTAAAGCCAAGAGGATTCCCCGCTTGAATTTCAGCAATGCACGCTTAGACATTCGGTTGATAATATTGTTTGTTTGTGTGTGAGTTGACACTGTAATTACTAAGCCTCTACACTCCTGGTCCGGAAAATAAGACGTAGTGCACGTGTGATCCCGGAATCGTCACAAAAGTCATCTTCTAAGATAACTTTGTCACAAGCTGAACCAAAGATATCATAGATATCATCTGCTTTAGAGACAAACAGACGATCCACATGGTCAGTTTCTTCATTGGCTGGTACTGACATTATGATTAATCCTCCAGGGACTACAACCCTAACAAATTCTCGTGCAAGTAAGTCTGCGTCATATGTATGTTCGAAACTGTCTCCCGCATAGACAGCATCAAAATGCGAATCAGGAAAATTCATATCATGCATGTCCATACGAAAAATCCTCGAATCTACGGAAACAAGGTCAATTCCAACCACTTTCGCAACCCCTAAAGACGTGAAATAGTCAATCTCATAAGCATTTCGACAACCGACACAGAGCATACTCTGAATTTCGCCAAGCAAGGCATGCTTCTGGAGGTACTCTCCGAAAAATCGGTAGCGAAACCACGCATCTTTCTTAATTAGCCCTATAGTACCTCCAATCTGATACTCAAAATATTCCACCAAAGATGGGTTTTGCACTTTGTGGACCGGAATGGTCCGCGCAAGAATGTACCTACGCATTATGTGAAGGATGCGACCGGTTAGCGTTCGACACCAAGAAACCACACGGAATAACAAAGTACTCATTTGTACCTCTAATTCATCGAGATTCATCCGACCTAGTATGTCGGCTAGACTTGTACAGTGCACATAGACAAGAACGCTTACAAACTACCACAATGACGAGAGTGCATCGACAAAAGCTTCTGAACTTTTGCCACGAAAACTAAAAAATCTGTCTAGTAACTTTTCCCTTTCCACTTCGTCAACTTGGTAATCTTCTAAATTCGAGTTGGACAACTTCTCGAGTGCCCTGGGACCCGATGGTCTAGTTCCATCGAGCAGCTCACTGACTCCAGGTGTATTACCAATGCTCCCCTTCTGAGTAAGAAAGAGACGCGAGAAGTCGCGATACTTCCCTGCCGGTATTAATATATCCATTGGCAGATGGTGAGCTGTAATTGAAAAAATACCCAAGTTCACGGTCTCGACGACAGACATACTGGCGAACCCAAAATATAGGCTCGACACAGAAAGCAACTCCAAGGTAGTAAAGGGGAAATAGGTCACGTCGTCAAAGATAGCATCAAAACACTCTGCGGTGTAATCCGGGTCCCTATGTTTCAAACGCGTTTTTGCAATGAGAACAGCATTATTTCGATCCGCAAACAACCTCAACTTTGATAAGTATTTCTTGTAGGAGATTATCACAGGGTGACGTACAGTGGTGAGCAAGGAAGGTGTAGCCCACAACGGTATGTGACCTATTCCTCGAAAGCGGGCTTCATATCCAGCCGAAACCGAATTGTGCCCGCGAGCTCCATGATAGTACCAAGTCGGGGCGGTTGAAACACAGATGATCGGCTTATTATCTGGCAAGCCATATTTCGCAAGAATCTCACCTCGATCCAATCTAGCAATTCCATCAATCTCAGGGTACCCAACGATTGCCAGCCTTTTCCCTATGGCTACCCTCATGTCACTGGATAGATTACTCAGGTAGGACTCTATTATTTCAATTGACCGAGGACCAATAGTGCATATCAAATCCCAATAATCCAGAATCATCTCGGGCTCAGTGCTAGTAATCATTTCTTGTTGATATGCATATGGGAGCGCAACCCATTTAACACCAACCAGTCGAGAGCGAGTAATTGCATCGCGTAGGGTATCATCATCAATCTCATTAACTTCAGGGCTTGTATTTACAATAGCTTCAATTTCAAGAGACTGGATAGAATGCAATAAGTCCGCGGGGCTTTCTAGAGATACTAAGTTGACCCTACTACCAAAAAGCTCTACAAGATAGCTCCTGTCTACTTGAAGAAAATCCTTGGATATTTTCCACCCAGGGTAAAAGATAAACACTTCGAATCTATTTGGGCAATGCCTAGTCACATAGTCAATTACCGGAGCCATGTTCCTAAGATGATTCAAACGCGGCAGGAAAAAAGCAATCCGTCGTCTCATTGTCCAGTATTCGTCACTGAAAAATACAATCGCTCTTGCACGCTAATAATTGCAATGCCTCTAGCACCCAGAAAAATCTAATGGTTCAGCCTTTCCATCAAATTAATTAGCATGAGAATATATCCTGGAAGGATCCACAGAATAATTCAGTCTGCGCGTCAAACTAATGAGGAGCATTTATTGCCTATTGGCGACGAAACACAATATTCATCTGCCAACAAAACCATCGGCACATTGAATCTCGACGGTCGACAACCCACTGACCATCTACAGGAGGGGGATAATTTTTGTTTAGCCATAGAGATATTGCCCTCCCGATTCCACGAGGGAAGCAAAAATTATGATAGCGCACTAAGTCGATTGACAACTCATTTACCTCATTGAGGATTCTCAGAAATTCTCCGATCGTACAGAAATGATGAGTGTTCAAGTTCCGGTAGTTCCGCCAGAAACCAGGTCGACGATGATCGCGGATGAATTTCTTCAACAAAACGATGATGCGCGGCAGGTAGTGACTTGGATCAATAGCAAATATAGTACCACCCACACATAACTTAGATGCCAATTGTCTAAATAAAACGGCTCTGTCCGGAATGTGATGGATTGCCGATAACATGACAATTGCGTCACAGGTTGGAATATGAACTGTACCAGCATCACCGACAACTAAGTCAAAAGTGAAACCGGGTTTGGTCTCACTTACTTTCACAAGCCTAGGCCTTAACCAATCCAAAAAATACGGGTTGTTGTCTATGGCTATGTAGCGCTTTACCGCAGGATGGAAACAAATTGAATGGGTATAGAAACCCCATCCTGGTCCAATCTCGAGTACAGTGTGTGGTTCCTCATTATCCAACCATTCGTGCAGCCAGCCTCCAACTAAATCGCTCTGACGCGGATCATCCTGGTCAAAGGATCGATAAGCTTCCTTTAGTTCCGGATTGCGATATTCCGGACGATCTAGATATTGATCCGCATTTGCAGAATTTACGATGGATTGCTCTTGAGGACTGAGTAGTCCCCAAGAGTAATCATTCGGAAGAATCCTGTACAGCAAAGTACCTAATGCACTATTCAGCATGAGAATATCCTCGCTATTCCTCTAGCTTGAAGATATGTCGAACCTTTCATGAAACTGCAATTCGCACAATTTGCTATACAGCGCGCATCTCCCTATCAATTCTTGGTGCCGACCAATATCGACAATTCGACCATTATCGAGCACCACGATTTTGTCTGCATGCAACACAGTTGAAAGACGATGCGCAATCACTATCGCAGTCGCATTTTCAATGATTCGGTCAATCGCAACCTGAACCAATCTCTCTGACTCACTGTCTAAAGCACTAGTCGCTTCGTCCATAATTAAAATAGGGGGGTTAGCCACAACTGCCCGCGCGATGGCCACGCGCTGACGCTCACCACCGGATAGACGAATCCCACGATCACCCACAATTGTGTCGTAACCACGGGGAAATGCAGTGACAAATTCATGTGCATTGGCCATACGAGCGGCTCTGAGCACATCTTCTTCCGTGAGATCAGTCCGACCATAGAGAATGTTGTTATGCACAGTGTCATGAAAGAGTAGACTTTCCTGAGACACTACGCCAAATAGTCTACGATATCCATGCTGTTTGAACTCACGTAATCCGACTCCATCAAATAAGACCTCCCCCCTATCAGGATCATACAAACGCAGTATTATGTCAGCAAGAGTAGATTTTCCAGCCCCACTTGGTCCTACTAATGCAACCATCTCACCAAGGTTAATGTCAAATGACACGTTCTCTAAAACAGGGTCATGTCCATATGAAAAATACACCCCTTTCAACTCAATTTTCTTCTCAAGGGTCTTAGCAACCAAAGGGCCATCTAGAACCTTGGATCTCTGTGCCAAAAGATTGTTTATTCCTTCAAATCCCGCCCGCAAGGCTTGAACCCACACAAAATTGGTGGCCATATGATTAATGGGCGTTATGAGGAGACGACCAACATATACAAACATCACTAAGCCCTCAATAGACAACGTGCCCTTTCGCAATTCCTCAAGTGCAATAAAAAAAATGCCTATCGAGGCAAGTGAATCCAGAAAAGCACGGGCAGGAGCCTCAAATTTTGCCACGCGTTGGAGACGCAAATTTGCCCGAACAAATCCTTCAATCGATGATCCCAATTTTTTCAACTCAAATTCTTCGGCACCGAAGGATTTGGATACACGAATGCTAGTGAATGTTTCTTGCAAAGTAGTTGACAAGTTAGCCTTAGCGTCCAACTCCCGGCGAGTGCGTTCTGCGACAGGCTTCTTAAGAATGCGTGTGAGCGAAAACTGGACCCCAATCATGAGCATTGCACCGATTGTTAGCCACATGCTAGTACTACACAAGTAAACACCGTAAATCAAGATTCGAGCGGTATGGTGAATAATGCCTTGCACTAGTGGGCCTAAACCTATCGCCGTCTGAGTGGCATCAGCTGTCACACGTGAGATTAAGTCACCAGACTTCATTTTTTGAAAATGCCCTAGGCTCAGTGATAATAGATGCTTCAACAAGTCATTTTGGATAAAACGGGTGGCATTCAACCGAATCCCAATAGAGACAAGATGATTCCCATAATCGATCCCCGAAACCATAATCGCTTGGACCGCATATATTGCTCCAAGAGCGAGTAGGATAGTTTGCGGATCTCCACCTATAGGACTTAGCAGCCCCGCTGTACGTGAGCCCAAGTAGTTAAGATCAAAAGGCGAACTGGGCACCGGTTCCGGACTGCTAGGTCCTTGCATGCTAGGTCCTTGCATGAGTGTATTCAGAATTGCTGCCACAATGGCGGGTTGTGCAGCTGCTAGTATGCTAGATGTCAAAGTACCAATAGTCAGGAGGAGTATGCTCTTCCATAACGGCAGTGCGTACTTGATAAGAAGTTGACTAAAAGTCAGAGGGCCAAATTCAGACATATCAAAATGTTCTCTTATTACTCAATTTATGTCGCTAGAGTTTATGATGAAGTAAACAGACCAGAACAAAGTCATAGATAATCTGTTCCGAATCAGCAAAGACAATCAATAGTTAACCTGGAGAACTCAAAGAGGGATTAGACCTGTCTCAAGATTGTGAATGCGATTGGAAAAAGCGCTGGATGAGCGGAACGCGACGGAGCTCCATTAGATATCTCCCAGTCTCTAGACACCTCATTGATTCGCCAAGAAATGCTCAATTGAAACACTAGGGATATCCTTTATTGGTGCCGCATATTTGAACCTATTGTATACGCGAACAAACCTAATAGGCTCGTAATTCCAAATGAGGTGCAAATCATTAAACTCACTTTTTGGTCGAAAGTAGAAGGGGCGATTCGCCTTATAATTCGGGTTGAATGCATGACTACTTCTGACAAAGTACCACCAATAGTGAAACATTGACTTGAATGTATATAACGCTGCATACTCCATTGATCCAAGCATCGACATATCCATGCCTAGGAAAAAAACTTCGCCAAATCCCATAAAATTTAGTAGTGGATACAGTGAGATCGCCGCCGAATTGTAGAAAGAATTGTCCGCCAATATTACCTTGTCGCTCTGTACAAGAGGATTGTAATATCTCTCCAGATCAAATGCTTCCGAATCACTAGAATATTCGAAGAAATAGGTTTCGTTAGGATACTCAAAATCTGGGAAATAATATGCTAGTAAATCCCGTCTAGCAATAATCATTGCATTTGGAAACTCCCGAATTAACTCATAAGGAGATTCTTTCAGATAAACATCGGGCTTCCATCGATAACGCTTATGAGCACCTCTGTGCGCTCTCCACGGCTCAAAGTAGGAATCAAAGTTTTCCTTCATGTGTCCAACAACATTGTCATGCTCAGGCTTCAAGAGCGAGCTTATATTTGATTGGGCAAGAAAGGAGCGGAAGACACAGTCTTGAAGAGAATTGGATTTCCACTTCTCGGGAAACGCCATCACACAGAAGTCTGGCTCAAGACCACTATCTAGGAAATGAGGTGTCAATGCTTTACTTTCAACAAAAATCGTGTACTTATCCTTATTGATAAGACCCAGATCTATATTTTGCTCCAATATAGATGGCCCACCTAAAACAACTACAGCAGATTTGCCATCATATTTGTTCTTCAATCTAATCACTGCATCATTCCTTCACAAAATATCAATTGATAACACAAAACTAATCGCCTATATCAAATTTCACAAGGCCGAGGATCCAAACTCTGTGCTGACCTTATTGTTAGTAATATTTGGCAGGATTATTTCAAACACTAATTCTACAGACCACTTTCGAACAGAAATACGAAAGAGTAACCGACAACACTCGAGTACCGCTAGAAATAGGAATTGGGCAGGATATTTTTCAAACCAGCACAATTTGAACTAGTCCCCTTCAACTTGATGTAATCCTCATGCCAGTCTACGTGTAGATTGCCCCAATGGTAACGATTAATGTAGCTAGCCATTCCTTCTGGATCATCCTCTCGTCTCAAACTCTGAAAGTTCTTGGCTACGCGATGATATCCATCAAAGAACCATTTTTCAAAACCTAACCAAGAGGGCAGGAACCCCCACATGGGTTCTAATGCAGTTCCGGCGAAGGGAATGTCTAATACATCGTACATACTGTACTGCTCAAGTTTCTCAGAGAAACGTTCCAAAAACACACGACTAACAATGTGATTAGTAGAACATCCAAACCATTCCATATCATCCGCGCAATGAAATTTAACCGTATCATGGTCCAGAGCTGATACTGTGTCACTAAGAGTTTGTCTTAGGCAATTGACATAAACCGCGCAGTCTCGCAAGTCGACATTGGACTCATATCCCAAAGAAGACATCAGGCTTTTCGGGATTAAATCTACAACCCTCGTGAGTCCTACTCTCGCCACAAATGAGTCGAGCTTCGGAAAAATATTCCGATACCTCATTAGCATATCTTTAAGCCATTTCCACCGACCCAAGACGGGCACACGAGAATCAGATATACTGCGGATACGACGCCATATCGCACTACTACCCCAGATGTCCGGAACATGATGCTGAGTATCACCAGAGTAATCCATAGTCCATCGATCACACAGAGATTTAAATACACGGTCACGACTAAAAACCTCTAATACTTCACCCATCATGCGATCGTGAAAATAATCTATCGGTTCTATTTCTGTAGAATGCTTTCCATACGTATTGTAGTTGAGAAAAACACGCTTCGACATCCTTCTTTTCATGTGTCCAGCTGCGATAAAGTGAACATTGTTATGATTCATAAAACTTAGGGTAGATGATAAAACATTTGTCCTAGTCAACAATGTGCCTTCTTGGACGAAAAACACGTGATCGTAGTTTCTCCATATTCCGGTTCTGATGAACTTATACCATGTTCCAGAATCAAGAGAATGATCATTTTCAAACTCAAGCTCAAAAACATTGCTTCGATGAACCCGACAAACATCCCGTACCCTCTCATCAAATGGACTCAGTTTTGGATTAACACCGCTTGTTCGCGCTAATTGATCATACTTCGCGTACGAATCTCTTTCAATCTCATGATCAAGTGCAGATTCTGTCTCTAATCCCTCCTCAAAATGGCGATAAGAATCGTACGAGGACTTATCAGGACAGCTACCATCCCCAACGTTATAAACTATGTAGATGTCAAAGTCCTGGTAATCCTGTGCCAATGTAGTAATCCAAGTGGACATCACAAGCCAAGGTTTATGATGAACACACAACACCACGGCGCTTCGATTAGTCGAACTTGAACTAGACTTCATTAAATTCGGGGCGGAACCAATTCGGGGTGACGTTCTAGATGAAATTGCGCTATCTCCATTTGCTCCATGGTCTCAACGTTCAATGAATACATGGGGTGCTCTTGCACAAGAAGCCTGGGATGTTCACCTAGATACACATGTAGACCTACTTCATCATTCTCAAGATTCTCGGGCCGCATCGCCATTATTGCGCCATCTAGAAGGAACAAATCCGGCAAATCTTGTAGGCGATATGTGGTCATACTAGGTTCCAAAGGATACATGTAACCATCCGCATCCATCGTCTTCATCCAAGACGGATGCTCAGACACGCGATATCCGGTTGCGACTGCAGATGCATTCCCATCAGTCCTCAGCATTTGAACTACCCTGTCAATCATGCCAGGCTTGTGAATAGGTACGTCAGCTTGAAGCCAGACTAGCATCTCCGGAGCAACATTTGCTTTCCGATGCCAGAATTGCAGAGCGTGTCGCAATGCCTCATCTATGGGAGAAGTATCGCGACTAATCTCAACCGGTCGTTCAACAATCTCCGCACCCCACTTCCGAGCTACATCCGCAATCTCATCATTGTCAGTAGAAACAAGTACAGTATCGATAAAATCCGCGGACAGTGCGGCATGTATAGGATATGCAATCAGCGGGATTTCCCGAAGCACACGGACATTCTTTCTTGGCAGTCTTTTACTTCCGCCTCTTGCGGGAATGACCGCAATAACCTGTGGATTTGCCATAATTATGTCAATCTTATAAGATACCGCCAAACTAGATGAGCATCATTAGCAACAAAGTGCAAGAATAAATCGAGATTCCCAAATTAATTTACCTTTCCAAAAAGTATTAGGGGTTATATCTATCGGTCGTGGCGTTCCCGTGCTTGACATAGTTGTATAAAGGCACTGGTAAATGATAAATCTTATCGAGTTCAATCCGATTAAACAAATCTTTATCTTCAAAAACTCGTTTTGCAGTATTGTATGATCCAATGACTTCCAAGTAGGAAGTACGAAACATTAAACCACACGCAAGGCCTTTTTCCTCAAAAGATTCCGCCTGAATTATCCGCTCTTCATTATCAGTAAGAAAATAATCGCAAGATACTGCCACATACTTTGGGTTGTACTTCAAAAAATTGTATAACATGTACAAAAATGGGGGTTGCACATAATCATCTGAGTCGACACGAACCACAAATTTTCCGCGAGAATTTATAACACCTACCTGAGCGCTGGCTCCTATCCCCAGGTTTTCACTGTTTTGAATTAACCGCACTTCTCCTGATTCAACAAATGTCCCTATTGCATCCAAAGAATCGTCAGTTGAGTAATCATCCACAACGATAATTTCATAATTCTCTGACGGCAAAGCCTGATGTAGTAAGGAACGGATACAGCGACGTATAAGTTTGCCGTAGTTGAAATTGGTCACAATCACAGAAACATCTACATATTGCATAGTTAGGAGTCCCTTTGAAGATGTAAATCTTCCCATTTTAATGGCGCGTCAGCTTGAACAGCACTTCTAATTATCTTTCCTAGCACACTCTTATACTCTGCCGGACTGATACCATAGGCAGGCCGCTTGAAATCTAAATCACCTTCGCTTATCTGGTGTCCCACTGAAAGATCTCTAGCTGCCACGATGCCCCGGCGCTCATTATGACGAGCTATTTCCTCTTCCGGCATAAATCTTATCGACTGATCACCAATCAGAGAAATTACTCTTTCAAATCGTTCCCTAAAGAATTGGATGTCGGTCTTATCCATAGCATGGTAGTGATCATTGCCGGCAATACTCTTGTCATGAGTGAAATGTTTTTCAATAATCCGCGCTCCAACCAAAGTTGCCACAACAAGTGTTTCCATGTCCCTAGGCAAAGTGTGATCCGAATACCCTATTACCAATTCCGGAAATGCATTCTGTAGGCCGATGATCCCACCTAGATGAGCGATTTTGTCCTCAGTAGGATAATTAAGTATGCAATGCAACAAAGCCAATGGGTTGTCACGGACATCTTTTATCCACCGAACTGCTGAAGCAATCTCATTTTGGTTACTAGCCCCCGTAGAAAGAATAATCGGCTTACCAAATTCTGCAATAAATTCAATGAGAGGCCTGTTGGTAATATCTGAAGAAGATATCTTAAATACTTGCAGTAGATCATTTAGGAATAAGGCAGATTCAAAATCAAACGGCGTACAAATAAATTCAATGCCAACGTCATCACACCTTTTTTTCAATACTTCAAACTCTTTTCTCCAAAACTTATCGTGCTTTTTAAACAAATCAAATTGATTGGTGATAGGTTCCTCGCTCGTGTCCCAATATGCAGGAGAATTCCTGGAAGCAATAGTATCAGCCTTATATGCCTGAAACTTAATGGCATTGGCACCGCCCTCCTTCGCTTCTTCAATTAAACGTTCTGCAATTGGTATGGATCCCTCATGATTGACACCTGCCTCAGCCACTATATATGGAGTATGGAGATTTGAAATTCCAGGTTTCTCGATCAGTAATTTTGACAAATTCATAATTCTGTACTTAAAGGAAAACTCTCAAATACACTAATTTACAGAAAGGAATCATTCTACAGAATGATGTAACCCTCGCCAAAGAGTTTCTGCCATTAGAAAATCCTCTTCATGATCAATATCAAAGGTTTCTAACCCTCCCGGTATTTCAATATATCTGACATCTTTCCAATCCCAAAACCATCCATTTTCAACAAAATATTGTTTTTCAAAAAAGTAGAATACGTGAGCAAATTCATAGACAGGTGAAACATTCTTGGTGTTAATCGTTGTAAGGTCATCAGGCCAGTTTATAGGCGTCCCATCAGTGAAAGTAAAATAGTTAATTCTATTAAAAACACCAAAACACGGCCGCCCATCACCGACACATCTCTCTAAAAATTCAACAATGGTGCTGGTTCTCAGGAACGGAACACACGCATTTATATGTAACATAAGCTCATACGGCTGAGACTCGAGGAAATTATATATTTCAGAAGCTGGCTGGTCTACCGTGGCAGAGTTTTGGGTCCTCTGTACAAAGGGAACTTTGTGTTTCTTGCACTTCTCCTGAAATACCGGCTCAAAACCAGCAAAGAAAACGTTGTTTTGAAGCTCCGCTAATTTTGTCAACAATATATCAGTTAAGGTCGTATCATGAAACGAACGTATCATCTTGTTAGGGCACCGAGAACTCGACGTACGACCACATGACCATACTCCGATATCAGTTAAATTCATGTACGCAATCAGTCCTTGGTCACGCACCACATAATGTGGCTTGCCCATGCAAGTTTTCAGAATAAATGAACGGAATGAAAAAAATCAACATGATGTGTAACCGCTAGAGTGTATATTGGACCAAAGCATTTTCTGATAATCAATTTGATTTGCGACAAACTACTAATTCTATATCTTTGGTCAGCGCCGCAACATCGAGGTTACAGGCCAGAAGCCTAAACCTAACCTATTAGGTCGAAAACAAACTCAGTAGACAACGTATTCTTATGTTACAAGCAATCAGCCAAACAACATGGATAGAATAAACTATAAGTTTATAAATCTGCCTTAGTTGCCCCGCGTACAGCTTGTGTGCGATCCTGCATCTCGCCAGAGTGCGGATGTCGCACAGTATTTTGTGCACCCAGCTCGCTTATAGCCCACCAAGAAAGCTCAATTATCTCTTCATCGGACAGATCACTGAAGTTAGTTCTAACGTCATCACCCTGCTCACCCAGCCGCAAGAAATACTCTTCAATGATGTCATCGTCAGCCGGTCCCTTTTCCCCAGTCACTGCCTTACAAATTAACCCCATGTCAAGCGCTAATTGCCAGAAGGATGTGCCCGGATAGGCCGTAGTAAAGAAAAATACCTCTGGATTCAAACCCACCTTCTTGCAAAACTCGACCGTTTCACGCACGGTGTCTCGAGTCTCACCCGGTGAGGCGATCATAAACGAACAGTCAGCATAACCAAGAACACGCTGTGTCTCATTAATAGCGATCTCCATCCTTTCAACTGTCTGCCCACTTTTATCAATTGCCTTCAAGATAGTAGGACTGGCGGACTCGACACCATAGCAAGCTTGGCGCATTCCAACCTCGTATCCTTGCTCCAAAATGTTCGGGCGACCTTCTCGCCTAGCCCTTAATACGTCTGCCGCCACTATGTTGGTTCGGCATGTCCCACCCCACATTACCTCGAAACCGGCCGTCTCCTTACGGCGACGAAGCTCATCAAATAACTCTAGACCCCATCGATACTCCGTAAGCAACAAATCATCCAAGAAGTGAATGTATGTAACCCCAAAACGTTCCTTAAGATATTGCATCTCATCCACGACTTCCTTGGGACTTCGCAATCGATATTGTTTTCCGAGATAAGCAGCATAGCAATAGTCACAAGCCCTGACCGCATAAGGACACCCACGTGATGCGATCATCGATACAGAGTATTGCCCTGGATCACCCGCAGCACCATCGACCCACTTAGTCTGCCAGTTAAGATGTCCAACCGGATTATGCTTGTACACTTCCTCAACCGGCCAAGCTGAACGCAATGGCCAAGGTAGACCATCGAGACCAGCTTGCTGACTCTGAACCGACGGACGCAGTCCATTGTTACGAACCGTCCATTCACCAGGCCGAATCTCATGACGATATGCTATTCCAACCAATCCCTTAAGGGACTCCCCTACTTCCAGACGATGGAGCAGCTCAGAAATAGTGACCTCTCCCTCTTCCTGCAAGGCTACATCTATTGGGAGACGTGTGACCATAAATTCCGGTAAACACGAGGCAATGCCTCCTCCAAGTACAATCGGAACATCTGGACAGAGTCTCTTGCAAATCGTAGCTATCTTTTTAATCAATTTGTATTGAGTAATGATGCCGCCAATACCAATCACATCAGGTTTTTGCTTGTCCAACCTATTAATTATTTCATTTTCTACCCAGACAGAAAACTTACTTCCTGCATCCGTCACAGGTCCACCACGCTCTGCGTTAAGATCCAATACATCCACTTTGTGTCCATCCATAACAGCGACTGCTCCAACATACCCATGTCCAATGGGCATGATGTTTGGATGGGACCACTCCCTAATAGGCGGATTGATTAACAGCAGTTGCAATCCCCGGTGCCTACTCTGAAAGTAGAGTTCTGATTCCTCAGTAGTAATCCGCGGCCAGTGAGAACTTATAATCGCACCATTACTGTCAAACCTTTCATGAAATCTCTCTGGGATATTGTCCACCGTATTAGCACTAGCTGAGTTCAATGCAATGATATTGTTATCTTTCAACATGATGTCTCCGCAAACCTATGGTCGAACTGCCCTAACAAGCTCAAACGCTTCTGCAGCCTGCAAACCAACAACACTGCCCCACCGTCGCGCATACGCTCGCAATGCCTCAGGCGAACGCGGGTGAGGAAATGGTCTGGATTCGCTCTCGTAGGATTCCATTGCTTGCACTTTCGTCTCAATGGTATCATCGATTCCCACAAACCAGTTAGGGCAGAACGCGCCCCCTAACCTCTGAAATGACCATTCCGTTGAAGACGGCACTTCAAATGCATAGATTTCCCGCACAGGACAACTAGCAATTGGGCGGGTAGCCGTCAACACTGCCCGATGAGTGACTACATGATCAATGTTTAAATCTCCCTGATGGTGTGTATAAATAACCTCAGGGGCAAGATCATTGACCCACCGTTCGACTCTTTTGACTACGTCAAGCAAAGGTAGTTCGTCAAATCGATTATCCGGCAATCCCTCGAGCAAAACTGACCGTGAGCCAAGCAGGTGTCCTGCAACTCGCGCCCGAGCATGTAATCCTTCGAGCGCTTTCGGGTCAACGTCCTCGCGCTGCACATTGCGAGCTGTCATACCCTCACCTAGTATACCAATGTGGACCTCGTGCTCCCGACTAAGCTTGGCTATAGTGCCACCACAACCTAGGACCTCATCGTCAGGATGCGCAGCTACAATCAGAATCCTCATATCTTCTCCTTACTTACTCAGTGGCACAACCATGACGTCAGCAACAATGTGTCCATCACGCAAGGAAGCACGTGAAAATTCGTAGCGGTAACCAGCATGAGTTAGAAACGCTTGTGGATATCCCTCAGCATCAAGCATACGGATAAAATCATATAAATCCTGCAAGTCATCACGAGGCGGAATTTCGCTTTCAGAAGCTGTGCGCCGTTTGAATTTCACCACTTCCCCTTTCTGATTTTTCGGGGTCAGCCGCGACTCCAATATTTCATCAATCATCTCAAAAGTTGTTTCAGAGGCACGGATATATATTTCCGTCGCACTGCCATGTAAAGATAGCGGGTGCTTCAAGTATACTGGTCCAGAATCCATGACCTCCACCACCCTTATGGCAGATAATTGTGTTCTATATATACCACGTAGAATAAGGTTTTGTAAGGGACTACCCCCACGACCAAAAGGAAGATCTGTCATATGAAAAACCACACACTCATAATTTTCAAAGATTGCTTCTGGAATTTTCCAGTACCACTGTGGAAAGAAAATGTAATGTGGCGCAAACTCGATGACCGCCTCCAAATTAAATTCCGCCTGCCCTGTAATCAAATGAACATCGTGTTGGTTGTCTGATTCCCATTGATGGAAACGGCTAACATTCCACGACCCAACAGTTGCCACTATTATTTTGGCCATAGATCAGTCGAACTCCCTATGATGTAAATATCTGGTTGCATGATTCGCACGATTTCTGGAACTTCCAGCACTGCTCATTGTTTCGATTTATTACCTTCATTCTTTCAAATCCCGATCGCTTTAGCGCTCGCATTGACGGAAGATTGCCTTGCTTTACAAATGCAACCAAAATAGCAACGTCAAGCTCCTTACACGCTAATGGGGTAGACATCTGCAGAAGCACTGTCCCTAAACCTCGACCTCTAAATTCCTTCGAAACAGAGTAGGTGAGTTCGGCTATTTCTCCACCACGATCATAACGCACTTGCCCAACAGGAAAACCGTCGTCTTGCAAAATCCATATACGGCAATCAACAGAAGATAATTTACGATCAAACCAACAAGCATGAGATTTCCACGATATAAATTCTTGATCGAAAGCCGTTTCACGTACCAATGAATCATTCCGCCATTCCCATAGAAGCCGCACATCCTCATTCGTCACCTCACGCAGAAAGAAATCAGTCACACTAAATCAGCAAGGTGAATTGGACTATTTGCAGGTATATCACGCCCCACAGCACGACCTAGAATACTCCCGTATTGTTCAGGCGCTAGTCCATAACCCAATTTTCCACAACGCAAGACAGCCACACAATCAGGATCAAGTCTCTCGCCAGCCTCAATGCTACGCGTGGAAAAAACACTCCGTCGAGCGAAATCATACAGCTCATGTTCTTCCGGAAGCAATTCCTTGCGTCCGTGACCCAAAACCTTTTCTGCCACACGCACAGTTTCTACTAGCCTGGCTAACTCTCTCGGCTCTATAGCGAACTGGTGATCAGGACCAGGAAGTATGTTGCTCAATGTGAAATGCTTTTCAATCACACAAGCACCCAGAGACACAGCGACAGTAGGGGCAATAATCGGCTCACGCGAATGATCGGAAAGCCCTACAAGACATCCGGTCTCATCGCGCATTGCAAGCATAGCGCGCGCATTAACACCCTCGGGCAATGTTGGGTAGCTAGCTGTACATTGGCACAAAATAATTTGATCGTTACCCTCGCTCCTAATAGTCTCAACTATTTTAATCACCTCTTCTAAACTAGATGCTCCGGTAGACACAAGCATTGGCTTCCCAAAACTCGCTACATGGCGCACTAAAGGAGTATGCGTCAATTCATACGAAGCCAACTTAAAAATATTCAAATATGGAGCGAGTAATTCAACCGCCGCCTCATCAAACGGAGTAGAAATAAACTCAATCTTCTTTTCCAGACAATATTCCGCCAAGCGTGGCACCCAATCCTCCGGCATTTCCATCTTCTTGATTATGTCGTAGATGGACTCAGAAACTCCCAAATAATCAGATTGGCCTGCAGTCCGTGGATACATTTTCGAAGCTTTGAAAGTCTGAAACTTTACCGCATCTGCTCCAGACTCAGCCGCAACGTCGACCAAACGAAGCGCTTGGTTGAAGTTTCCATTGTGATTGCTGCCAGCCTCTGCAATGATAAAAACTGGCTCATCATCTCCAATCCATCGTTCACCCACCCTAATTCTTTCAGTCATAGGTTTGCTCTCTTCGCAATCTCTCTACGGCAACAGCAGCAACTCTTTGTGCACCCCTCCCATCGACATTCTTCCTCGCAGCCCTTCCTAAACTGGAGCGCGCGGAAACCCTGGAAAATCTGGCGACAGCGGTCAAAACTCGGTCACCAAGGTTATTGTCGCTCCAACGAGCTACCCATTCCACTGCACCACTTTGCGCCAACTCTTTTACGTGAATTAATTGATTAGCGAAAAGCGCAATCGCCACTGTAGGTGTAGCACACGCGGCGAGCTGGAAGAGTGTATGGCCAGCTCCAGCAACAGCTAAGTCAGCCTCACACATAATACCGCGCATGTTGGTAGGATTAGTCCAAAGTTTTATTGAACCCAAACTCTGTGCAACTTCCTCAATCTCTTCCTGGTTGGAAAAAAATGGGCCCACAATGACATCCTGCGACACTTTAGGATGACTCTGTCGAACCCACTGCATCAGGCGAGGCATTAGATTCATTGGGTCGGATCCGCCAACAGTTATTAGTATCCTATGTACTTCAGTACGATACTCACGAGAGGGAGATTCTGAGAAAGCCGAGTCCAACAGTGCGTAGTCGGCACCAAGAAGAAACTGAGTATCCGAAGGATATAATTGAGTAGGCTGCTTGGCGCGCGTACCAGAATTCAATATGATATGCGCCGGCAAAAACCTATCAGGCAAATCCTCAATAGCCAACACAAGCGACACACGGTCTCGCGCCTTTTTGATGAACTGATCATCATAATGATAACCATCCACCACCAGCATATCGGCGATGCCAGGCTCTGGTAGAGTTTCTGGGTCTACCAATCGTGCCGCGAAACCAGCATTTCGAATAACAGAAACTGCCTCTATATCCTCAACCCAAAAGTCTACTACCCCGCAGAGATGCTGAAGTGCGCATGCCAAAGCTAGACACCTGCGGAGATGTCCAAGACCAGATTGGGGAGATCCAAGTGTACATATGACCACACGAACATCGTGCTGGGGAAGAGCTTCACCCGCACCATCATTACTCACTATAACCGTGCTGAGTCAATTTCTTCACAAATACTGTCAATCACCCTCTGTACATCCATATCAGTCATCCGCGGATACAATGGAATGGTTAAACACCTATCATAGTACCGTTCGGCATGCGGATAGTCACCGTATTGATATCCAAACTTATTCTTATAATAAGGTTGGAGGTGGGCCGGAATGTAATGCACATGAACACCAAGGTTACGAGCACGTAGTTTGTCAAATAGTTCAGTGCGGTCTGTACTCAACAGTCTGAAATCAAACTGTAAGACATATAAGTGATAGGATGACTTAACATACGGGCGCTCTACAGGAAGGATGACTTCCGGAATTCCGGAAAACGCCTGATCGTAATGATGAGCAATTTCACGTCGCCGGGATACAAATCTATCTAGCTTGGCAAGCTGACTAATGCCCAAAGCGCACTGGATGTCAGTTATTCTATAGTTGTAACCCAGAGCCTGCATTTCATAATACCAACCACCTGATTTCTTGTTACTTAACATCTCAAGACGGTTAGTTATCCCGTGTGTGCGAAACAGAAGAAGTCTCTCATAGAGATCAGGGTTGTCTGTAATGATCATACCGCCTTCACCAGTGGTGATATGCTTAACGGGATGAAAGCTGAGAACCGTCATATCAGCAATCGCTCCCACTGTCTTCCCACGATATTCGGCACCCAGAGAATGAGCAGCATCTGAAATCACTGTCAGACCATGCTCCTGGGAGATAGACATAATCTCATCCATCTCTGCAGGGTGTCCAGAAAAATCTACGGGAATAATAGCCTTAGTACGCGGAGAAATATTCTTCTCTATTTCATTTGGATCGCAATTCAATGTATCTGGGTCTATGTCCGCAAAGATTGGTCTTGCACCCAAATAGGCAACACAATTTGCTGAGGCAACAAAAGTTATGGGGGAGGTAATCACTTCATCACCTGGCTCTACTCCAGCCGCAAAAGCAGCGCAATGTAAGGCGGCCGTACCAGTCGCGACAGCAACAGCATAGCGCGCGCCACAATGCTCAGCGACCTTGCTCTCAAATTCGCTCACTTTTGGACCTTGTGTGATCCAGCTACTCTCCAGCACATCTACAACGGCCTGAATATCATCTGCCTCCAACCATTGTGAAGCGTACGGTATAAAGTGATCTTCCGACAATCGATTCCGATCAATAATTGTGTAAGTCATTGGAGATTAATCAAAAGAAGTTCTGTCTTGAACAATTCCACCAATCATTTTCACTATATCATCCTTGCTCAACAATCTTGCAGTAGATGAACCATAGTCTTGCACGGCAACTGCTTTTGCTTGCTGATAGTGTGTAGTATATATATCACGTTGACTATTCGACAATGAGGGCAGAATGACGAAGTAGCCATCCTGGGTCATCAAAGTATTTTCAGCCTCGGATGCTGATAGCAGGTACGCATCATATTTCTCGCCCGCCCGCACATCTTGATCCTTCACAATCACTTCGCCGCTTCCGAAAACATCAACCATGGCCTGCGCCAAATCCACAATCCGCAAAGCCGGAGAATCCTTTATGAAAACCTCGCCACCGAGCATAGTATCAAAAGCATAACATGCCAAATCTACAACTTGATCCTGGGTTAACACCAAGCGAATCATTCTTGGATCAAAGACTACCAAGGGAAAACCATCACGCAGTCGCTGCTCAAATACCTCTACGACGCTACCACGAGTGCCCAACACATTGCTATACCGGATACTGGCTGCTCGCAGATTACTTGCCTGAGAAATTCCGCCGTGAGAAAAAACACGCTCGCTTAACAACTTGGTAGCCCCATAAACTCCACCTGGCATCGTCGCTTTGTCAGGGCTAAGGTTTATTGCAGAAGATACGTCACTGCGCAGACAGGAACGCACAACATTGTGGGCGCCCAGTACATTGGTCAAAATTGCTTCACTCGGATTCATCTCACATGCAGGCACTTGCTTCATGGCTGCAGCGTGTATTACCACGTCAACACCAACCAGAGCATCCGTAAGTCTAGCCTCATCTCGAACATCGCCCAACACGAAGTGAAGCCGCTTGTCCCCGGCGTATTTGCGCTGCAAGTTGAACTGCTTATATTCGTCACGGCTGTAAACAACAATCTGCTCAGGCTCGTCCTCAAGAAAACGGCTAATGGCAAATTCTCCAAACGAACCTGTACCACCAGTAATCAAGATACGAGCACCTACAAATGAATTCGACATAGAAAATTATTGCATCCTCAAAGAATATAAGTTGTTGTATCGTGGATGATGAAAATCAACGCTCTCTAAATCAAGAAACTCGCTTATCTCCCGAATACCGTCTGATAGACTCACGGACGCCTCAAATCCTAGTAATTCACGAATTGCATCAAAAGAAACACGATAGTCCCTCTTATCCGTATTATCTACCTCTAACTGGATTCGGGTTCCTACCACTCCGCGGGCCACCGACTCTCCGATTTCGCGCACCTGATAATTCAAATCGTTGTCCCCAACGTTCAGAGCCCGACAACTAATATCGACCACTGGAGCTTGTAGCACTGCCAGAATAGCCCTAGAGACATCACTAACGTGAATATTTGGACGCCATTGCTCACCGCCAAATATCGTTATCGTTCCATCGCGCACTGCCTGAGCAGTCATCCGGTTCACCACCAAATCAAAACGAGGGCGCAGTGACCACCCAAATACAGTTGCCAAGCGCAACAGCACAGGGGAAAAATTAACACTCCGCTCGGCTAACTCAACCAAACCAGATTCGGTCTTGACTTTCATCTGCGCATATAGCGAAACCGGATTGAGTGGAGAGTCTTCAGTAAGCAACTTGTCAGGGTTACTATTAGCACCATATACAGAGCACGACGACAAGTATACAAAGCGGTTGACTTGAATATGGCTACACAGTGTTGCAAACGCTAGAACAGAGAGGAAATTGGTCTCCAGAGCAAGGCTGGGGTCCAATGCACATGCAGGGTCCCCCACAATCTCAGCCATGTGGACAACTGCGTAGACATCAGCTACCAAGTCAATCATATTCTCTATATGTCGTATATCAGAGCGAAAAAATTCGTAGTGTGGTTGCCCAATTAGGGTCTCGATAGGCTCACGTCCATACATGAGGCGATCTGCCACTCGCACGTCAAACCCATTCTCAATCAATAGTCTAGCCAGAACTGAACCTATGTAACCAGCACCTCCAACTAGCAATATCCTAGGGCGCTGTTTTGAATCCCCATCTGTTTTACGCAAAGCCCTAGAAACAAGCGCCTCAAGTTGCGGAGTAAAAAGAAGATCTAGCAACCGACTATCATCGTCAATTACCGGCATAACGTTGGCTCCCGTTTCTTTCAAAAACATCAGCGCCTCAGACAAACGGGTATTGTCTTCCATCTCTGATGTACGCAACAGAAAAGGGTCTGAATTCATGACTTCCGCCACTGGGCGAGATAACAGACTTCCCTGAAGTATGGCTCGACGAATGTCACCATTGGTTACAAGTCCAACGAGACGCTTCCTATAAGTAATGAGAGCAACCGTGCCTCCAGACTGATCTATGCAACGCATCGCCTGCTCAATCGTTGCATTATCTTGAACAACGTAGCGGTCGACCATAGCGTTCAAGTTCCCTATGCTTCCTTCTGAAAAAAGGCCGTGGGCGTATTTGCCCAACTAAATGAATGCAATACAACGGACTTGTCCCGAAAAAAAGAATCCGCAGCATCTGATTCGCCCCATCCTCGTATAGCGTAGTTGTCAAAAGCTACCACACCTTTTGGTACCACTAGTGGATACAAATGTTGCAAGCAAGCAGCCGTAGGGTCATAAGTATCAAAATCCATATTCACCAGCGCAACCCTAAATCCAGGATTGTCGTTTACATAACTCAAAACAGATTCCGCGGCATCGCCTTTCACGAGCTCAATTCGGTGAGAAAGATTAAGCGAGGCCGCGATTTCCATGATGGCATCAGGGGAAACAGGGTCATAGTCTGCATCCTCTTCGAATTTTTTCCCAGAATCTCTTTCATACTCCCTGTTTGTCTCTGGATAACCCTGAAACGTATCAAATCCAATAACTCTCCGCGTAGATTGAGGATTAAAAATCTCGACAAGCTTCGCCCAATAAAGAACTCCCGCACCTTTAAAAACACCAGCCTCAACAATATCACCTGGTAAATTCATGATCTTCTGAAAGAGCTCGTAACGAGCAAACATTTTTGCGAAACGATTCGCTTCACCATGAAGCAGAAACTCGTTGTATGAATCCCACATAGGGTCAGCCATCGCTATACTCCCTTTCCTTTAATAAGTTTTGTGGCTACACAAGGTGTGTGTCCAGCTAATGATATGTCTAATTGTAAATACTCTAGCATTATCCTCAACAACACGCAACTTGCAACATGAATCTATTGACACGGCTCAATGAAAAAATCTCGCAAAACCACATCATCGCATTAGTATGAGCAAGACAAACGTTTCCGAACAGTCATCATTTCGAACATCATATTAGTATAACCAATCGAAACAACTGGTTTGTCAAAATATAAAAACATTATCGCTCCGCCCTTTCGACATGCCCTATTATATGAGCACCTCTAGCATATCCAACTTTATGACGTGGCCGACAACAAACAACCGGCTGTGAACAATATGCCTGCCCAACATCCCGTTCACCCAATTGAGAAGTCGGCGCCTGCACCAAGACTATGCGCTTAATCTAGTGATATTACCCACATTTAGTTCCACTGAAACAGAGCGCTGACCGCTATCGCGACGCTGGAATTCACTAATAAGTTCAAGTAACACGCGTACTCGGTCACTACCGGAAAGACGTGCATCAAAGACTCCCTCATATCCCTCAAAAGGTCCGTCTATAACACGCACACGGTCACCAATACGCAGCCCTTGTAGAGAAATGCCTCCAGCAGAACGGATTTCGGTCAGCCGGAGCTTTAACTGATCGATCAGAGCTCCAGGCACTGTGCCAAACACACCACCAAATTCCACCATCCGTAGTAGCCCTGGCGTCCATTGCAATGCACTCAGACCGGTCACGGCTAAATCCAAGTGTGCAAAAATATAGTTCGGGAAATAAGGCCTCTCGCGCGCAGCACGCGGGTTAACCGGGTTAACGCGCAAGAGTGGTAGAAATACTTCCATATTTCTGGAGCGTAAGAAAGAGGCCACTTGGCGCTCTTTGTGTGGCTTGGTATGCAAGGCGTACCACTGTTTACCTATATCAATATTAGAATTAGACATCCGGCATCTCCAGCATCACTGCAGAACCAGATACACGAAGTACTGGTAGTTCAGCATCAACGTCTTCAGAGGTTATTTGAACAGATTGCTCAAGACATGTTAGTCGACACACGTCAACTAAATCGCCCTGTCCTAACACCGTAACACTCTGAAATCCAGCCTCTCGAGCCCTTGAGAGAAGATCCCGTGCCTGCTGCCGAGTAGCACGATACATACCCATGCTAATCTGCACATACTCCATGGCAAGTCGCGTTTTCTCGGAGATCCCCTCCGGAGTAATCAGATACCTGAGGCGCCGACGCTGCAAGCGAGTGACCTTTATGTGCCCCTTTTTCACGAGCCGCTTTACGTACCAGTTGACAGTACCAACGGCCACCCCCATTCGGGAAGCTAGATCAGCCTGAGTGGCTTCAGGGTCACGCTCTATTTGTTCCAAAATCCGTAATTCATGCAGGTTTTCGGGCGCTGGGTAAGAATCCATGTTATCCTATCCAAATCAATATTCAGTGTCTGAATTTCATTCGCTGAATATTACTAGTGATTTGCAGATTGTCAAGGGTACAGAATTACCATCGCTGCATGAATCCTGCCATTTTCTAAAGACCGCAAAAACCATATATTTAGGTGCAGAGCCAGTATGGTAAACTATGAAACAGTGTTCGGGCGGGTAGCTCAGCTGGTTAGAGCGCTTCTCTTACAAAGAAGAGGTCGCAGGTTCGAGTCCTGTCCTGCCCACAAAGTTACTCTTCTTCACCAAAAGCACATACAAAACTCGATTTGACAATTACTGCCAAAACCATATAATACAGACCGGTCGTAATTACACTATGACTGTGACAGCAAGATATTATTAGGCAACATCAGGTGAAAGCACATATGGTAAATCTAATCTGCATGTGTACGGAGGGACAGCGCTGATCCGCCCCTCGATCTAAATTAGACAGGCCAAGCTAGTGGCAGCCATCGAGCTGCCTTGAGAGGCCAGACGGGGAAGAGCGGGCTGCCTTCCATGCGGTTATTACGCCCGCTTTACTTCAACCGTTTGGCCTTTATTTGTTAAGGTAAATGATAGCATTAGAGAAAAACTATGGTAATTAGTACACAAAAATCAACAGGATATCGTTCGGCTTACCATGCATGTGGTTTTTCCCTAGTTTCGCATCTCAGGGATGCTTCGCCGGTATATATATTGCACATACATCACGTGCTAGCAGCCAATACAGTAACTCTCAAGTAGTAACTAAGTAACCATGATCATATATATAAGGATGGATTGAGGAGAAGAAAATGAATAAACACATTATTAGTTTGATGAAATACCTTGTTGTACCCAGTCTAATACTTGCGGCATGTCAACCTGTTGAGGACACAGCAGTACCAGACTCTACGACTACAATAACTGATTTCGAAGGTTCGCCACCTGTTTTCTATACTGATAGCTGGACGTGGCCTAACCAGGCTGACCTCCTTTCTCATATGTCGCGTGGGAAGTTCTATATACCTGTTCAAGCCGAAGGCAAGATTGCCGTTATCGACCCTGACGCTGAGGATTATGGCCTGCATTTCATTAGCGTTGCTTACGTACAGCCACATCATCCCTGGATGGCGCCTGGAATGCGCCACGTATTTATCAACTTTCAGTCTGAGGGTAAAGGCGATCATGATGCCTATGGCTGGATAGATACTTGGACCGACAAGATCACCTATGGACAAACCGGGATAAACGACCCATTCCATGGGGCATTCAGTCCAACCCAGACACTACTGCTTAATGGAGATCTTGATAAAAAAGGTGGACACGTACACTTGCATAATACGACCACACTAGAGTTAGTGGCGTCGATCGAGACTACTGGGCAGCGCTCTCGTGACATTACATTTAGTCATGATGGTCAATACGCTTTCATTGGCCACCAAGGCTATGACCCGGACAACGGTCTTCTAGGCTCAGTAGACGTGCTCGACGTGAGTGCTCAAGAAATCGTCAAGTCCCTAGGAGAAGGAAGATGTCGCTCGGGAAAAATGAGCAATGACGGCAGCGTCGTTCTTTACAGTTGCGACAAAGCTAATGTAATCATCGCCATAGATGTCGAGAAACAAGAAGTAATTAAGGAGATTGAATTGCCTGAAGGGTCTGGTCCTTTCAACATTGCATTCCGCCCGGATGACAAATACGCCTACGTTGGGCTAAAGAAAATAGGCAAGCTCGGAATCATTGACATAGGTGCACTAGAATTAGTTGAAGCCCTAGAGTCTGGAACAGACACAAACTCGACTTATTTCCACCCCACGGCCTCACTGGCAGTAGTAACTAACGATGGAGCGGATTCCCATGTTTCAATATTGGACAGCGCACAAAACAAGATTATTGATAAGATTGAAACCGGAGGAAAGTCTACACACAATGGTCATT
The DNA here is from genome assembly GCA_022450585.1 of Anaerolineales bacterium. Lineage (GTDB taxonomy): Bacteria > Chloroflexota > Anaerolineae > Anaerolineales > UBA11657 > CAJWGI01. The sequence continues at coordinate 20,850 of JAKUPR010000003.1, read as the reverse complement.
GGACACCTGACGGTCACTGGTTCATCGTCACTAATCGCGGTGGAGACACAGTGACGCTTTTGGAATATGTGGAGGAAAGTGGAACTATTGAATGGGTAGACGACATCGTTGTCGGCTTTGGAACTAATGGTGTCCTGTGGGCGCCTTATTTCTGTGGTGAGCAGATACTGACAGTTGATAATGTGAAAAATACACAAAATCTGCCGTCTACTGACAGTGATGGAAAGTGCGGGGACCTACCTAGCTGACCAATATTGTCATTAGTAGTGTAGGCACAAAACTTACGGGATGACAAAAGAATATGATTTATATGAGATAACACAATCTCACAAATCATATTCTTTTGTTGATTTGAGCAAGGGAGAAGGATTATGGTGTTTTCATCTCACATAACGCGCCGAGAGGTTCTACGGATGGCTGCTCTCGGCGTTGCAGGAATTACTACAGGCTTGACAGTCCGTCCAAGTCATGCGGAAGAACGTGGTCATTTTAACTTTGTAGAGGATTCGAACGATCCCAACGAACTGGAATATGAGCACATAATCAATATCCGTCTTCCAATTATTGCAGAAGATGGAGCTAATGTGCCTATAGTAATTGCAGTTGAAAATCACCCAATGGAACCTGATCATTATGTCAAATCAATTCAGATATTAAGCTTTAATGACCCGATCGTAGGAAAAGGCCTATATGAATTCTCGCCTGGAAATGGGATTGCCTATATAGCAAATCAGATGAGGATGGATGGGGGCGACACTCAGGTTATAGCGATAGCTGAATGCACTAAGCATGGTAAGTGGGTAGCTAGCGAGAACGTGAAAGTTAGCCTGGGTGGCTGTTAACCTAGGAGAATCATTATGACAGAAGAATTCAGTGTAAAACTTAGGCTTCCCCGCGAGATCAGTGAGAATGAAGTGATTGAGATCAAAGCAAAAATCAAACATCCTTCTTCCACTGGCTTACAGCTGGTTCAGACTGCTGAGAATCGCTATGAACGCTTCGTACGCTCTGCGCCAGCGGTTTACGTACGCACGGTAGAAGTCTTATATGGAGACAAGACCATTAGCACATTCCACATGAATGCTGCGAGTTCAGACAACCCTCTACTCGCTTTCAAGATACGTGCTGTACGGGAGGCACCAATAAAAATTGTAGTTACAAATCACAGGAAAGAAACTGTGTCAGCCAGCGAGCTTGTTGCATTCAACAATGCTTGAATGCATAGTTCCACGTATCCAAATAGATGAACAAATATAAATCGACTCGTTACTCTTGCTCCATATTATTCGCTGCCATGCTGATTTGGACAATGCCTATCTTGAGTGGTTGCCAAGGTAATGCCCAACAAGTAAATGAAGATATCTTGATGTCCGTAGACACCTCAAACGTTGAACCTATCGATGAAGACACAGAGATTGACGAACTTTTTGGCATACCTGAGATTTCCATGGCCGAACTAGCAGAAAGCATGGATGCCGAGACACTGTATATCAACAATTGCGCCAAATGCCACGGTCTCACAGGTTTAGGTGACGGGCCTTCAGTAGGAAGTCTTAGTACTCAATCGGGGCTAAATTTGACCATACTTCAAGAGATGAGTGATGAGGAAATCAAGAATATCATATCTGTTGGCAAAGGCATGGAAATGCCTCCGTGGGAATTGCTATTAGACGACGATCAACTTCAGGTACTTACAGAGTATGTACGTACCTTAGCGAACTCCAAATGACATTCAAATCGGTACACTTATCATGACGCTGCAAGACAAACTGCGTGATGATTTCAACTTTGCATTTGGGCGTCCATGGCCCGTTTGGATAGGCGGGATCCTCATTGGTTTGTTTAATGTGATGCTTTTTATATATCATCAACCTTGGAGTACTCTAGACGGCGCACTGAACTGGGGGGATTGGATGCTCTCTCAATTGGGCCTCATTCAATCCGAGCCCCTGTCCCCACTTCTACGCTCCGGATCGGTGATCAATCTTGGTCTCCTGGGGGGAGCTGTGTTAAGTGCGATGTTGGCTGGACAATTTGGGATCCGAGCTGCTCCGTTAGGCGACCTAGTCAAAGGTGCTATTGGTGGAATCATGATAGGAGCTGGTGCAGTTTTGGTCCGCGGGTGCAACATTGGTGGTTTTTTCAATGGCACTAGTGCATTAAGCCTTCACGGTGTAGCTATGGGGTTAGGTCTTGTAGTTGGAGCCCTAATTGGAACACGCATTCTAGTATGGCAGATTGGGAAATCCACTTCAGATGATAAGAAACAAATACCTATTCGCAAGAGACTTGGATTAGCTAGTCCAAAGCGTCAGCGAATGTGGGGTCTGGGATTAGGCTTATTTCTAGCAGGGAGCGTAGTCGCTTATCTATTTTCCATAGCACCGGATCGCGGCGTCATTCTTATGTTTGGGATAGTTCTTGGCATAATCTGTCAAAGATCTAGGCTCTGTTTTGTGCGCGCCTTCCGGGAACCATTTCTTACCGGAGACGCCAGTCACACGAAGGCGATGTTAATCGCCCTGTTAATCAGTATAGCTGGATTTTCAATTGTCAAATACACACTCATTGAGAGAGTAGATGAATTTGTACGAGCAACCTATTGGATGGGTTCTCTCTCCGGAGGAGTGATTTTCGGCATTGGAATGACAATTGCTGGAGGATGTGGGGCTGGCGCTGTTTGGCGTGCAGGTGAGGGGCATTTGAAACTGTGGTTGACACTAATTTGTTACACACTCTCAGCCTCATTCTTCAATAGATTACTGCAGACCAGTGGTCTCACACAACAACTAGGTCAACCCATGTTTCTCCCTGACATTATCGGCTGGGGTGGGGCAACAATCGCTCTACTTGCCCTGCTGGTAATTTGGTATCTGCTAGTCCAATCAAATGAGATATCACGCAAGTGGGCAGCAATATAGAGTTTGTATAGGTTGAGCGAATGACATGGGAATACCCAAATCCATTACCCGTCGCGGATTTCTCCAAAGTACCATAGCCGCTGGCCTCAGTGCTTGCGGCCTGAATACTAAATCTCGAACGGACAACAACATTGTCCAGCAGACAAAATCGCCCGAGAAGTCCATTGCTGCCGTACACCTAGACAAAGTGTCATTACGCATCTTGTGGACCGGGGACATACACGGCCAGTTGCGTCCCGTTTACCACAGAGAACCATTAGGCAGAGAGTTCTTGCATGACAACAACATCGAATTCGGAAGTGCAGCCGCCTATCTAAGTTCCCACGTTGATTTTCTGGATCTCGCCAATCAATACGGTAAAGTAGGTGGTTTAGCCCATTTGGCAGCATTAATTAAAGATGAACGTGCCAAGTACCCTGAGCGCACCCTTCTTCTAGACAGTGGCGACGCATGGTATGGATCAGCAATTGCCATGTTGACCAATGGGCGCGCTTGCGTAGATATCATGAATGCCATTGGCTATGATGCCATGACGATGCACTGGGAGCTTAATCTTGGCAAGAAGGTCCTACTGGACCGCATTTCTGAGGCCAATTTTGCCGTGCTAGCACAAAATCTCGTGGACACTGAGTTCGAAGATCGTGTACTGCAATCCAGCCTGATAAGAGACATCGATGGACTGCGTGTGGCCATTGTAGGAGAAGCCTATCCGTTTAGCCTACTAACCACAGAGGATCCATCTCTAAACCCCAATTGGCGCATGGGTTACCGTGATATCGAGCTGCAGGCAGAGATAAACCGAGTGCGCGAGAACGAGGGAGCACAATTGGTTATCTTGCTTTCTCACATGGGCCTTCCGCAAGACATGGTCATGGCAGAACGATTGGAAGGAGTAGATGTTATTGTAGGAGGACACACCCACGGCATCCTATGGACACCAATACAAGTAGGCAAAACACTCATAGTGCAATCCGGATCACATGGAAAGTTCCTAGGAGCACTTGACATAGAAGTAAGTAATGGAAAGATGGTGGGATATCAACACAAGCTGCTGCCGGTTCTGTCTGAACGAGTGGAACCGGATGACAAGATCAACGAAATGATCGACAATCTATATCTTCCATATCAGCAAGATTTAGAGAGAGTGATCGGAGAGACGAAATCGACCCTCTATCGTCACTCACTTGTTGGGGGAACTACAGATGCTTTTGTGACAAACGCTTATCGTGAAATTGCTGGTTCTGACCTAAGCTGCGTAGGAGGATGGCGTTTCGGCGCCACTTTATTGCCCGGGACAATCTCCGTGGAAGATATCTACAATGCAATGAAGCCTACGCCCTCACCCTTATACACAGCACAACTTACTGGCATGGATGTACGAAACATTATTGAGGATAATCTAGATAATGTTTTCAACCCTGATCCAATGTTACGCCTAGGCGGGGACATGAGCAGATGCAGTGGCATTAAAGCAAACTTACACAAGCAAGGCACATATGGCAATCGCCTTCTAAATCCTATCGTCAATGGGACTCCATTGGCTGACGATCAATGGTACAGTCTTGCCACCTCGGGCGGGAGAACGCAACAAGTTGATAACAAACCAATAGCGACAGATCTGCCAGCAGTAGAGGAACTGATAAATTATATTGAAGCTAATCCAACTATAATGGTTGATCATCCAATCCAAACATACCAGGACACTGGATAGTAGAGGTAATCAAATTAAGTTATTGAAGTGCGCTCGTAACCCCAGTGTGCCAATACTGGCAATACTGGCAATCCCAATAACTGCTTGTGTACAATCTCCTCCATTAGTTGAAATCACCCAATGGGAGTGGTCAATTGAACCTCTACGCGATGAAGTTAAGGCAGGTGAAGTTACCTTTATGGTGACAAATACAGGTAATTTAGAACACAATTTCGTTGTTGAAGGCATGGACGAAACAATCGAGTTGATACTCCCTCAAGATACACAGTCCATGTCAGTAACATTAAGACCTGGCACATATACTTTGATTTGTGACTTATCCGGACATCGGGAAGCTGGAATGGAAACGCAATTTACCGTTAACCCATAATGGATACTAAGGGGGATACATGAAAACAATGGTTAAACTACACGGAACAATATCAGTGATACTTAGAAAAACACTACTCCCGCTTGTTATAGTATCACTTGGAGGAGCCATAACAATTGCTGGGTGCACAGTGTCCCACACAGATAGTGGTATGGATGCCAACCAAATAGGCCGAGAATCTGCACACGACCATGCCGACCATACAATGAGTAGCGATGGTATCAAAGACGGAGTCACAATCTCCCATGAGGAATTGCGAATTCAAAATCTTTGGGCACGACCTGCTTTCAAAGGAGCGAACTCGGCAGTCTATCTCAACCTGCATAATCACGGCAAGAATGCAGAACGTTTTCTTGGAGCAACCTCTGAATTTGCCAAAGCGGTGGAAATCCATGAGATAAACATGGAAGGGGATTTAATGATTATGAGTCCAGTACTCAACGGCATAGAAATACCAGCGAACGGGAGTATAGAGTTGGTTTCTGGTGGATATCATCTGATGTTGATTGATTTGCAATCGGATTTACATGAAGATGACCATTTCCCGCTAGCACTACAGTTTGAGCAATCAGGACAAGTTATAGTAGACGTGTTGGTTGCCCAACCTTGATGCGATAATACTCCTAACCATAACCTGATATTTTTTCGATGAACCATAGTCTATGTTGTGGACGGACAAACAAAGTTTGCCACATCGAATCTATTCAATTCATGATACATCCGTCAAGATCAGAGGTGAACCATGACGAGGATACATGACTCAAAGTATGCTCTGCATCTCCCATCCACCCGTCTGGCTGGAACAGTCATCTTGGCTTTCAGTCTCCTGGTAGGATGCACTCTATTAGCACCCAAACCATATGTTTTTCACGGTATGAGTTTCCAGGATCCAGTAACAGCGCCCGATTTCACTCTTATTGATCAGAATCATCAAACTGTCTCTTTGAGAGATTTTAGGGGTAAGATTGTTTTGCTTTTTTTTGGATTTACTAATTGTCCGGACGCTTGTCCAGCCACATTGGGCACATGGTCCAAAGTACATGATCTTCTGGAGGAGAAGGTCGAACATATACGCTTCATTATGATCACCGTCGACCCGGAAAGGGATACGCCAGAACGCCTCGCTAAGCATCTCTCAATGTTCAACTCAGAATTCATTGGTTTAAGCGGGTCAATAGCAGAATTGGAACATCTGGCCCAAGATTACAACGCGTATTTCCAGAAAGTAGATGTGGGTTCGGCAGCTGGTTATCTAGTCAACCACACAACCTTGACATACGTAGTCGACTTAAATGGCAATCTAGTTCTCGCTCATCGTTCATACGAGATTCTACCTCATGAGCTAGCAGAAGATTTAGAGTATTTGCTGAAAGGTCATTCATAGAAATCATGTAAGACAGGCAACACTAAGGTGACAATGTAATAACAAGTTACAGATCAAAAAGCGTGACAGTACTAGGGATAACGTACTGGATTAACTTCCCAACGCACGCCACGAACAATTGACAAGAATGAGCACTATAGTAAACAGCTTGCACAAAACTTTTTCCATTGTAGCTCCAATCCGGTGGCAGCCAGTTCCAAGCCTCTCAAACCCATAATGCTATATGTGCTAGCCCAATATCGTATGAATCAATTGTCCTATCATCCCTAATAATAGAATCCTCTCCACATATATCATGTCGGTTACCACCACAAGTATGGTAGGATTGCCAGACACACGTGACAGGGTAAAATGGGGGCATATATTTAATGTCCATATCGGAGCATCCTAATCCATGTCAGATTTCCTTTCGATTGATGATTTCTCGCGCACAGAACTGGAAGATATTCTCGAACTAGCTGCCAGACTGAAGCAGGAGTACTTTGCGTCAGGTAACCGCCCACTGCTACAGGGCAAGACTCTAGCGATGCTATTTGAGAAGCCGAGCCTGCGCACACGCGTCTCCTTTGAGATGGCAATGCGCCACTTAGGAGGAGACGTCATTTATATTTCCTCCGGGGAAATTAGTAGGGGCAAACGCGAATCTATTGCCGACGTAGCACGCGTACTGAGCGGCTATGTCGACGGAATCGTGGCACGTGTCTTTGAGTACGCACACGTGTGCAACTTGGCCAAGCATGCATCCATTCCTGTAATCAACGGTTTGTCTGACTTCAATCATCCATGCCAAGCAATCTCAGATATTTTCACGATTATGGAAATGCGCCCCCAAATACAGGGACTGCACTTGGCATTTATCGGAGATGGCAACAACGTTGCAACCTCCTTAATGCTGATATGCATGCGCCTAGGAATACATTTCAGTATTGCCTCCCCAGAAGGCTATGAACTAGAAGCAAGTGTGGCAGCACGCGGCATGGAGTTGGCTGCCGAAACCGGGTCTGAGTTCCAACAGTTACGTGATCCGGCCACGGCCGTTTCGCAAGCGGACATAATTTACACTGATGTATGGACGAGCATGGGACAGGAAGAAGAAATGGAGCAACGGCAACAAGTATTCCAACCTTATCAGGTAAACATGGATCTAGTATCGAAAGCACATCCGGACGTTCTGATTATGCATGATCTGCCCGCGCGGCGAGGCGAGGAAATAACAGATACAGTAGCCGATGGCCCACACTCAATAATCTTCCAGCAGGCACACAATCGCCTGCACGCGCAAAAAGCTATTCTGGTACGACTGCTGGCCCAGTAACAAACGGGTAAAAAATCGCTGTGGAAACACTGACTCGCGACCTTTCCAGACTTCTTGAGCAACTCAATTGGATGAGCGCTCTCGACATTCTGGTAGTTGCACTTATGTTTTACGTACTCCTAGTAATTGTCAGGGGAACCCAAGCAGTTAATCTGCTGCGAGGACTAATTGTATTAGTGATGTTGGTAGTTGTATTCTCTGGCATCTTCCAGCTGAGCGCAGTATCATGGCTATTACGTGCCACCCTACCCGCACTCTTATTGGCTATACCAGTAATTTTTCAGCCTGAAATAAGACGTGCACTGACAAGTCTGGGGCGTGCTGGCAAGTGGATCAGTTTCCGAGGTCACAAAGAGCAGGTACTGGTAGTGATTGATTGCATCGTCAACGCCAGCGACAGACTGGTACAAAACCGTCACGGAGGATTGATTGTCATAGAGCGCGAAGTGGGACTGCAGGAGTACATAGACACGGGTGTATTCATGGATGCTACCCCGTCGGCTGAATTAATAGTACAGATATTCCATAAGGATACACCTTTGCACGATGGAGCAGTTATTCTGCGCGGAGACCAGATAGTCGCAGCCGCCTGTGTTCTTCCACTCTCTACGGATACACGTATGGCCGAGCGCCGTTACGGGCTGCGACATCGCGCCGCTATCGGTGTCACCGAATCTAGTGATGCGGTTGCAGTAGTAATTTCCGAGGAAACCGGCAGTATCTCGGTAGCATACAACGGCCGCATGATACGTCGTCTGACGCCCAAACGACTCAGCAATATTCTGGCCGCCTTCTACCAGCCGCGTGGTATAGACACTGGAGGCTGGTTGCGACGCTTTCTCGGTATGAAGGAGACAAGACTGGATGGCTAGTGCCTTTGCAGACGTTCTACGTCGACTTCTAGAGAATCTTAGTCTCTTCGGATTAGCACTGGTACTCGCTGTAATTGTATGGATCACAGCCGCCAATGAGGAAAACCCAATTGAGGAGCGAATCTTTCCAGGCCCTATAACCGTAAAATTGATTGACATGCCCTCTGACATGATACTTGCTAACCCCACGGCAACGGAAGCTACCGTAACACTCAGAGCACCAGCACAAGTATGGGCGACGCTCAGTAGCAACCAACTGGAGGTAAGTGCGGATTTGAGCAATCTCTCGTCTGGGGGACACGTAGTGCCACTGCAGGCTCAGGTCCTAACGGCCGATGCAGAAATCCTATCCGTAGAACCTAATGAAATCTACATCGAGCTCGAACGTGTCGTCACAAGTTTGGTCCCCGTAGCATTAAATATGCGAGGAGAGCCCGCCGTTGGGTATGCGACCGACACTCCAGTGCTCTCCACTGATACTGTAAAGGCAACCGGACCAGAGAGATTGGTGCAGGAAGTAAATGAAATTGTCCTAGCATTAGATGTGCGGGGAGAGAAGGAAAACATAGACAGGGTATTTACACTAGTACCAATGAACGACCGTGGTCAGATTATAAGCGGAGTAAAACTGCAACCAGAAAGTGCCACTGTGAATGTGCCACTGAGACAGTTAGGCGGTTATCGTGACGTCGCCGTCCGTGCAGTTCTAATTGGGAAACCAGCCGAGGGATATCGCATTACCAATATCACCACTTCTCCTCCCACTATAACAGTCTTCTCAGATGATCCTGCACAGCTAGCCGCGTTACCTGGGTTCGTAGAAACTGAGCCTCTGGACGTGAGTGATACATTCCAGGATATTGATGCTCGACTGACAATGGCATTACAAGACGGCGTAACCGCCGCGAGCGAGCAATCGGTGCTCGTTCTAATAAGTATAGAGGCAGTGGAGAGTAGTCGTCGCATACGACAAGACCTTACCGTAACCGGCCTAGGAGCTGGACTGGTTGCAGATCTATCCCCAAATTCTGTTGACGTAATAATGTCAGGCCCACTCCCGGTGCTCGACAGCATGACTGCTGAGAACGTCAAAGTAATCGTAGATTTACTACATCTAAAGCCAGGTGGTCACGAAATCAAGCCATTCGTAGTTATCACTGGACCTGATGTAGCGAAAACTGAACAAGTACTCCCGGAATTTATACGCGTAAATATACTGAGTCCGACGAACACTCCGGTGCCTACAGCAACCCAAACAACATCGCCAAAAACGCCTACTATGCTTCCTGAAGAGACGACCTCGAGTCCTGAGACTACAGCAATACCAGAGACATCCGAGGCTACCGGCTCGCCTACTACGGCACAACCGACCTCGACACCCTGATCTCAGCCGATGCGGAAGCCCCTTGTCGCACTGGTAGGGCAACCCAACGTGGGTAAGTCAACTCTTTTTAATCGCCTAGCGGGCGAACGCTTGGCGGTGGTCCATGACATTCCAGGTACCACCCGCGACCGACTAGTAACAGAAGTAGAATGGAACGGTGTTTCCTTCGATCTAGTAGATACCGGTGGAATCGAAGCTAACGGTCAGCGACAGTACACTCAAACCCTCTCCGCTAGTTCCGCCAATTTCATGGCCGAAATACGCACTCAATCTCAATTGGCAATTCGCGAGGCCGACTTAGTTGTCTTTATGACCGACGTGATAGCAGGCATCACAGCAACAGACATAGAAGTGGCCGACATGCTTAGACATGTCAACAAGGGTACATCTGATTCGAAGCGACCATTCCTTTTGCTAGCCGTCAACAAGTGTGATAATACAGCACGCAGCATCGACGCACAGCAATTCTTTAGCCTAGGACTGGGAGATCCCTACCCTATCTCTGCACTGCACGGGAGAGGAAGCGGGGATTTGCTTGATACCATTGTCGCTCATTTGCCGATTACATCTGCTACACAACAAGACAACGATTCGATCTCTATAGCAATTGTCGGACGGCCAAACGTAGGAAAGAGCAGTTTACTCAACAGACTGCTTTCACATGAGCGCGTGATTGTGTCCCCCGTGGCAGGTACAACACGGGATGCAATTGACACACCACTAACATACCACGGCAGCGATATAACTCTTATAGATACAGCTGGCATCCGCCGCAAGGGGAAAATTGTGCCAGGAGTGGAGAAATACAGTGTGTTGCGAGCTCTCAAGGCAATTGATCGAGCGGAGGTTGTATTACTATTGGTAGACGCAACTGAACCATTCACAGCCCAGGATGCACATATCGCCGGCATAATTCTTGACAAAGCACGCAGCGTAATAGTCGTGGTAAACAAGTGGGACGCCGTTCCCAAAGACACCTATACCATAGACAGTTACAGAGCGATGGTACGGGATACACTCCAATTTCTCGACTATGTACCCGTACTATTCATTTCCGCTTTGACGGGCCAGCGCGTAAACAAGATTATCCCCCTAGCGTTGAATGTACATGAAGATAGGAACAAGCGCGCACCAACTGCAGAACTAAACAAAGTTATCAGATCTGCGCTCGGGGAGCATGCACCACCATCGCGCGGCGGCAAACGATTGCGCATCTTCTATGCCACACAGGTTGCCACCGCACCACCGGTGATCTTACTGCACATTAACGACCGTACACTGTTGCACTTCAGCTACACGCGTTTTCTCGAAAACCGTATTCGCGCCCGCTTTGAATTTTCCGGCACGCCCTTACGTCTGGCGTTCCGAGAGCGATCCGATTAGCACTCTTTATTGCGATGGGTAAGTCAATTCTAAAGTCAGATATAATTTAGGCAGATTACGTACTCCCTATGACACAATCACAATCGCAAGGGCACCCACGTCAACGCCCACTTATCATGAGGGTAATACGCGAGCTAATTGAGACCGTGCTGCTAGCCGCGGCTATTTTCGTCATCGTGAACACAATCTCCGCACGATTCCGCATCGAAGGCGAAAGCATGAAAGACAGCTTTCAGAACGGACAATACATTATCGTCAATCGGATGAGCTACCGCTTTAATACACCTGTGCGCGGCGATGTGGTAGTGTTCTTCCCAACAGCAACACCTCCGTCAAATTGGTGGGAAAACCTAATTGGGCGTTCGGGACAAACAGATTTGATTAAACGAATCGTCGCCGTTCCCGGAGACACCGTTGAAATTAAGGCTGGGGATCTTTATGTAAATGGAGATAAAATGGTTGAGCCCTACCTACATGAGCCCATGCACCCAACAGAAACACAACGTTGGCAACTGTCAACTGGACAATTCCTAGTGTTAGGTGACAACCGTAACTTCTCGAAAGATTCCCGGGCTACTCACATAGGCCCAGTAACTATTGAGCAGATTGTAGGAAAGGTCTGGGCCGTCTATTTCCCCATACAGGATTGGCGTATTGTTAGTCCTTATCGGAGTCCGGTTTAGTCAGTATGAACAATCTCAGACCCATGCACACAGTTGACCAAATTGGCGTACAAGAGCGAGTGAAGCGACTAAAGGCGCGCAGCATTAAACAAAAATCCAAATTGCATGCACTTACTCTCACCTTAAGCATGATTGACCTGACCACACTTGAGGGACGAGACTCCCCGAGTAAGGTTCGTCAGCTCTGTTACAAGGCTACTCATCTGCACGAAAAGTTCCCTGGTATTCCACACGTAGCCGCGGTTTGCGTTTATGCTCCAATGATAAAAGTCGCGAAAGAAGCATTGCGCGGTAGCAGTGTCAAGGTAGCAGCGGTAGCAACGGCATTCCCCAGCGGGATGGCGACTCTAGAGACCAAGTTGGCAGAGGTCAATCAAGCAGTGCAGGATGGCACTGACGAAGTCGACATGGTAATATCGCGCGGACGCTTGCTGAGTGGTGAGCACGACTACGTTGCTGAAGAAATCGCTCGCGTGAAGGAATTATGCGGGCAGGCACACCTCAAAGTCATACTAGAAACTGGGGAGCTAGTAACACTCGACAATGTCCGAGCTGCCAGCTACCTAGCGATGAGAGCCGGAGCTAATTTCATCAAGACCTCTACCGGAAAGGTGCAACCTGCGGCCACTCCAGAGGTAACGCTGGTGATGATGCAGGCAATACGCGATTACCACCACGAGAGCGGCAGGAGAGTAGGATTGAAACCAGCCGGTGGGATCAGCAAAGCCAAGCAAGCAATCCAGTATCTTGTCATGCTGCGCGAGACACTTGGGCAAGCCTGGCTCACCCCAGATCTTTTCCGATTTGGAGCTAGCTCACTGGCCAATGACGTCCTCATGCAAATTGTCAAACAATCCACAGGAATTTATCAATCGCCTAACTACTTTTCTATCGACTGAAACATAAACATGTCAGACAAAGAAACCACACTAGATTTTGACACCGACTGGAGCTATAGCCCAGCGCCCCAGAGTAGCACCGAGGTAAAGCTCCGGGACCGTTACAATTTGTTCATCGGTGGAAAGTACCAACCGTCCCAGACCAAAGATTACCTTGAGATTATCAATCCAGCCACAGAGGAAAAACTCTCTGAGGTACCACAAGCCGGTGCAGCTGATATACAGAGTGCAGTAGAAGCAGCCCGTGAAGCCTACACTCACACATGGTCACCCATGCCGGCAGCTGACCGCGGAAAACTTATTTTCCGGATTGCGCGTATGATTCAGGAGCGAGCACGCGAGATAGCCGTGATTGAGACTATGGACGGCGGCAAACCAATTAGAGAATCTCGTGACGTTGATGTGCCCCTTGCTGCTGCACATTTCTTCTATTACGCCGGATGGGCAGACAAACTTGATTACGCATTCCCCGGTCGTAGCGCACAGCCTATAGGAGTGGCAGCACAAATTATCCCGTGGAACTTCCCACTATTGATGGCTGCATGGAAACTTGCGCCTGCACTCGCAGCTGGAAACACACTAGTTCTCAAGCCTGCTGAGACAACGCCTCTTACTGCTATGGTCCTAGCAGAGATTGTACGCGAGGCCGGGATTCCGCCCGGAGTGGTGAACATAGTCACCGGTGGCGGAGAGACCGGTCAGATACTAGTACGCCACCCCGACGTGGACAAAATCGCCTTCACAGGCTCGACAGCAGTGGGCAAAGAAATCATGCGAACACTAGCAGGGAGCACCAAACGTTACACCTTAGAACTCGGCGGCAAAGCCGCCAACATTATCTTCGCAGACGCTGCCTTAGATCAAGCAGTGGAAGGAATCATCGACTCCATTTTCTTCAATCAGGGACATGTATGCTGCGCTGGATCGCGCCTGTTCGTTCAGGAAAGCGTTTACGCAGAAGTAATCAAAAAGCTGCAAGAACGCATGGAGATGCTCATCGTAGGAAATCCGCTTGACAAGAATACTGACATAGGCGCAATCAACTCACGCGAGCAACTCGAACGGATTCAAGCTTTTGTCGAAATCGGTAAGCAGGAGGGCGGAGAAGTGTATCAGTCCAAATGCAATCTTCCGGACAACGGTTTCTGGCACGCTCCCACGTTGTTCAGCAATGTCTCCCAATCCCACCGTGTAGTACAAGAAGAGATTTTCGGTCCGGTACTCGCAGTGCAAACTTTCCGAACAGTTGATGAAGTCATCGAAAAGGCCAACAACACTCCCTACGGTCTTTCCGGCGGAGTATGGACAGACAAGGGTGCAAAAATTTTCAAGGTCACGCGTGAAATACGCGCTGGGGTAATTTGGGCGAACACCTTTAACAAATTCGATCCAACGTCGCCATTCGGAGGTTACAAGGAGAGCGGTATGGGACGCGAGGGTGGAGTGGAGGGGCTGATGCCATACGTACGCTTAGACGGGTAGCAGCAACTATTATGAACAATAGGATAGAAGTTCGCAAAACACACAAACTTTTCATCGCCGGAAAGTTCCCAAGGAGCGAATCTGGGCACACATTCTCTTGGGAAGCGCCAGATGGCGCTGCTACAGCGAATATATGCCGCGCCTCGCGCAAGGATTTCCGTGACGCGGTAACCGCAGCTCGCAGCGCGCACCAGGGATGGTCCAGCCGGACCGCCTACAATCGCGGTCAGATTATCTATCGCTGCGCAGAAATGCTTGAGGGGCGCAGCGCCCAATTCTGTGAGGAGCTGCGCCTACAGGGAGCGAGCTCGCCCGCAGCGCACCAGGAAGTCGCTCGAGCAATAGATCTGCT
>JAKUPR010000003.1:0-6084 GCA_022450585.1 Anaerolineales bacterium | reverse complement strand
TACTATGCCGGTTGGGCAGACAAATATACCCAAATCTTCAGTCGCGTGAATCCTGTAGCCGCTCCCTATTTCAATTTCACCGTTCCAGAAGCTCTCGGTGTGGTAGCGATTGTTGCCCCGCGCGAATCCGGATTACTCGGGCTTCTGGCATCTCTCGCACCGGTGATCGTTGGAGGAAACACCTGTGTCGTGCTAGCTGCAAAAGATTATCCGCTATGTGCAGTATCACTAGCGGAAACTCTGCACACATCCGACATTCCGTCAGGAACAGTAAACTTGCTAACAGGTTTTCGCTCAGAGCTGCTAGAACAGTTTGCCGCACATATGGACGTAAACGCTCTCGTGTACTTTGGGGATGACAGGGATGAAATCACTCTAGCCGAGAATAGTGCTGCCGATAACGTCAAGCGAGTAACGGTTTGCGGGACAACAGAATGGGAGGGAACGGAAGCTCTCAGCCCGTACTCCATCCTGCGTACGCAGGACATAAAAACCACCTGGCACCCAATCGGATTGTGAGAATATCCCCAATCTCACAAATCGTAAATATCACTGTATTTTTCACGTAGGTAAGCCATGTATGGACGCGCATCCATGTCGCCACCTGTCACCCGCTGCACCAATTCACGCGGTGTAAACTTACTACCATGGTGATGGATGTTATCACGTAGCCAACCTAACAGAGAATCGAAATCTCCAGCAGCAATGTCAGCATCCAGATTTGGGAGCGCCTCCCGCGCACAATTAAAGAGCTGCACAGACAGTAAATTCCCTATTGAATATGTAGCGAAATAACCGATAGCTCCCATTGACCAATGAATGTCCTGCAGCACACCCTCAGCATCATTTTCCGGAGAAATACCGAGATAGCGCTGATACTTTTCATTCCACGCTCCAGGAAGTTCATCAATATCCAACATACCAGTGAGCAAATCCAACTCTAGTTCAAAACGAATGATGACGTGCAGATTGTAAGTGACCTCATCTGCTTCTACACGGATCAAAGATGGTGCCGACCGATTAATGGCCCGGTAGAAAGACTCCAAATCTAAATTAGCCAACGCGTCCGGGAAAACCGCCTGCAACTGGGGGAAGAAATAGCGCCAAAATGGTCGGCTACGCCCTATTAGATTCTCCCACAGGCGCGACTGTGATTCGTGCACTCCTAGCGATATTCCTGTATCCATCCCACTACGCGCCAATCTTGGATCCACACCCTGTTCATAGAGCGCGTGCCCAGTCTCATGCAAGGTTCCGAAAAGCGCTGAAGGCAGAAAAGTTGGGTCGAAGCGAGTGGTAATACGCACATCATCGCTTGAAAAGTGAGTACAGAAAGGATGAGGAGCCTCATCCTGACGACCACGCTCAAGGTCGTATCCAAACTTCTGCGCCACCTCCAATCCGAACACACGTTGCCGTTCAATATCAAAATCACCATGCAGCGCTTCATCTCGTACAGCATCAGCACGCTCACTTATGGTGCCTACCAGCTCGACAAGATCGTCCTTGATGGACGCAAACATCGCACGCACTTCAGCTGTTTTCATTTCCGGCTCATACTCATCTAGAAGAGGATCATAGATGTGGTCATATGGAGCCAGACACTCGGCCTGCTGCCGACGCAGGGAGAGAACATCTCGCAAGTACGGCTTGAACATCGGGTAATCCGCGGCCTTGCGTGCCTGCACCCAAACCTCCTGTGCAATCGCCGTAGTACGTGCCAGTTCCGCAACTAAGTCAGTGGGAATCCGCCGCTCACGCTCATACCTGCGTTTGATAAAACGTAGCAAGCAGGCTTCGTCAGAATCATACCCCCAATCCCCTGCAGATTGCTCAAGTTCGGCTAAGAGTCCACCAATTTCATCCGTAACAAACATTCGATGAGCCAACCCTCCCAATGTGGCCAATTGCTCTGCGCGCGCAGATGCACCCCCAGGAGGCATATAAGTTTGCTGCTCCCAGGCAAGAACCGCAGCAGAGCGCTGTAAATCCACCACTTCCGCCAATAACCCTTTCAACTTCTGTATGCCCTTTTCCATTTTTCTCCTTCTTCACAGAGCTAGTCGGCCAAAGTCTACCATAATCACCTGTATGTACGAATCAACACCAAGAGACAACCAGCATAGAAATAAGCACCGAACAACTCAAAATTGCCAATTTAGGCACGCATAAATCTTGACCCGAACTTTCAGTACATGGTAGAATGCCGCCCGTACCAATTGCCCCCATCGTCTAGGGGACCAGGACGTGGCCCTTTCAAGGCCAAGACCGGAGTTCGAATCTCCGTGGGGGCACAACTAGGAAGTTTTTCAGACCTGTACTCGCGCATCCCGTTCACATGCCAGACTAATCCAAAACAAAATCTCCACACGGCCAAATTAGTGTATACAGGACGTTGGCACTGATATTGCTCCTATTGTGCTGACATTAAGCGGACCCGAGCCAGCAGCCGCATCAATGCGGAAAAGCTTGACGTCAACGGGTGGTCAGATCTGTCGTTGATACGAATATGGATACACGAGATGATTCATCTATTTTTTGCAGATGCTGAAGGGAAACATAAAAGAGGTGACACAGTGCTAGGAAAATGGATGCGACCGAAAGGTAAGGGTAAATCCCAGGTTTTCCCACTCAAAGATACACCTACATCGGGCGGCAGCGCTTGGATATTCAGATTGAACTACACATGGCTAGCGAATTTCGAGCGCTAACGAACACAGCATGAACTGCAACCCTAATAACATCCCCAAGAGGTGGGCCATCGTGTGTACATGCTTAATCTTGGCTGCCTGCGGCGACGATCCTGAGCAAGTCACACCTGACATCATGAAGCTACCGGCATATACTGCGATTGCCCCAACACAAACACCAACCATAGAGGCACAAGCTATACAGGAAGAAAAGTCAGTCCCAACTGCTCCAGCGGCGAGCATACAGATAAGCGCCACTGCGCCACCGGCACTGACTTCCACCGCTATATCGACCAACCCTACGGTTACACAACCACCCAGTCCTACCAGAACTACCAGTACTACGGAAGATTTGATCGGGCCTCACACTTATCCGGCAGGGGTAAATCCTCTCAATGGACTCCCGGTAGCTGATATCACAGTGCTGCAGCGCAGACCACTGGCTATCAAGGTATCCAATTTTCCACGCACTGTGCGACCACAATCCGGTCTAGCAGCTGCTGACCTAGTTTGGGAGCACTACGCCGAGGGCGGTACCACCCGTTTCACAGCAATCTTTTACTCCAAGGACTCTGGCCGCGTTGGATCCATTCGCTCAGCGCGCCTGATTGACACCACCCTAACCGAAATGTTCTCCGGCGCACTGGTGGCCTCAGGAATGTCTGACGGTACGTTGGAACGGCTACAGCAAAAAAGCTGGTACCCAGCCGTGATCACTGAATCCACTGGCTTCGGCTGTCCACCGATTTGCCGCGAAGGCCAGAGTGCGAACGCGGTTTTCGCTTCCACAGCCGATGTTTGGCAAACACTGAGCGCACTAGAGATAAACACAACACCCTCCATCAAAGGATTGGCATTTCAGAGTATCACTCCTGCCGGAGGAGGTGCTGGAACACGCGTACGCGTCGATTACAGTCGCGAGGCATATTCCGAATGGCGTTACAACGCAGCTGACAGCAATTACATGCGTTGGGCAGAAACATCCCCAGCAGAAATAGTGCCACACTATGACGCAAACACTGGAACCCAACTCACTGCGGAAAACATCGTGATCCTCTTCGCCAATCATGTTGTTGATTCAAATGTACCGGAAGATTACGCGGCCGATGGTATCCATGCCGCCTTTGCCACAGAGATCCAACTTTGGGGCAGCGGTCCGGCGCTAATCTTCCGAGATGGGCAAGCATAATCCGTCACCTGGGTACGAATGGATAGCGCCGACATGCCCTTTTTGGTAGATCCGCTCAACAATTCGGTACCATTACGACCCGGAAAAACATGGTTCCATACCAACGGCCTGTCCTCTGAGCGCACACAACAGGGGGGTGAATGGACCATCACACACCACTCGCCATACGACTGGGGCAAACTGATTCTGCCCACCCCAGGAGCAGGCGGTTAAAATACGGAAACCAAGGATAAGTCATGAGAATTGCCGACCGCATGGGCACCATCAAACCATATTTCTTCGCCAAGCTTGGGGCAAGGATCGCTGAGATGCGAGCGCAAGGAACAGATGTGATCCGTTTGGACATGGGCTCGCCTGACATGCCACCCGCACAGTTCATTGTCCAGAAGTTACAACAGGCAGCCGACCAACATGATCGCCACGGATACTCCCCATTGGGTGGCTCTCCTGACTTTCGTAAAGCAGTTGCTAATTATTACGACCAGCATTTTGGAGTGACACTAAATCCAAAGTCAGAGGTAATTGGGCTGATCGGATCCAAGGAAGGCCTGTTTCATTTGTCTATGGCCTTTTTGGGACCTGGCGATGTAGCTCTGGTACCAGACCCAGGTTACGCAGTTTATGCTAGTGCAGCCCGATTTGCTGGCGCCGAGGTAGTAACCATGCCGCTCCTCGAGCAAAATCATTTCCTGCCAAATCTGAGCACGATTCCAGCAGACGTACGAGAGCGGGCGAAATTTTTATGGGTCAACTATCCCAATAACCCAACTGGCGCAATCGCTTCGGATGCATTCTTCACAGATCTTATCGATTTTGCACAGACGCACCATGTTCTGATATGCCACGATGCACCGTATTTACATGTTACCTATGACGGATATCAGGCACCCAGCTTACTGCAGGTACCAGGTGCACGAGAGGTGACAGTCGAGTTCAATTCGCTATCCAAGACCTATAACATGGCTGGATGGCGTTTGGGAATGGCTTGTGGACATGCGCCAGCAATTGCTGCACTCCATTCTCTAAAAAGTAATCTGGACTCTAGCCATTTTCTTGTGACTCAGGATGGAGGGATTGCTGCCCTAACCGGGGATCAGAGCTGGTTCTCCGAGCGTAATACGGTTTACCAGGAACGCCGTGACATAGTGTTAAATGGTTTGTCTCAGGCTGGCCTGACTGCCTACAAGCCGCAAGCCGCAATGTATGTCTGGTCACGGATTCCTGAGGGGAGACAATCAGCTGAGTTTGCCAGTGCACTACTGGAAGAAGTCGGCGTCTCAGTTACACCCGGATCATTCTTCGGTGAGTGTGGCGAAGGCTACTTTCGAATCTCGCTGAGCACACCGACGCCCAACATCGAAGAAGCGATCACACGAATCTCAGCCTGGTTGTAGCATTGAACGCAAGCCACACTCTATTTATTCCGCCATTCTATTGTTTGCAATCCGAATGCCATCCAATACAGGTCCTTCAAGATCAAGTTCGAAACCCGAAGCAGTATAAGTATCGGTACATTGGCCTGGCGGACAATGTACTAGTCCTAAACGACTGCGTGCAATCATTCTATAAAGCCTATCACCCATTTGTGAAACAATAGGTAAATATAATAAGTGGGCCGGGATGAAAAACAAGGGAAGCCTCCGAACAATGTAACGCCAAGCCTCGAACCCAAATTTTTTTTCCCCAAGCGATGTGATGAGCACCATTTGCTCTTCAAACTGCTCGGCAGACACGCACCTGATCAACATACGGACCCTCTCCTGCCGAAAGTCAAGACAAACAAAACGACGGAACCAGTCAAAGAAAACTAATAACCTCATAGATCGAACACATAAGGTACATTGTCCGTCAAATATCACAGCCGTTTTGCTAGTCCAATGATCTCCGAACATTATACTGATCAATTACCACGAATTAAAGGAAAGGAACTTTTGATGATAGAGCTCTACATCTGATCAGAGTTGATCTGTGCACCTACTACGTCCTGGATGCCCTCAACTAAACTGATGGGTACATCCCATACACTATATATCTAAAAGTAAAATGCCGGCCCTTTGCTCTAGATGATAGGGTTGTCTCTCTCTACATCTACTGTGGTGGTGGACCTTGATGACCACCACCTGGAGCACCCCCACCTGGATCAGCACCAGCTGGATCATGATGTTGCTCTTGAGGTTCCTCATGATGTTGCTCTTGAGGTTGAGG
>JAKUPR010000029.1 GCA_022450585.1 Anaerolineales bacterium | reverse complement strand
CGTACCCTCTGGTGCCACACCTAGCATTGTTCCGCTGCGTAGTGCCTTGAGCGCCTTCTTTAACGCAGAAAGATCCGCTTCTCCTCGGCGCACCCAGATTACCCCGGCATGATTGAGAATCCAGCGAAAAAAGAATATTCGACGATATTTTGTTGCGACGAATCCGGCGACACGAGGGTGTTTCACGAGAGTGTAAATCAGGGGGGCATCTACAAGACTCATATGGTTTACTGCTAGGAGGCATCCGCCCGAATCAGGAAGGTTTTCAGCACCAAGTAATTCTCGGTGCGAAAGCAATCTGTAAAGAAACTCAAAAGTTGCGCGCAGCATCTCTACTGTGATGGTAATTTTGAGCGAGCACTTGCGCTAATTTCGAACCGGCTTATTTCTTTAGCTGGCACGGTGAAAGTTGCCTTTATCTTGGTGCTGTTGCCCGACGGCAGTCCTTGATCAAGCTCGAGAATACGGAAAGATCGCAGCTCATCAGTAGAGTTGTAACCACTGATTAGAGCCACTATTGCGAGAGCCTCCTGTGGAGTGTCATTTTCAATTTCAGCGTCCACCGTATAGTATCCATTTGTAGACATATTGCCGGAAGCTGAATTTATCGTGAGTCTTATAAAACGCTCGGCAAGTGCGGTACCGTCTTGGGCTGCTACTATCTGGGCATACGCACCCCACGCGGCACCCACATCCTTGAAGCGAGCAGCGAGAGGTGTGCTCTCGCCTGGCATCACGATTTCCGCGGCTGCGAATGTTACTTGACTTGGACCTAGTGTGCCATCCTGAAGTACTAATGTAACCTGCGCAGCAAGATTTATAACAGGCTTCCCGCTATTGTTATGAGCTTCTCCGAGACAAAGCTGTCCCCCCGATGGGCTTGGATGACAGTTAAAGGCGCTAAGGATAAGTGGAATTGGTGTTGGTGATGGGAGGTATCCTGTAGTCGCGTCTGCACCGGCAAATGGGATAATTAGCTTTTGTCCCACCTGTAAGGCAAGTGGGTCGATACCTGAATTAACCAATTGCAGTGCTTCCAATGTAACTCCGTGCTCGTCCGCGATGACAATTAGGGTATCTCCCGAGCGAATGCTATAAGTGTGAGGGGTGGCTGTCGGCCCGATCGGCGCAGGAGTTGGCGCTACGAATGAAGGTGTTAACATTTGCGTAGCCTTAGTCATGGCCGGCAGGCTACGGAGTACAGCTGTCGGCTGGAGATCGTTGGTGGCAGAATGAGAAGGAGGGTTAACACATGCGTTAATTGCAAAACATATTCCCGCAGCTGTACTCAATATTCTTCCTCTATGCCAAATATTCCAAAGATCAATGTTCATGGCTCCATTATAGTCGTGAATTTTTGCTAGAGTACAGGATACAATGTATGTGGATTTGCTGTATAATGTTTCGGCTGTGGTAGCTAAACTCTGTCCGGAGTGCGACGGAGAGCTGGAGGAATACAATGCCTGTTTACGCTTATCGTTGCGATAGTTGTGGCGTGCAATTCGAGCGCATGCAACGGTTCACTGATGACCCTGTTGAGGTGTGCCCGGAATGCGAGAATCAGGCTGTCACTCGTCTTATACAGCCAGCAGGCATTATTTTCAAAGGCTCTGGATGGTATGTGAAGGACAGCAAAGGTTCTAACTCTGCTGGAAAGCCAGGCAAGAAAGAAACCGTGTCTGAAGGTGACGGTACTGCGGAGAAGACCAGTGCTAGTGATGCCGGTGCCGAAAAAAGCAATAATACTGGATCTCAAAACTCCAACAGCAAGGAGGCTAGCAGCACAGGCACGGGTAATAACAAGAAGGAGTAAGGTTTTTGAATTAGTGTCAGCAGCGTGAACGCCTTGTCTTGGGCGTTCTTTAGTTTTAAGTGGTTTTTAATTTTGTGCGGCCTGTTATACGTACTTACGGGGATAACAGTTATAATTGTCCGTTGCACGATTGTATATGGGTATCGTAGTTGGAGGTTTATGTGCCAGTAACTGCTGTGGTGGGAGCACAATACGGAGACGAAGGAAAAGGACGTATTGTGGACTTTCTCGCCGAAGATACTGATATTGTGATTCGATTTCAGGGCGGAGACAATGCTGGTCACACTGTAGTCAACCAGCATGGTGAGTTTCGCCTACACTTAGTACCTTCCGGAATATTTCATTCTCGTGTTACCTGTCTCATTGGCGCGGGTACGGTAATCAATCCGGCCGCTTTGCTGCGGGAGCTGGCCGAATTGGAAGCAGCAGGTATTGACACATCACGTCTTCTATTAACGAACCGAGCGCAGATGCTACTTCCACATCATCGTGTTTTAGATGCAATCGAGGAGGAGGCACGCGGGGATCATCAAATCGGTACTACCAGTCGTGGGATTGGGCCGGCTTATCGTCAGAAAGCTGCTCGTTCTGGTGTCCGTATCGGCGACTTGATGCATCCGGAATATTTGCGTGCGCGCTTGGAGCTATCGTTATCCAGTGTCAATCGTACCCTATCCCAATTTGGATCGGATCCGATAGAGATAGACTCGTTGTTAGCACAATGCTCAGATTGGGCAGATAAACTAGTTGGGCGTATAGTTGATCCAATACCGTTGTTGCGCCAGGCACTCAGGAATGAAAAAAAAATCTTGCTAGAGGGACAGCTGGGTGCCATGAAGGATTTGGATTGGGGTACATATCCATTCGTAACCTCATCTAATCCTATTGCAGGGTTTGCGGCTGTTGGTGCCGGATTGCCACCGCAGCAGATCACTAATGTTCTCGGTGTAGCTAAAGCTTATCAAACGTCCGTCGGGGCTGGTCCCTTTCCAGGTGAATTGACTGATAGTGTAGGTGTCCGCTTGCGTGATATAGGGCGCGAATATGGTGCAACCACTGGGCGCCCGCGTCGAACCGGTTGGTATGATGCTGTCGCTGTTCGGCATGCGGCTTGGCTGAATGGAATGACTGAAATCGCTGTGACTAAACTGGACGTGCTAGATACTTTCCGGGAAATCAAATTGTGTAAGGCCTACCGTCTTCCTGATGGAACTTGTATAGAGCACGTGCCTGATACGCATGTACTTGAACAAGTAGAGCCGGTGCTAGAGTGTTGGGAAGGGTGGCAGCAGGATACTACTAGTGTGCGAACCTGGGATAATCTACCTGAGGCTGCGCGTTGTTACCTTGAAAGATTGCAAGAGCTCGCGGGAGTTCCTATTCGATATGTCTCAGTTGGTGCGGAACGCAGAGCAATGTTTAAAGTATGACTTTTTCGCACGACACTTTTCTGTCACCTTTGACGTGGCGTTATGGTGGTTCAAAAATGCGTCATCTCTGGAGCGAGACGCATAGACGACGACTTATGCGGCGTGTCTGGGTGGCTTTGGCGGAAGCGCAGCACGAAGCAGGTTTGGTGAGCGAGGAACAATTAGACGATCTTCGGACGCACGTTGATGATGTGGATATCGAGCGTACCAGCGCTATCGAAAATGAAATCCAGCACGATCTTATGGCCGAATTACGGACATTCGCGGAGCAATGTCAGTCAGGCGGGTCAGTGCTGCACATGGGAGCTACTTCGACTGACATTCTCGATAATGTAGATGTGCTGCGCGTTCGCTCGGGACTGGAATTACTGTGCATCCAAATGCGTGGCCTGTGTGAGAAGATGGCCGACTTGATTGAGTTTTGGTCAGACACTCCTGTGTTGGGTTTTACCCATTTGCAGCCCGCAGAGCCGACCACAGTTGGTTATCGCATGGCGCAGTACGGACAGGATTTGCTTAGTGATTACTCCGAGATTTCACGTTTGGCTGCGAGTTTACTCGGAAAAGGCATGAAAGGTGCTGTGGGTACATCCGCCTCCTTCGTTGCATTGCTGTCAGGAACCGATGCTAGCGCGGCTGACATGGAAGCACGTGTCATGGCGTCACTTGGGCTAGAGGCTTTTACTGCAGCTACTCAGACTTACCCGCGTAAACAGGATTGGATGGTGCTAAACGCACTTGCCGGCCTGGGAGGCACACTTTACCGTTTCGCTTTTGATTTGCGTATCTTACAATCACCTATTATCGGAGAAGTCTTTGAGCCGTTCGGAGACAAGCAAGTTGGATCGTCTGCGATGCCATTCAAGCGCAACCCGATTAGTGCCGAGAAAATTGACAGTCTGGCTCGTTATCTAGCTGCGATGCCGCGGGTAGCTTGGGATAACGCAGCACATTCGTTGTTGGAACGTACGTTGGATGATTCCGCCAACCGCCGATTGATGCTTCCGCAGGCTTTTCTCATTGCAGACGAACTTCTGCGTACAACAACGCGATTGCTACGTGGACTGGAATTCGATGAGGTCGCTATGTCCTCAAACATGCGGACCTTTGGTGTATTCACTGCTATCGAGCCATTGCTGATGGCACTGTGCAAAGCTGGTGCAGACCGGCAGCAAATGCACGCGTATATTCGTGACCACGCTATGCGTGTATGGGAAGAAGTTCGTAGGGGACACCCGAATACTCTCGCACAAGCTCTTTGTGCTGATCAGGAACTTCTGCGACATCTCCCTGTGTCTGAAATAGAGGGCCACCTCCGAAGTGGTGAACACTTCGGTCTAGCGCCGGATCGGGCTCGAGATATAGCGCGGTTGATGCGTAATATTTAAGTAATCATACTTCGTGTCAGGAGGGAGAAATGACACAGAGTACATCTTGGAGGCTGGTATCCAAATTAAGCATCTTCATAATATACACTCATATCAAGAGGATCAGCAAGTAAAATCTGCGGCCGCAGATTTTGTTAGCGAGAGCGGTAGTTATTTGCTATTGGCATGTGTTAGCTTTCCTACTCGTTAATTGAGAGTGTATATTCACTGCCAGAATAAGTAAGACGATGCCGTGTTACTCGTTACCAATCAGTAGTTATTTTTCTTATGAAATTGAATCTTTAGTTATGAAAACTATCTACAGAAAGAAAACTTTCTGTAGGTTTGAGTGTTATAGCAATCACAACTAGTTGTCGTACGTTTGGGTACCTCAAACCTGCCCTAAGAGAAAAACTGGTGAGCGGCTAAACAGAGAGGTAGCAATGCGAAGCTTGAAAAAAAAATGTAGGTATGATATAATCCGTCCAACGTAACAACAAGATAAGCACTGTAAGGCCAAGACGCCTTCGACGCAAGTTATATAATGCGCGGAGGCGATTTATGTTTAAGGAGGGGAAACAAGGAAGTACTTTTTGGAGCAGTCGGCTTCGCCGCACTTTTTAGTCTATTCGTTATTTTACCAGGTCGTATGCATCGAGACAAGGAATCTTAACAAATATCACAACAACGGTGCTAGGTGAAACTTAATCCATAATTGACGATTTTAATTCTCGAAGAAGGCCGGGACGCCTTCACCGCGTTACAAGGAACTGCGGGAAGGCATCTTTAATTAATGGTGCCAATGTTCTACTATGCTATGAAAACAAAAGATCTCATGAAATACAGTATCAGATTGCCATTCAACAACTCGAATACCTTTATGTGCAAAAAATTAGTAATTTCGACTATAAGGCTGAGATATAAGTACACAAGAAATCAAAGGAGCTAAATCAGATGAATATGTTAAATAAATTGTTTTCACACAAACTGCTCATTGCAGTTGTTCTAGGATTGCTAGCAGCTGGCGTGCCACACACTGCACTCGCAGCAGAAGGGACGCTGATTGACTCTGGTGACACGGCCTGGATAATCACTGCGAGTGTTCTGGTGCTTTTCATGACCATTCCAGGACTGTCACTTTTCTATGCGGGCTTAGTACGTGCAAAAAACGTGCTCTCAATCATGATGCAGAACTTAGCGGTTGTTGCACTGATTACAGTACTCTGGATCGTGTACGGCTACAGCGTTGCGTTCGGAGGAAGCCCCGGTCTCGTCATAGGAGGATTTGAGAAAACCTTTCTAAACAATGTTGATGTTGGATCGGTGGTGGGTACTATCCCCGAGACGGTTTTCATGTTCTTCCAGTTGACTTTTGCCATCATAACACCAGCATTGATTATAGGGGCTTTTGCTGAGAGAATGAAATTCTCTGCTTTTCTGTGGTTCATGGGCCTTTGGTTTACCTTTGTTTATTTGCCAGTCTGTCACTCTGTTTGGGGCCCAGGGGGATGGATGGCTGAGCTAGGTGTGCTAGATTTTGCGGGGGGCTCTGTGGTACACGTTAACGCTGGTATTGCTGGATTGATAGCTGCAATTGTTCTTGGCAAGCGCAAAGGTTATCCGACAACTCGTATGCCCGCCAACAGCGTGGTTCTTACTATGGTGGGCGCTGCCATGCTCTGGGTTGGCTGGTTTGGTTTTAATGCCGGAAGCGGCTTAGCGGCTGATGGCGTCGCCGGGATGGCTGCGACTGTAACCCAAATCGCTACCGCTACTGCGACTTTGACATGGATGTTCATTGAGTGGAGCCGTCAAGGTAAACCTAGCGGCGTTGGCTTAGCCTGTGGCGCCGTAGCGGGCCTGGTGGCTATCACTCCTGCATCCGGATATGTGGGTCCTGTGGGTGCTCTGGCTATAGGTTTCGCTGCCAGCGCCATTTGTTACTGGGCTGTATACAGCGTCAAAAGCAGATTTGGATACGATGACGCGCTTGACGTCTTCGGCGTACATGGTGTCGGAGGATTCGTCGGTGCT
Organism: Anaerolineales bacterium; assembly: GCA_022450585.1. Lineage (GTDB taxonomy): Bacteria > Chloroflexota > Anaerolineae > Anaerolineales > UBA11657 > CAJWGI01. The sequence goes on along the minus strand of JAKUPR010000029.1, from coordinate 15,543 downwards.
ATCATGACTGGCGTATTTGCCTCCGTGGCTCTGGGTGGGTCAATATCAAATCTAGACATCGGTCAGCAGTTGGGACTTCAGGCTATTGGGGCTTTCGCTACGCTTATATACTCCGGTATCGTCACTTTTGTTATATTGAAAATCGTCGATGCCATCGTTGGTCTTCGCGTATCTGAGCAGGAGGAGGATGAAGGTCTTGATCTTTCGCTTCATGGGGAGGAGGGCTTCAATTTGTAAATTTATGATTGGCAATATAGGACGTAAAACTAAATTTACAATATAGAATGGGTGTAAGTGCTGTATCAGCTGACACTCTGGATCTGGATGATCAAACGAGCCAAGGGATTGGCTCGTTTGATCATCGGACTGTGAAATCGGTCATGCGATTATGATGAGTGCTTCCATTGTAACTCTCGAGGCACGTGAGATTCTAGATTCTAGAGGAAACCCTACAGTAGAAGTTGAAGTTGGTCTGGAGGGCGGCGCGCTTGGGAGAGCTGCCGTACCTTCCGGAGCTTCTACTGGGGACCATGAGGCATTGGAATTGCGAGATGGAGACGCCGATCGTTATTCTGGAAAGGGCGTTCTGAAGGCACTCAGTAATGTAGAGATGGATATAGCTGCAGTGATTAAGGGGCGCGATGCTACACAGCAAGAGGAAATCGATCGAGTTATTTTAGAACTTGACGGTACTGATACAAAATCACGTCTGGGAGCAAATGCTATTCTGGGTGTGAGTTTGGCAGTGGCAAAAGCAGCGGCGCAATCGCAGAGATTGGCTCTCTATCAGTACCTGGGCGGTGGATTAGGAGAAGTGCTACCTACGCCAATGGCCAACATTATCAATGGTGGCGCGCACACGGCCTGGCAGTCCACGGACATTCAGGAATTCATGATAATGCCACTAGGTGCAGAGACATTTTCGGAGGCTTTGCGGTGGATTGCGGAGATTTACCACATGCTCAATGTGGTGTTGCGTGAGCAGGGTTACCTTACTCTAGTAGGAGATGAAGGCGGTTATGCCCCGGCGATGCGAGCCAATATAGAGGCCGTCGAGATAATCATGACTGCTGTGGAACGTGCAGGTTATGTTATGGGGGAACAAGTTGGGATAGCTATTGATGCAGCAGCGAGCGAGTTCTACGATTCTGAATCATCAAAATACAATTTGCCTATTGAAGGTCTCTCTTTAGATTCTGAAGGAATGATCTTGTTCTGGGAGGAGCTGGTAAGGCAGTACCCGATAGTTTCTATTGAAGATGGTTTAGACGAAAATGACTGGGACGGATGGGTAAATCTAGCGATCGCTTTGGGTGACAAAATACAGTTGGTGGGTGACGACTTTTTAGTGACGAACCCCGGTCGTGTGAAAAATGCTATAGATTCCCGTGCCGCAAATTCACTGCTTGTTAAACCGAATCAGATTGGCACTCTCTCGGAGACTATATCTGCTGTGGACTTGTGCAGGGAAGCGGGTTGGACGGCTGTGGCCTCGCATCGTTCTGGAGAGACTGAGGATGCGACGATTGCTGACTTGGCGGTGGCGCTCAACTTGGGCCAGATAAAGACGGGTGCTCCAGCACGCTCAGACCGAGTTGCCAAATACAATCAACTGTTGCGTATTGAAGGTCTGCTAGGAGATAAGGCTCGCTATGCGGGGTGGGACGCTTTCAGGAGTTACCGAAAAGCCACCTGATTATCCAGTGGAGATTCCGTCGATGGCAGCACGACTTTCACGTCCCGGGGCAGGAGTGGCGCAGAATGCACAAACATTCCAAGTTAGATCCAACATTGCTTCGCAGCTCGGGCAAGGCTTTTTTAAAATGGTCTGACAGTATGGGCAGACTTGCCAACTGTTGTGGGCAGGGCGATTACACCCTGGACAGAAGGGCCGTTCCTCAATTTCCTGCAATAGTGCTTCTGCTTCCAGAGATCGTTCGTACGATTCTGCAAGAGTCTCTCTAGGGCGGAGAATCAGGTATATGATGAAACCTGCTATTGGAAGCATAGCTGCTACCAGTGCGGCTAGCAACTGGGCGAAGATGTCTCTAGAGCGAGCGCGCATGTCTCGATAAGTCCAAACTACGAGTGCGAGCCATAGAGCCCCTGCAAAGGCACCCAACAGGGCAACACTCCAGCGTACGTAGGTAGTCAATGAGTTAAAATCGAATTCAGGTGACATCAAGTTTTTATAGGAATGGCGCAGCGATTATAGCATTAGCTTTGTGTCAGTCAAATGTCACTAAGCCCTTGACCGTTTCTGATTACGAAATTAAACTTCACTTGTTTGTAGTCTAAATCTGGCTCATAGTCTTGCTGCTTAGCGTACAAGGGCTTGTCTGACTGATGCGTGTTACCCATTTGTGTGCTACTGTGGTGAATGAATATACATAATCTTGTTTTATAATTTGGAGATACTACTAGAGAATGTTTGTCCACAATTGTGGTGGTTGGCGCTGTGATTAGTACTGACATGTACTTGTTTAAAAAAGAGTGACCGTGGCGCAGTACCAGATTATCCTGTTGCCAAAGCGTGATTATTACACCTGGGTGGCCGCTGCCAGGGATTATGTCATGCGCTACCATGCCAACCTAACTTCTGACCCATCCGTGGCGGGACGACATATGTATCCGCATCAGGTAATTACTGTTGCGGATGCACCCCAAGCTTACGGGCGCGACATTTCGGCCTGGTTTCGGCAGCATTATCCGGAGGCGCGTCTGGATGTTGTAGAGGCTTCCACCCCAGCGGATTTGCAGAACATACTTGCTTCTCGCTTGGAAAACGACGATCGTTTTGGTGGAGTTGGGAAAAGTTTTCAACTGCTTTGGCCGACGGATTATCTCACTGTTACTCAATCCTTTGGTGTCAATCAGGATATCTATCGTCGCTGGGGGCTGCCTGGCCATGAGGGTTTGGACATTCGTGCTCCAATGCGCTCCGGTGTTTATGCCTGTGCGTCGGGCACGGTTTACCGCGTACACGATGGAGGGGGCAACCATCCTTATGGGAAGCACGTACGCCTGCGTCATCAGGATGGGTATAGAACAATCTATGCGCATTTACTGCGACCGTTAGTAACAGTGGGGCAACATGTAGCAGCGGGAGAACAGATAGGACTGGCTAATTCTACTGGTAATTCTACTGGTTCACATCTGCATTTGACTCTCAAGAAAGAGGGCGCATCTGCAGCCGGGATGACGCCCTTTCCATATGACATAGTGGACCCCACTCCTTTTATACTTTTTCCTGATGATGCAAGCCAGCTACCGGGTCGGGCCATCACTGTCGCATGGGAACATGGCCGATGTCTGATAGGTTTGCATGGCCGCGCCGACGGCCCGCTGTTGGAACCGGATTTTCCAGTGATCAGGGATACGCGTATGGAAGCGGTGAAGTTACTTTCCAACGCGCCTCCGGAAAACGTCAAGAGGTTGCGCGAGATAAATGAAAGCCTCTTCCTAATGATACGGTTATTTGGTAAGTTCCACGAGCGGACGGTGAGTTCAGCTGATTTCGTGTCTTCGATCGAGGCAGATATGGAGCGACTTTATCGTGCTGGGGTACGTCATTATGAAGTGCACAATGAGCCGAATTTACAGATTGAAGGCTGGCAGCGATCCTGGCAGGATGGTAGTCAGTTCGCCGATTGGTTTATGGAAGTGTTTGAGCGTGTTAAAGGGCGGTTTCCGGATGCTCTTTTGGGGTATCCGGGACTTTCTCCAGGGTGGGACATTAGCGGTCAACGTATGGATTCATGGACATTCTTGCAGCAATCTGAAGAAGCGGTGCTGTCGGCAGACTGGATTGGATGTCACTGTTATTGGGCCAGTGATGTCGACATGCTTAAACCGAGCGGTGGCATGGTCTTCGACGAATATCGACGTCGCTATCCGGATAAGCTCCTTTTTATTACCGAATTCTCTAACCCTTCCAGTGAGACACCTGCTCGGGTAAAGGGACAGCAATATGTGGAATATTACCGTCGCCTACGCGAGGTAAGCGGGGTGGGTGCGGCCTTCTCGTTCGTCCTATCCGCTTCATCCCATTTCCCTCATGAAGTTTGGAGAGAAGAGGATGGCCGTGCTTCAGAAATAGCCACATTGGTTGGTCGACGTCCTTTCTAATGAGTAACCTCGTTATTGTTTGTTGACGATAAATAGTTCGAAAATAGGTATGCCATTACGATTCCTGACCACGTCGAGTTTTTGCAGCGTATAACCTAGGTTGGTTGCTTCTTTAATAAACTCAGTGCGTCGCTGGAATATTGTCTCAGAGGGTGTGTGTAGTACGTACACGGTTCCATGTTTCTGAAAAAATAGCTGCAGTCGTTTACCAAAACCATCATCTGCAGTTTCGCCATAACCGAATATCTCTCTGGGAGCAATGCGTTCACCGCTTAGGTATCTCACCTGGGGTGCTATTCCCCAATCGAGGGCTACCGTGTCCATGGGATGGATGCTAACAAGCTTTGCTGTGAGTATGTGAATAGCGTCACTATGTGGTCCCTCGCCGCCGCTCTTAGCAAGGTCTCGGTGCATGTGGAGGTTGGCTTTTAAATCTCCGGCTATCAGGGCGGTCAAGCTTAGTGCAATTAGTATATAGGCGAGGCGGTTTTGTCTTGTCATTCTAGCAACGGTTGTCGAGCCCACAGCTACCAAAGTTGCCCACAATGGTGTGAATAGTGCTAGATGGTGTGGAAAGAGCCCGGCAGGGGTTGGGGTGAAAGATGCTACCAGCACAGCGAGTATAAGTAGGATGAATAATGCAAATCCGCGACGACCGTGGCGAAAACCAAGCGCAAATTGAATTATAATTGCCAATGAGGCAAGGGCGAATGCCCACAGCCATAGCGGATTTCCCGGTGAACTACCCAAATACCAGAAGTGATTTTTAGCTGTTAGCACTGCACCAAAATGGTCAAGACGTCCCCATAGTTGACTCCATCCGGCTGTGTCGGCCGAAAACATTTGTCCGATGGGTCTGAGTGCAGCACCATGGCTCAGTGTATGAAATGTTAGCAGGGGTGTTATGCCAATAGAGAAACCTGCAACGACTGCCACGATAGATGAGAGTGTTGGATTTCGTGGCCAGAAACCCTTACGTGCCGTAAGCATTCGATGTAGATTCAGCAATAGCGTAGATCCAGCCATGCCGCCCAGAATCCATAAGAAAATAATTTTTGAATATACTCCTACTCCTGCCAGCAGGCCCGCCAAGAAGGCCCATCTTGCTGTTCCGTGTTTGCACCATTGTGTAATCGCCCAAAGAAGAGCCATGGCAAATGCCAGCGTTACCGACGCGATGAGTGTGCCTTGTCGGCTCCAGAAAACAAACGAAGGATGAAGAGCTAGCAGTACCGTTGAGAGCAGTGCCGTACCGTTTCCCCATGTCAACCGGGTAAAACCGAAAGTCAATACCAACGTAATTGCACCGATTATTAAGGCGGGTAGGCGCACACTAGTTGCGTTAGGCCCCAGTGCCGTCACAAAGGGCACAGTAAAGTATGCGTGCAAAGCTCCAATGTAATCTTGTACCATAAGGGGAAAATGGCGAGGCCCGATTCCGATATTCCGGAACGCGGATACTTTTGATCCGTTTGCCATTTGCAGCGCTGGCAAGCCCGCTTCCTGTGCTTCATCGTTGTGCAGTCCGGGCAAATGTAATTGCTGGCCGGCTACAAAGAAATAGGCGCATATAATCACGAGGAGCGCAAAAGATATTTTTTTCATTGGAGTTGTTGGCAAACTATACGGAGAATGTTTTTTTTTGGCTTAGAATCTCTGGCTGCGAACGTGTATCTCACTCTATTGCCTGCAGCTCCACCTCAGTAAGGTAGCTCTCGAAATTGTGTCCGGAAGCATAGAACGAGATTGAATTGATTATGGCAGGTGGGCTCCCGGCGGTAGTGAACATGCTAAGCAAATCCGGTGAATCGTAAAGATACCAGCGCCCTACGGATATTTGAACATGTTCTCCTGTGGGAGGAGAGCATGTGACGCAGCGGATTGGAATGGAGGCACTGCCACTGCGCAGATAAAAGAATCCCTGTAGCCATTCATGCGTGTTACCAGCGGTATCTTGATATTCAATCTTAACCATTAGTGGGCACTCTGACCCTAGTGATCCGCAATTGCGTAGATTCTGGAAAGCCAACCAGGTGGCGAAGTGTAGGCGTAATTCTTGGAAATCTCGAACATCTAAACCGAGATCTTGACGTATGCCGACTTCAGCCCAGTTCCTGCCTCGGCGGTTGAAATGAAGCGTGGCACGGCCCTGATGTAATTTTGCTTCGACCGAACCCGCAGATTCATCCGAGTCCTGACGGTTTTGGAAAGTAGTCCAACCATTAGTAATGGCAGTAGAAAAACTTCCATTTTCAACTAGGTTGCGTTCACCGCGAAGTACTCCAGCGGGCGCACTACCCGTGCTCACCGTGGTGTGTTCGTTGTTTGCCAGTTCTGTGTTCCTGCCCTGGGCTGCAACAGTTGCAATACCGTCTCGTACTGCTACGAGCGTCTGATTTTCTTGTACTTCAACCGAATAACTTCCTGGACGTTTTAACGTTATCTCTGCCTGTGGAGTGTGTATTGTCATCAATACTCGGCGCTGTATCCCTAGGGCTACCGAGGATCGCAGGCGTCCTCGTGTTAGACTCATTGATATGCGATGTGGTCTGTCACTAAACTGAAACCGGGGTGTATTCATCTCTACGACGGTCGCCTGAGTATCACCATAGAGCTGAATTGTTCCGAGTGTACCTTGGTCATCTGGTGAGGCGAACGAAACGGCAGCACGTGATGCGTTTTCTGTTTCGAAGCGTGCGCCAGCAGACAGGCTTTCCATAGTGCCAAACAGTGCTTCCGGCACTCCAACGCTGGGCCGGGTCACATAAACGGTGCCGGCCGCTAGTGTGATTGCTGTGTGATGACCACGTGTGCTGTTGACTAACAGTTTGCGTACTCCGAATGGTAGAGCAACTGCAAGTCCGAGAAACAGCGCAAATGCTACGATTAGCACAGTCCATGCTGCGCGATGGGGATTATTATGCATGAAGGACGATGGTTTTTCCAGCGACTCGGTGGCAAATGTGGACGCCGTGGTCGAACAGAACTATCCGATGGTATATCCAAGCGTCTGCCACGGATGTCTAAAAGATTATACCAGCAATGTGTTTCTCGGGTGCTCAGATTTGCAGAAATGCAATAATGGGTGTAAGCGTAAGTGGACTAACCAGTGTACTGAAAATAACTGCCTCGGTTACCAGCCTCGGTTCCAGTTTGTACTCAAGCGCTAAAACTGTTACGATAACCGCGGTGGGCATAGACGCCTCAATGATTCCCACTTGTTTTGCGGTGCCTGTCAAATGAAAAATGTTGGCAATGCCTAAGGCAACTAATGGCATCAAAACCATGCGTATTAGTGATGCCAGACCAACCCAACGCCAATTCAAAGACCGGGGGGACTGAGCGATTTGCATTCCCAGGATGAGTAACAGAACCGGTATGGCAGCTCTGCCTAGTAGGTCTACAGGTTGTTGTACCCACGCTGGTGTTACCCATCCCTGCCAGTCTAGTATTCCGGCTAGTGCCAACGCGTATATTGGTGGCACCTTGAAAATTGACTTTAGGGCTCTGGTCGTGCCCACGCTTCCACTGGAGGCGATAAAGATGCCTAAGCTATAAAGTCCCACCGTACTGACAATCCAGTAGACCACTGCACGAGCCATAGCATGTTCACCAAATGCGAATAGATTTAGCGATATACCGTAGTTGCCACCGTTGACGAACATGCAAGTCAACATTAGAGCAGCAATCATGCTCCGTGGAAGTCGTAGTATACGGCCGGCGATCCAAGCTAGTGCACCGCCTGCAAGTATAGTGGTGATGGCGAAACCAGCTAGTTGCCAGAACTCTGAAGCGGGTATTTGGTTCCCGGTAAGGCTGGAGAATACTAGACACGGGCTAAGTATATAGAATGCAATACGAGACAGTGACCTGGTGTCTGGCCGGAAAATGCGCCAGAAAACTGCTCCGATGCCAACCACCAGAAAAATTGGCAGTATGTGATCCCGTAAGATTTGGAAGAGCATATGCACTCACTGCGGTAGCAATACTGGGTCCATGATGTCTTGTATTACAAGCATCACCATCAATCCTAGTAGCATTGCCATCCCAACAAAGTGTACGAGCCCCTCTTTTTCTGGTGCAATACGCCTTCCTCTCACTTTTTCTATAAGTACGAATAGAATGCGTCCTCCGTCGAGGGCGGGCAGCGGGAGCAAGTTGGTTATTGCCAGTGCCAGGCTGACGAATGCTAGGAGCTGAAGAACGGGGAATAATTGTCCAAGCTGCATAGCTACATCCACGGCCTGGTCGTTAATTGCTTTAAGGCCGACAGGACTTACCAAACGTACTTCGCTGGGCTGAATCTGGCGGGTTATTAGTTGGGCTGGGAGTGCGACAATTTCGCTAATTTGATAGGTCGTCTCCTGCAGTGCGCGCAAGGCTGCACGTGGAATTGGATAAGAGGTAATTTCCCATGAGAGTGCCACTCCGATCGGTCCTTGTGGCTTAGGCCATTCCGTGCGCGGTACCACTTTTACTGTTTGTGTGAAACCCTGCCGTTCTATCTCCAGCAAAATCGGTTTACCCAGGTTTTCGTAAGTCATTGCTGCGAGTTGTGGTGGAATGCGGATTGTCTCTCCATTTGCTCTAAGAATGATATCTTTTGGTTGTAGTCCGACTTCCTCAGCTGGAGAATCTTTTGCCACTTCAAGAATGGCGACACGGTCTGGCCATCCAGTGGTGAAACCAAATGTAAGTACAATCACTGCCAGCAGTATGTTTGTGGCTGATCCGGCTACCAACACTGCCACGCGCCTCCAAGGGGCGGCGGCAGCAAGCCCACCGACTATGCTAGGGTCATCTTCGCCTACAGGGCGCACGAACCCCCCAAACGGTATTGCGTTAATTGTGAAATCGGTGCCCCTCCAATGGTAAATTCTAAAGAGACGGGGTGGAAAGCCCAGACCGAATTCTTTTACTTTGATTCCTAGACGGATGGCCACTAGGAAATGACCCAACTCATGGAAGAAGATCAAGCCACCCAGCACTATTGCAAAGACCATCAAATTCCGTAAACCTTCAATCATGGTACGAATTATACATTCACATACCGTATTGGAACCATAATGTGCGAATATGTACTTGAGGGAAGGCAATATTGTATAATCCCGCTGCTTACTAAGTTGAGATTGTGGAAAAGGGTCTAATGCAGCGTATAACTAGTGTGATCCTCAGGAGATATATTCCGGCAGCTTTTGCGCGCGGTTTGATAATTCCGATACTTGCGGTCTTCACAGCAATTGTAGTAGGTTCGATTTTTATGATGATAAATAATTATGATCCTTTGGCTGCATATGGGGGCATGCTTGATGGGGCGCTCGGGAGTAAACGAGCAATCGCGCGTACGATCCTGAACTCGGTACCTTTCGTTTTCGGTGGCCTTTCGGTGGCCTTTGCCTTCAAAGGCGGACTCTTTAATATTGGTGGAGAGGGACAGCTTTTTATGGGTGCGGTAGCGGCTGCCTGGATTGGGGTAACTGCTCTAGGAATACCGCCGTGGTTACATGTCTTTCTCTCTTTGTTGGCTGGTTGCATAGCCGGCGCTATATGGGGTGGTATACCTGGGGCATTGAAGGCATTTACAGGAGCGCATGAAGTTATCACGACAATTATGTTTAATTTTATTGGTATAGTGTTCGCAGGCTGGCTTGTTTCTAAGGGAGGAGAGGGGCAGAAACAGGGCCCTTTGGTTGATCCAGATCCAATGAACATAGTACCACGGACTGCTGAAATCGCGGAAAGTGCTCGGCTTCCCCTACTGGAATGGGGACGGGAGCCAATGCACCTCGGTATCATTCTGGCATTAGTGGCAGCTGCTCTTATATGGTGGTTGGTTTGGAAAACTCCTTTTGGATTTGGTCTGCGGATGCTAGGCCTCAACCCATCTGCGGCACGTTATTCTGGAGTGAGTGTCGTTCGTAACACAGTTATTACAATGGCTGTTGCTGGAGGTCTGGCTGGTCTGGCAGGGACTGTAGAGACGTTGGGCCGCAACTATTATTTTGCCCCCAATTTTAATGTCGGCTATGGTTTTGACAGTATCGCAATTGCATTGTTGGGACGCAACCATCCAATTGGAGTGGTGCTGTCGGCGCTGCTGTTTGGTGTGATGGATGCTGGTAGTACGCGCATGCAGTTAAATGCACATGTTCCAAGCGAGATAATCAAAGTTGTGCAAGCCTTGATTCTAGCCTTTGTTGCGGCAAACGAGATCATCCGTTACATATATCGCCTTCGTGCTGAGGGTGAGGAAGAGGAAGTCGTGCTCAGTACTGGATGGGGGAAACGTTAGGACAATGGACTCGTCGCTGGTTCTTATCGCTGTATTGCGGAGTACATTACGGCAATCGACGCCAATCACTCTTGGTGCGCTCAGCGGCTTGTTCTGTGAGCGTGTTGGAGTAATAAATATTGCTATTGAGGGCATGATGCTAACGGCCGCATACATGGGATATATGACAAATGTACTCACTGGAAATCTTATTTTGTCGGTGATAGTTGCCGTACTCAGTGGAGGTCTGATGGCGTTACTGCACGCGTGGCTTTCAATTCATTTTAAGGTTGTCCAAATTATCAGTGGCACCGTTATCAATATTTTGGCTGTTGGTTTGACTGGGTATTTTTACCAACCAGGAGCAGTCACCAAAGGTAAGCTGCAATCGGTTACCGTGCCGGTTCTCTCGGACATTCCCATCATCGGGGATGTGTTCTTTAACAATGGCCCCCTTACTTATTTAGCTGTGGCTCTGGTGTTTGTCGTCAATGTCGTCCTTTTCCGTACACGTTGGGGTTTGCGAATGCGTGCCGTCGGTGAGCACCCAAGCGCAGCCGATACGCTAGGAATAAACGTGATTTCTACGCGATACATTAATGTAGTTATCGGAGGGATGCTGGCCGGCTTGGCGGGCGCGTATCTAACTCTTGAGGCGGTCGGGAGCTTTGAGCGTCTAATGACTAATGGCCGTGGTTTTATATCGTTGGCGGCGATGATTTTTGGCAAATGGACGCCTTTAGGAGGCTGGGCAGCGGCGCTGTTGTTTGGGGCAGCGAATGCGGTGCAAACTCAGATTCAATTTTCTGGAAATGTCACTATCCCACATCAGTTCATCGGAATGTTGCCATATGTACTTACGGTTATAGTGTTGGCTGGGTTCGTCGGCCGGGCACGGCCACCTGCGGCCATTGGGCGACCTTATGAGCCCGAGTAACATAAGCCCGACTTCTCAGGCCTCTAAACTGGTGCTGGAGACCCAGGGAATCACCAAGCGATTCCCTGGTGTGTTAGCTAATGACAGGGTGGACTTGACGCTTCGTCGCGGTGAGATTCTCGCACTTCTTGGAGAGAACGGTGCAGGCAAGAGCACTTTGATGAATGTAGTGTATGGTCTTTACCAGGCTGATTCAGGCGAGGTTTTCGTAAAGGGTAGCCCGGTACGTTTGCAAAACCCACGCGATGCAATCTCACTAGGTGTTGGTATGGTGCACCAGCATTTTCAACTTGTTCCGGTCATGACAGTTGCAGAGAACGTGATTCTGGGTGCTGAGGTTACTCGTACCGGTGGCTTGATCAATCATCGTGCGGCAGCGAAACAGGTTGCAGATCTGTCGCGTCGTTATGGCTTGGAAGTGGATCCCACTGCCACGGTGGAGGATCTACCAGTGGGAATTCAGCAGCGTGTGGAAATCATCAAGGCCCTTTATCGTCATGCAGATGTACTTATTTTAGACGAACCTACTGCTGTGCTTACTCCACATGAGTCTCAGGAGTTGTTCCAGATCATGCGTGGTTTGACATCTCAGGGTGTCTCGATAATTTTTATTACCCATAAGTTGAAAGAAGTTCTAGCTGTGGCGGATCGAATCATGGTAATGCGAGCTGGCAGGATGGTGGGTGAAACCATGCCTGATGAATCTACAGAGAAATCACTGGCCTCAATGATGGTAGGTCGTGATGTGCTACTACAAGTAGAAAAGATGCCGGCCAATCCGGAAAAAACTGTGCTTTCGGTGGATGGACTTGTTTGCTTGGATGATCGCAAGCACAGGGTGCTTAACGGCGTGTCGTTTGAAGTTCGCTCCGGGGAGATACTTGGTATTGCCGGGGTGCAGGGCAATGGACAAACCGAACTCGTCGAAGTGTTGACCGGTCTACGATTTGCTGCTGGCGGTACCTTCCAGTTTGATGGGAAATCATTTCGAAAGTCAAATCCCAGAAGGATAAACGAGGCAGGTGCGGGACACATACCTGAAAATCGTCAGCGCTACGGCATGGTTTTGTCGTACACAGTGGCTGAAAACATGATTTTAAACCGTTACTATGACGCCCCTTTCACCAGGACAATGATGTTGGATCAAACCGCTATTGAAACGTACGCATCCGCGTTGGTGGAGGAATTTGATGTACGTACGCCTTCAATACATACACCTAGCGGAAGTCTTTCGGGGGGAAACCAGCAGAAATTGGTGGTTGCACGCGAGGTCGGCCGAAAGTTGCGTTTACTCGTTGCCGCCCAACCTACGCGCGGTTTAGATGTGGGTTCGATCGAATTTATTCACCGGCGCATTGTGGATGAGAGAGACGCTGGTGTAGCCGTGCTATTAGTTTCGTCAGAGTTGGATGAAATACTATTTCTGGCTGACCGCATTGCTGTTATGTATAAAGGAAAAATTATTGCTACGGTTGCGGCGGACCAGGCTACTCGTGATGAGCTTGGGCTCCTAATGGCGGGCATTACAACCTAAAGTGACGGTGACTGTCATTGAGATTGTAATATGGACCAGACAATAATATAGTCTCACAAGCTCTTACCGTTCAGTTGGCATTAGTCTGATTATGGGACTGCAGTGGCTGACTGGCTAGGAGGCAAGGTGGTTTCAGGTTTGACGTTTATACTTGAGGCATCTGCAGTAGCGCAAATGTTGGTATTTTCTTGGACAATACCCTGAACTATTTCATCTTCGGGCGCAAAGGCAGATACCTGTATTAGGATGGACATGGCTCGATCGCAATGTAGATATGCAGCCAGTACGGAGCCATAGGTGTAATAATACTCCAGAGTGTAGCGGTTCAGTGATAGGCCGTCCACGACCGCACCGGTCTCTGGGTGTGTGCAACCCTCTATTGCGCATCCTAGGTCGATAGTAGCACTTTCATAATTGAGTGCCTTAAACTCCACTAATCCTAGACGTCCATACACATCGGCATTGTTCGGCTCTATTTCAAGCGCGCGCTCTAGGTACTCGCTGGAGCGACTGTACTCGCCTATCTGGAAGTATGTGCGACTGATTGATATGTACGGCCCCACGTCTTCAGGGTTGAGAGCACTGGCGCGTTGGAAATTCTCAATTGCCATGTCGTAATCACCTAGCACTCGGTAATTTAGTCCGAGTCGCACGTAAAGCAAAGCCAGATTGGGGTTGATGGTGACGGCAGTATTGTATTCCTGTATGGCTTCCTCATAAGAAGCCACGTTTTCAAGATAATATCCATAGACTCTATGCACGTCCATGCTATTCGGGTCTATGAGTATGGCTAGCCGTGCCTCATCACCTGCCTGCCCATATCGACTGATATCGGTAAGGATTTCTGCGTAATAGGCGTGTGCGAGGGCGTTGTTGCCATCTAGTTGGATGGCACGGACGGCTGCTGTGGTGGCCTCGTCAAATTCTCCTAGCCAGTCTAGGGCCAGAGCACGTACTGCATGAGCCATGCTGTTTTCCGCGTTTATTAGGATAGCTGTTTCCGCAGATTCCAATGCATCCCCCGGCGTGTTTGCGTACACTTGTAACCGCGACAGCGCAATCCAGTTGTCAGGATTATTTGGGTCGGATTGGGTGGCTTGTTGATAAGCAGCGATTGCGCTGTCGAGCTTTCCCGATGAAAAATGTGCCTCCGCTTCCCGTGCAAAAGAGACAGCACTTCGAGTGGCTGTAGGCGTGGGAACGAACGGTGGGGCAATCGACTCATTTTGACGCTGACGAACAATGAAGATTCCGATGGCGATCAAAATTAGATAGATGACAATGCGAACGGGGCGGTCGCGCCGCTTTTTATTGAATGTGAATTTGCCTCTATCCAGGTACATATAGAACAACCTTTGTCTAATAGACGGATTTTATCCTATAATGAGTTCCAAGATGTGGATGCGATCTGTATCTCGGAAAATATCTGGTTAGACATGGGGCTATCTGCGCGCTATAATTTGTCTAGTATGGTCTTAGCCGTCAATCTTACTATTACTGTGGTTGAAGTGACCTCCGTCTGAGCAAGCTGTGGTGCAAGAAACCGGAAAAAAAAGTGACGTTCGAGCGTCACTGTCTCCGTTTGCAGTAGGTCTATTTGCGATAATGGCTATCGTGGTTGGCATAGCTATTATGGCTTATGGCGGCTATCGTGCTGGTATAAAGCAGCGTGTAGCAGTGGCAGCAACTGAGGTAGCTAATGAAGTTCAAATGCAATACAGCTTGGCTATTCAGGATATGGAAATCGGTCAATCGGGTGTGGCTCTCCAGCGTTTGGAATACATCCTTAATCTCAACCCTGACTATCCGGATGCGGCGGATTTGTTGGCGAAAGCTCGCGAGGATGCAAGTGGGTTGGCGCTTCGTTCAGTGCAGCCGACTGAGGTATTACAGCTCGATGAAGATCCCCTATCGGCGGAGGAGCGTTTTAGATTGTTGATGCTAGCTTATGATAGTAGAGATTGGTCAGAGACTGTGCAACGGGCTTCAGATCTTAAGGTCACTAATGTTGACCACCGGAGCGAAACTGTTAACGGCATGCTTTTTGTCAGTCTGCGCAATCGAGGTGTCGAACGCATAGACTCCGGACTATTGGAGTTGGGGCTTACTGACCTAGAACACTCGGAGCAGATAATGTCTCTGGATAATGTGGCTTTGCAGCGTCGGCGTTGGGCATCTTTGTATCTTGCCGGCATGGCTTTCTGGGACCTAAATTGGCGACTTGTGATTGAAAATTTCTCAATATTAAATGCAATTGCACCGAATTTTCAGGATACGCGCAGCCTCCTTCGCGAGGCTTATATTTCTTATGGAGAAGAGCTGGTGCAATCTCAGGAATCGTGTCTCGCCAAAGAGCAATTTGTGGCCGCACGAGAGATAGCGGTGGATTCAAAGATAGACGATCAACTGTCTGTGGCGGAGAAAAAGTGCTTCGATTCCACAGATGGGGAGAGCACTAAAACTTCAGAAGACATTTCTTGACGTCTTTGTAGCGCCGAGCTATACTGTCGCTCGATGGCGGGGTGTGGCGCAGTTGGTAGCGCACCGCGTTTGGGACGCGGGGGTCCGCGGTTCAAGTCCGCGCACCCCGACCTGTCGCGGGCGTCGCCAAGTGGTAAGGCATCAGACTTCAAAGATGACATTCTAAGGTTCTAATCCGGTCGCCCGCTCAGA
>JAKUPR010000028.1:19941-22917 GCA_022450585.1 Anaerolineales bacterium | reverse complement strand
AGCTGACCGTAGGTATCGTAGTGTAGATTCTCGTACAGAGCCCACCCCAAGCCTTGAGTAGCCCCACCCATTATTTGCCCACGCACTATCAGCGGATTGATAGCACGGCCTACATCCTGAATAATTGCCAGTCGTAGAACCGCTGTGTTACCTGTCTCTTGATCTACTTCTACCTCTGCAATTTGTGCGGAAAAAACAGGTGCTCGAGCAGTATTCGCGTGTCTCCCTTGTCCGAACACTGGTGGATGTTTGCCGTCGAAACTTAGTGTCATGGTCGCGATTTCGCTCAATGCGATTTTTCGATTCGGCACTCCACGCACACATACGTTCCCTTGGGAAATATAGAGATCGTTGGAATCAACTTCAAACTCCTCTGCTGCAATTGCCAGAGTCTGCTCCCGTGCATCTTGTGCGGCTTGCAACACAGCGGGTCCTACGGAGTAGGTGATCTTGCTGCCGCCAGTTGCACCTGAGAATGGTGCTGTCTTACTATCGCCGACTATCACCCGTACTGATTCGGCACTGACACCAAATGTTTCTGCAGCCAGTAACGCAAAGGTCGTTGAAGTGCCCGTTGCATCTACTGCTCCTACATGGACATCCAAGTTTCCGTCACGACCTAGGGTACAGGAAGCCGCTGACGGACCAGCGGCACCGCTCCAACTCCCTATAGCAATTCCGATACCATGGCCTTTTACGCGGGCAGAATCACGCGCCTTCCAAGCGGGGTGCGATTCCAATGCATCCAACACATCTAGCATTCCCATTTGTGGCCACTGGTTACCGTTTGTCATCTGGTCACCGGTCTGGACGGCATTGCGTCTACGGATTTCCACAGGATCAATTCCTAATTTGTCGGCTATCTCATCTAGGGATGTTTCAATGACGAATGATGCTTGGGGCGCTCCCGGAGCGCGGTAGGCTCCGCAAGACGGTTTGAAAGTTAGAATTTCCTTAGCTTCTAACTCCAGATTTGGGACGCGGTAATTATTTCCAATCTGTTCAGCCATGAATGGACCGAGACCGCTCGGCAGGCAGCCGGAGTCAAATTCCACCTTACCCTTCATCGCGGTCAGGATTCCATCAGATTGCGCACCTAATATTAAATGGGTGCGTGTCGGCAACATTGGGTTGGTGCACAGCATATCCTCTCTGCGTGTAAGCACTAGACGCACCGGATTGCCAAGGCGTAATGCAACGAGTGCTATCAACCCTTCATAAATTGGAAATTTGCCACCAAAACCACCACCGATCGGTGTTCCCTTAACGTGTACATCAGCCCCAGGTATATCAAGAAGGTCCGCGACCCGATCGCGTACCTCAAAGATGCCCTGAGTACTTGTCCATATTTTGATACCAGTGCGAGCTCTGTGTGGCTCTGCTATCATGCCGTGTGTTTCGAGGTATCCTTGGTGCACACCCTGTGTCTCGTAGTTGTGTTGAACTACGATGTCTGATTGAGCCAATCCTTTGTCGACATCCCCGCGTTGGAATAATTTGCGCGCAGCCAGATTGCTTTGTCCGTTCGACTCAGAATTATTGGAGTCTGTAGTGGCACCATGTGCACTTGCATCATCTGATGCTCCGGGAACACCATCTGGCCATACAAGTGGTGCGTCCTGAGCCATAGCTTGATCCATGGTTACCGCAGCGGGAAGTTCCTCGTAATCTACAGACACTAATCCTACACCATCAATCGCAGCGGCCTCGCTGTTGGCTACTACGATGGCCACTGGATGTCCCACAAAAATTACTCGGTCTCTGGCGAGTAGGAACGAGAATCGCTTGTCTGGCTCAACATAGGGTAAATCATTCGCGGTCAGAACCGCACGTACTCCGGAGGATGCCAGAGCCTTGTGCGTCTCGATTCCCTTGATGAGTGCATGGGGGTAGATACTGGTTACAAAGCTCGCGTAGAGCATACCCGCCAATTTAATATCTGGCAGGAATTGCATTGCCCCGGTAATTTTTTCGTGACCGTCCTTTAATGGAGTTGGACTTCCTACAATACAAAGATTAGACACTAGACTTACTTCCTTTTTTCTAAATCAGTTCTTTGCGGCATCTACTGAGTTGGTTCAGCGGACTGAAGACATCTATATTTATCTCCTCCTCGCCGCAATCGAATAATGTCTATCATACACGGAGTGTGCTGATGACATCGTGTTCGTTACATGTAAGTAACAATATACGATGTCATTATATCTTACATAAGCCGTCCATCTATCGGTGAGGCCAATAAATCCCAATGTACGATTTGTCTTTGCTAGTCTCCGCTTTGCGTTGCCTTACCTTACCGCTTTAGGAATAGCATTCTTTCTTCTGTTTTATGTATATCGCGGCCATCTGCCATCCGTTCGGCAATCTTAATTAACTAGTAGTTGTCACAGGTCCCGGTTGGTGGTGATACTTGATTTGTGGCAAACAGTTCGCTGTCTGGGGGAGGACTTTCATGATGCGTTCTCCGTATTGCGGCGTATTCTCTTACGGGGTAAAGTAAGGCGCCTGCCGTATATTGTTGCTGGTGGATTGTAGTGGTCTCAATAGCAGTGCGCGTTATACTTACCATGTGCTTCGGGGCAGGGAAGAGAGGGTATACTAATTAATATACTGTGCAGGTAAGCTCGTTTTCTAGAAAATAGAGAGGGATTGCGTAAAGATGTACAGGGATGATGAGTGGCATCAAATTCGATGAATATTAAGACATGTGGTCACACGAACAGTGGATTACCGCTGAGTTATTACGGGAGGGCGAGCCATGGCTCCAAGAACTGATGTTCCCAGCGCAGTATTGTTGCGTACCGAAGACAATGTGGCTGTTAGTTGTAGGGATATCAAATCCGGTGATACCTTCAAAGGACATGATGGTGGCATTACTGTGGTAGACCGGGTACCTCTTGGTCATAAAATAAGTGTGGAGGCGATTTCAGCGGGTGCGGAGGTTCGCAAATTTGGCCAGGTTATTGGTTTTGCATC
>JAKUPR010000028.1:0-19931 GCA_022450585.1 Anaerolineales bacterium | reverse complement strand
CCTGCGGGTATCCATGTTCATGTTCACAACTGTGAAGCGGACAATTTTGATCGTGATTACAGATGTGCTAGTGAAACACCAGTTGTGCACTCTACTGAAGGACGGAGGACTTTCGATGGCTACTTACGTCCTGATGGAAGGGTCGGTACCAGGAACTACTTGGCTGTCATTAGCACCGTTAACTGCTCCGCTTCTACAAGTAAATATATTTGTCAGAGTCTTCCCGATGGAGTCCTCGAGCAGTTTCCGAACGTAGATGGAGTCCTGCCCCTCACTCACAAAGGGGGTTGCGGAATGCAGGAAGATGGGCCAGACCATGACCAGTTAAACAGGGTGCTTTCAGGATTTGCAACCCATCCGAATATCGGGGGATATCTTTTGGTCGGGTTGGGTTGCGAAGTTGCCCAGGCAACACACCTAATAAAAAACATGCAATTAATTCAGATTGATGGGTCCGGCAATGCATATGAAGGTTTAGGTAAGGCGGCGCGACCTCCGTACATTGCAATCCAGGATCATGGAGGTGTTTCTGCAACTGTCCAGGCTGGTGTTAGATCCGTCCTGGATCTGCTGCCGTCGATTAATGACATGGAGAGAACGCGGCAGCCGATTTCACATCTAGTCCTAGGAACTCAGTGTGGTGGTTCTGATGGCAACAGTGGGATAACGGCTAACCCTGCTCTCGGAGGCGCTTCTGATGTGCTGGTTGCAAATGGGGGTACTGTAATACTAGGGGAGACGCCAGAGATTTACGGCGGCGAACACCTACTGACTCGCAGGGCGACGACCACAGAGGTTGGCGAGAAGCTCGTTGAACGAATTCGATGGTGGGAATGGTATTCCAGAACCTTTGGAGCGGAACTCAACAATAATCCTACGCCTGGAAACAAGGCGGGCGGGCTGACAACTATTTATGAGAAATCCTTAGGGGCCATTACAAAAGGTGGGACTAGCGCGTTAGTTGGAGTGTACGATTATGGAGAGATTGTAGACTGCAAGGGTCTCGTTGTAATGGACACGCCAGGTTACGATCCGGTTTCCATGACGGGCATTGTTGCTGGAGGGGCAAATATAAGTGTATTCACCACAGGACGCGGTTCGGTCTATGGATGTAAACCAACCCCTTGCATCAAGATAGCTAGTAATACCCGGATGTACAAACGCATGGAGGATGACATGGATATCGATGCCGGTCCCATTATGTTCGGTAAACCAATTGAAGAGGTTTCATCAGAAATATTTGAAGAAATCATAGCTGTTGCCAGCGGGAAGCAAACATCTAGCGAGAAACATGGATTTGGCGAGGAAGAATTTGCTCCTTGGGTGGTCGGGCCTGTCCTGTAGAGTCATAGATAGTGATTATCCTACTGGTTGACAATTAGCTAGAATAATGGTCGGAATGCCTCTAGATTAACAGCGACCGACTAGGGTATCTGCGTAGCGGGGCACTGCTAATGCTAAAGATAATCCCGATTGTAATCTTGAAATTATGTCTCAGTCTCTTAGTGGCGTGAAGTAATTGTGGCTACCTTGCGAGCGATAATAGGTCGAATATTGCGCACTAGTATTATTAGGTGGTTGGCAATCATATTGGTTGCCTTCTTTGCTAGCGCTGTTATTGCCATCGCGTTTGTTGTGTTACCTGGCGTGTTTATATCCTTGTTGAAGATGATTGGGTAAGCTGTTGGTGGCGGTCGAACCACAGCGGCGGATAACACGTAATCCGGAATGAGAGCGTGACCGGGGCGCTCTGCGGATCAACTGTCGCATCGAGGCGAGTCCAAAGGCGAACAACTTCAATTTGATGCGGATAGTAATTTATTTTGAGGACCAGGCTGACCAATGACTACTCGCAGCGGGATGGTGTGTAGTCGGGTTTTAATGTGAAGAGGGAATTGTTACAAAATGGCAAAAATTGTATTCATTGGTGCTGGTAGTTTTGAATTCACACGTACGCTGGTTCGCGATATTCTGAGTTTCCCGATTTTGGAGGCTTCAGAAATTTCCCTGATGGATATTGATCATGAACGCCTGGATTTCGCTAATCAGGCAGTCAATCGTATTATTGAGGCTGGCCAGTACCCCGCTACTCTCACATCCACAACAGATCGGACAGAAGCGCTAAAGGATGCTGATTTTGTAGTGGTAACAATTATGGTGGGTTCCACAGATGTTTGGCGCCACGATATTGAAATTCCAATGGAATATGGCGTTGATGTCAATGTAGGAGATACGCGTGGGGTGTCGGGGATATTCCGTGCCTTGCGCGCAATCCCTGTAATTGTAGATATTGCAAGGGATATGGAGCGGTATTGCCCCAATGCTCTGATGCTCAATTACACGAATCCAATGGCAATGCTCTGCCGTGCTATTAGTAGTGAGACTAATGTTGAGGTGACTGGTTTATGTCATAGCGTACAGGGCACAGCAAGCATGCTAGCCGGTTGGATTGGTGCACCGCTTGATGAAATTTCATACACCTGTGCGGGCATCAATCACACTGCCTGGTACCTCGATTTCCATTGGAATGGTGAGGACGCCTACCCGCTTATTGGTAAAGCCATTACCGAAAATGAAAACATCTACAATGCGGAGCAAGTACGTAATGAACTCTACTTGGCGTTTGATTATTATGTAACTGAATCTAGTGGACACAATTCTGAATACACTTGGTGGTTCCGTAAACGCCCTGACCTCATCGAAAAATATTGTACACATGGCACAAATTGGAATCCAGGAAAACACGCACATATTTTGCGGGAGTATCAAAACCGTGACCGTAGTTGGCGCGACGATATAAAACATTGGTTGGAAAGCGAAACCATTGACCTTGCGCGCGGTAATGAATATGCCGCTTATATCATGAATGCGATAATGGGTGGTGAACCTTTCCAATTCAATGGCAACGTTACAAATACAAACTTGGTCCAAAATTTGCCGCACGATGCTTGTGTTGAGGTTCCTGTCCGGGCATCAATTAGAGGCTTAGAACCCGCGTCAGTTGGAGCGTTACCGGCACAGCTCGCAGCTTTTACGGGCTTATTATCCCAGATTGAAGAAATGGCCGTCGAAGGAATCTTGACGGGAAACCAGCACTTGATTTATCAGGCGGTGGCACTCTCGCCACTCTCGGCATCTGTACTTTCACTGGCTGAAATTCAACAGATGGTGGATAAACTATTTGCGGTTAATGAACCGTATTTGAGAACGTTATTTGGACCATAACTGCCCACTAGTGATCAGAATACTCGCGGGATGATGCCCCAACACGCTCCACTTACACTTAACCTTCACCAAAATGCCTGTCGCAAGGCTACTTAAGGGAACTAATCAATCGTAAGAATCCCACGCAATTTCTGCGTTGGTAAAGGAGTGAAACGCTAGGAGCTGTCACGGGATTTTGATGTATACTCAACTCTAGGTTACCAAAAATGAGCACCGAAATCCGTTCACCGTCGAGACGCTTTGCTGCGTTGGCTGCCCGGAAGATCAACAAAGACACATTTATTCAGCCATGGCCGGAGGCAGGTCTGACAGCAATGTGCAGCCCTGCTGATCCCCGTCCCAGTGTGAGTTTGGATGATGATGGAGTAGCTGAAATGGATGGTGTGCGGCGTGAAAACTTTGACTTTATCGATAGGTTTATCGCTCGCTACGCGCTTGACCTTGAGGTTGTCGAGGAAACGATGAAGACAGATTCTCTTGTCATCGCTCGCAAACTGGTAGATATTGACATACCTCGCCAAGAGGTTGTGCGGATAATGTCGGGATGTACGCCCGCTAAGTTGGTCGATGTCATGGGAAATCTCAATGTTCTAGAAATGATGATGGCATTGGCCAAGATGCGCGTTCGCAGGACGCCATCCAATCAAGCGCACGTTACCAATCGCAAAGAGCATCCCGCTTTGTTGGCTGCGGATGCTGCCGAAGCAGCATTACGAGGATTTTCCGAGAACGAATCAACGGTGGGCGTGGCGCGCTATGCTCCCCTGACGGCGCTTGCAGTTCTGGTTGGCTCACAGATTGGGCGAGGCGGGGTGCTGACCCAGTGTGCTGTCGAGGAGGCGGTAAATCTTCGCTTGGCAATCAAGGGGCTGACGTCTTATTCCGAGACTCTCTCCGTGTACGGTACTAGTCAAGCCTTTGTTGATGGCGACGACACTCCTTGGTCAAAGGCGTTTCTTGCGTCGGCCTATGCCTCGCGCGGGGTGAAGATACGTTTCACCTCTGGTACCGGGTCAGAAGCCCTCATGGGCCACTCTCAAGGTAAATCAATGTTGTATTTGGAAGCTCGTTGCCTCATGGTGGTTAAGGGGGCTGGCAGCCAAGGGGTCCAAAACGGATCGATCAGCTGTATAGCGCTTCCCGAGTCTCTACCAGGTGGTGTGCGGGCGGTACTGGCTGAGAATTTGCTGGCTACAGTTCTCGGCTTAGAGCTGGCATCTGGAAATGATGCTTTGGCATCCCATTCTGATATCCGAAAGAGTGCCAAGTTGATGCTCCAGTTCATTCCAGGTACAGATTTTATCACCTCGGGCTACAGCTCTATACCTAAGGAGGACAACCTTTTTGGAGGCGGTAATTTTGATGCGGAGGATCTTGATGATTGGTGTGTCCTGCAGAGAGACATGCAGGTGGATGGCGGCATCAGTCCGATTCGGGAAACCGAATCTTTGAAAATACGAGCGCGAGCTGCACGCGCGATCCAGGCAGTCTATGCCGAACTGGATTTCCCACCTATCACTGATGCGGAGGTTGAAGCAGCGACTACAGCTCATAGCAGTAATGATATGCCTGAGCGCGACAAAGTTGCTGATTTAGAAGCTGCCGATGTATTTCTAGACGGGTCACAGACAGCCCTCGATGTAGTTTGCGCCCTTGACAATAAGGGTTTTGTGGATGGAGCTGAGCGATTGTTGGAGATGTTACGCCAACGCGTGATTGGTGATTATCTTCAGCCGGCGGCTATTTTCGACAAAAACTTTCGCGTTCGGAGTGGGCTGAACGATGCTAATGACTACGCTGGTCCAGGGACTGGATACAGGTTGGATGGTGAACGGTGGAGAGCATTGCAGGCATTGCCTCAAACCACTGACCCCAAAGAAATAATTAGTCCAAAAGTCAACGGAAATAAGCTGTTTATGCATGAGGTTGGCCCAGCGGAGCGTGGAACGAGTCCAGAGGTAGTTCTTGCGGTTGGACCTGCTTTTGGTGAGGAGATTACCGAAACCTTAACCGGTACCCGCCATGTCGACGTGCTGCGTGCCATTCTCGATGGTATTCTTGGAGAAGGACTGTCCGCTCGGGTGATGAGGATATATCATACATCAGATTGTGCTTTTATCGGACATGCGGGTGCGAAACTAAGTGGTTCAGGAGTAGCGATTGGGCTGCAATCGCGGGGCACTACGGTAATTCACCATCGTGACTTAGCTCCATTGAATAATTTAGAGTTATTTCCGCAAGCCCCGAACCTTACCTTGGACACTTACCGCCAAATTGGGCGCAACGCCGCTTGTTATGCACTTAAGCATCCGGTGCCGCCGATAAAACTGTCCGTAGACAACCATGCAAGATTGCGTCTGATTGTGAAGACGACTCTGATGCATTGGCGCGAGACACAGCAGATCGAGGTAGGGGCTCCTCCAATCGAGGTCAGGATTGGTTGAAAGGGGGGAGTAATCGTATGTCTGAAACTTTGAGCAAGGATGCTTATCCTCTGGGTGAAAACTCGTGCGATAGCATTCGGGGTCGCTCTGGTAAGGCGTTGAGCGACCTTACGCTGGAGAATGTTCGTGCTGGTACGTTGAGTGCTGCGGATTTTTGCATTAGTTCGGAGACGTTGCATCGTCAGGCAGCGCTGTCAGCCGCATCTGGATACGAAGAGCTAGCATCAAACTTGCGTAGGGCCGCTGAACTTGTGAACGTTCCAGATGAGGAATTGCTTGACATTTACGATGCTCTCCGTCCGGGCCGGAAAACATTTGAAGCCTTAATTGATTTGGCGAATTACATGATTACCGAATATGATGCTCCAGAGACAGCACAACTGATCCGGGATACGGCTGACAATTATCAGGCGTCTGGAAGGCTACTGGCCTCCGAATAGTAGCGTAGATATAAAACTCATAGGGGAATTGCTTCGCGAATATGTGGATTAGCAAACCTTGCTCCATTGAGTGCATGACGAATCCATACCCATGCTGGGGAAATTGATAGAGCTATTACCAAATTGAATATCCGCCGTCAATCATCAACTCAGAGCCAGTCATGAAATCTGATGCTCCAGATGATAGGTAAAGTATCAAGCCATCGAGGTCCTTAGGTTGACCAACTTTACCCAAAGGCGTTTCTTTTTCTATCTGCTCGATGACTTCTGGCATCCTGAATATCTCCGTCGTCATCTCCGTATTCATGTAACCGGGGCTTATACAATTTACGCGAATTCCGTGTTGTGACAGCTGCGCTGCTAATACCTTGGTTAGTTGTTTCACCCCGGCTTTGGCCGCGCAATATGCTGGTATCCCGAGAAGACGACTGTCCTCTACCGGCGGTTGGGGAAAGTTGTTTACTACAGTTGCAGACATGGATGCTATGTTGATGATCTTGCCATGTCTTTGTTTTTTCATAACAGACGCATATTCCAAGCAGCAGTAATATACCCCATTGAGATCAATGTTGATCACGTGGTTCCAAATGTCTACTGGGGTCTTGTCTTCTTCTCTCCCGGCAGCCACGCCTGCGGCGTTAATTCCAATGTCAAGTGTACCGTAAGCTGACAAAACTTGTGCGACTGAACCCATCACGCTTTCTGGATCAGATACATCCATTTCGACGGGGAGCGCATTGCCTCCCTTGGCAGTAATCTCGTTGGCAATTTGCTGCGCTCCGGGTTCGTTTATATCCGCAATAGCGACGGAAACACCTGCGGCTGCGAGTGTCTCCGCCATTCGTTTACCCAATCCTGACGCGCCACCAGTGATGATGGCGGTTTTACCTGTAAGGTCGAAAACATCGGGTCTCATGTGTTTCACTATCCCCTTTCAAATTCATCTATTCAAGGTAAGTATGTCTAAAAATCGCAATTATTCTATCGTATAGACCATAACTTTCCTTCTATACTTTCTGCCTGAGCTAAACCAGTGATGTCATATTGGAGAAGTGGATCGTTCCTTAGATAATCAGAGATTAAGTTGAATTGGTACGTGGACGCGGAGCAATCGGATCATTTCGCAGCCTGTACCAAACAACAATACATTATGGTTCCACTGCCTGGGCGTGAGTAATTCGCAGGACAACTGGATGGGGCCACTTCAGGTCGTTATACAGCCGTTGAGCGCGTACAGCTTGAATGTGGAGACCTCTTTCGTGTTGGGTCCATGTTGCGCTAGGTGTATCGTGTGTGTATTCCAGTACCTCGCCTGATTGGCCCAGGATTTCTA
The DNA here is from genome assembly GCA_022450585.1 of Anaerolineales bacterium. Taxonomy (GTDB): domain Bacteria; phylum Chloroflexota; class Anaerolineae; order Anaerolineales; family UBA11657; genus CAJWGI01. Next base: position 12,489 of record JAKUPR010000028.1, on the reverse strand, counting down.
TTTCGGTCTTTTGCGTTGCGCGAACACTGTGAAGTGTTATTTCGTTTCTGCGTCCCCATTTCCATGGAGACCCTGTCACAGATGCATATACCGTGTCGCTTTCTTTCGCTTTGGTAAAATATACATTCTTCTCCTTTGCAACGTGCCATGGACGCACATTCTTGACCGCCTCGCTGTTGACAAACATCCAAATCCCTAGATCGTGTAGGCGACCAGACAAATCCTGAGGCATTTCACCTTCCGGGTTTGGGCCTCCAATTGCTAATAGCAGTGTACCACCCAGGGAACGAACGCGCAGGAGCAGTTCTATGATTTCCGTAGTTGACTTGAGTGAGTTATTCGAACCCTTATACTGCCATTGATTTCCAATTGTGAAATGAGCCTCGAATGGTCCGTGCTCGTCAGTAAGCTCTTGTTCAGGTGTTGGCATTCCGCCACGTGTTATGACAGTATCCGGATCCTTGTGCCAAACATGTTGTGCGATGAGGGTCTTAGATCCGATTCCCGGACTACCATCGATGCACATAATGTCAATAGGGCCGTAGAGATTCATCAACTCATCAATCTGGGCGATGTCGTATTTCAATAAATCTGCATTATGGGCGGGATTAGCTTCTTTGCGGATTCGACTAATCTGGTTGCCGGATTTATATTGGAACCAGGCATCATCCGGTGAAAAATACATACCAATTGGCAATTGGTATGCGCGCAGAGCGTCCACGAAATCACCTACAATATCTTTGCCGTAAGGAGTGTTAACTACGTTAAAGGGAGTTGTCTTTGTATTGTAGTTGCAAAATCCATTGTGATTTTTGGCAACTATAGTAACGTAATCAAAACCGGTTGACTTTGCTAAGCGCGCATAATATTCTGCATCGAAGTGTTTGGGATTGAACGTCTTAGGTAAGTCATTGAAATAGCGATGTAAATAGTCGCTAGATGCCCCGATAACGGAATGCGCGTTTACCATGCCGAGTTGTGCATCGACTGTCCAATATACATACATACCGATGGCTAGGTCTTGATACCATTGTTCGCGTTGCGGTTTATTCTGTCGATACTTGTGTTTATCCATAATTGGAATCTATTCTATTCCATTTCATTAGTCTGTGCTGAGAATGTACGAATAGATACGAATAGACAAGGACCTTATTTTAATCCCAACTGTTATCTCCAATATATTAGCAATCTCTAAATGTAGTGCTGAATTTGTTTGTCTGTAGCATGATACCGAATATAATTCAGGATGCATCTAAGTTCAATCGCAGACAAACATTCTGTGAGTACAAGTTTTCCATGTTCGTTTAACGGAGGAACAAAATGAAGGTTGGAATATTTTATGCCTACTGGGTCCATAATTGGGATGTAGATTTTCACCCCTTTGTTGAAAAAGTCAGTGACCTCGGATTCGATGTTTTAGAGGTCAATGCTGGTACCGTAGCTAATATGACTGTCGAGGCAAGGAGTGCCCTGAAAACCCATGCTGATGACAGGGGTCTCGATTTGTCGTATGTGGTAGGCCTACAACACAAATATGACATTGCTTCTGAAAATGAATCGGTTCGAAAAAACGGCATTGGATTTCTCAAGACTATTGCGGAGGCCGTTGGAGATATGGGTGGTGGTCCAGTAGGAGGAATTCTTTATGGCGCCTGGCCGGAAACTCCGTTGGATGGAGATTTTGATAGGCGTCCCTCCGTGGAACGTAGCGTGGTGAGCATGAAAGAAGCGATAAAGTCTGCGGAAGACAATAATGTCACTTTCAACATGGAAGTGGTAAACCGATTTGAACAGTTTATTATGAATACTTGCGAGGAGGCGATTGATTACGTCAAAGCTGTTGAAAGTACGAACGCCAAAGTGATGCTGGATACTTTTCATATGAACATTGAAGAAGATTTTTTTGGCGATGCAATACTTCAAGCAGGCGACTTGCTCGGGCATTTGCATATTGGTGAAAACAATCGCATGCCTCCTGGTTATGGTCGTATTCCATGGACTGAAATAGGTGCTGCCTTAAGGAAGATAAATTACCAGGGTTACGTGGTGATGGAGCCGTTCCTGATGCCCGGTGGCGAGGTTGGACGTGATATCAAGGTTTTTCGAGATCTAGCAATAGGAATGGATCTTGACGAGGAGGCTCACAAGGCTCTGCAATTCACACGCGGGGTATTGAAATAGACTGTGGAGAGGAAATAATAATGAATTCATCAAGAATAAGCATGGACCGAGTTGACAGGGCGTCATTTAAACCTGGGCCATGTCCCCATGACGGCGATGCAGTTGTGGTGAAGATAGGCAACCAAAAACCCAAACACGCCGGCACTTCAGATAGTGTTTTGTTGTCAGGGCAATGGCTTCTCAGCTCTGGAGGTACGGAAGATGAGAGATTGACTGGTGGATGGGATGATGGCGTGTCGGCTAATGTACCAGGCAGTGTGCACAATGCGTTATATGATGCGGGAATGATTAAGGATCCGTATGTCGGCAAGAATGATGTTGATGCGCTTGACGTCAACAGAAAGACGTGGTGGTTGATGAAGGAATTTGATCTTTCTCAACCAGAATCTGTCAATCAATTGTACTTTGGCGGCATTAGTGATGAGTGTACTGTTTGGCTAAATGGCCAAGAATTGGGTCACCACAAAGGCATGTTTGGTTCTATCCGATATGATGTTTCTGGATTGCTTGCGGCCGAAAGCAATCGGCTCATTGTGAGGTTGGACCCAGCTCCCTATCGTGTGGATACTGGACAAACAGATGACTTTTTCGCTGGCATGAATATCGGATGGCGGGACACGGTTGTGTTCAATAACAATTATGGGTGGCATTATATCAACTTACCTACGACTGGGATATGGCGAGATGTCAGGTTGGTCCAGGAACATACTACTAGGTTAGAGGACCCATTTATCAAGACCATAGATCCGCAATCTGGACTGGTGCGTCTAGCAGTGTCTGTGTTGGCATTGGAGGGGACGGGAACGGTCATTGGAAGCATCGAGCCTGAAAATTTTTCAGGAGCAGGTTACGATTTCTGTCATGAGTTGTCAGGCGGGAATAGATCCGAGGAAGTGTTGCTTGAGTTTACTATACCTGATGTAAAACTTTGGTGGCCTGTAGATATTGGCGAGCCTAATTTGTACAGACTTACCCTGTCGCTTACTGCCGATGGCAAATCGATTGGGAATAGTGTTAGCACTGTGTTTGGAGTGCGAACTGTAGATATGGAGCCTGGCAAGAACGGGCCAAAAGAAGACGAATACAACTGGAAATTCGTAATCAATGGTAGGCCGATGTTTGTAAAGGGAGCAAATTGGTGTACTTTGGACGCTATGATGCGATTCGAAAAGGATCGTTACGATAGATTCCTGAGTTTGGCTCGTGATTCTCATATCCAAATGTTGCGACCGTGGGGATCTGGCATGGTTGAGACGGATGAATTTTACGATCTAGCCGATCGTTATGGGATTTTGGTGATGCAAGAGTGGCCCACTGCGTGGAACAGTCACAAAGATCAACCTTATGATTTGCTTGAGGAAACGGTGCGGGACAACACCTTGCGTTTACGTAACCATCCATCACTTGTCATGTGGGGCGGGGGGAACGAATCTAGTGATCCTACTGGTGATGCCATTGACATGATGGGTAGACTGTCGTATGAGCTTGATGGAACCCGCTCGTTTCATCGCGGAGAGCCGTGGGGTGGAAGCGCACACAATTATGATGTGTATTGGGGTCGCCAGCCTTTGGAGAAAAATCTGGGGTTAATAGCCACCTTCATTGGTGAGTTTGGATTGCCTTCAGTTCCGAACATGGAAACAGTGACGAGATACATGCCAGCCGAGGAGATGGGAATGTGGCCTGCTGCGCACGATGGTAGTTTTGCGCACCATATGCCGGTTTTCAATCAGAAACAGGGCATGTCTAGGGTTGCTCAATATGCTCTTGATTTTGCTGCGATCGACAACATGGAACAATTCGTTCTTGGCAGTCAGATGGCTCAGGCTACTGGAATGCGTCATACAGTGGAACGGATGCGTTGCCTTTGGCCTGACTCAACTGGTGTTCTGTATTACAAAATTAATGACAACAACCCGGCTACATCATGGGCTACTGTTGATTGGTTCGGGTGTGCAAAGATAGCGTATCACGTGCTGCGTCAGTCTTATAGACCTGTTCATGGATGCATCCTTTTTGATCGTTTAATCTGTATCGGCGAATCTCTTTCTTTGCCTGTGATGCTTTTGAATGATGCTGACTGCACAGATGCTATGCCGGTTACGGTAGCGGTGCGTGCGTTTGATTCTCGTCTGGAATGCGTAGAAAAGCAGGTGTACGCCGGAGAATTGAGCGATACATGTGTTACGGAGTTAGGAAGATTTGATTTATCCGCATCGCAGACTAACTCTGTGCCATTACTAGTTGTGATTCAGGTGGTCCAAGGAAATGAGATTATTGACGGGACTTTCTATTGGTTGAATTACACTGGTCGACAGGGATCTTTGTTCGATTTGCCTGTTACGAAACTAGAATCTGTTATGACGGATACTGGGGTACGTGTGAAAAATATCGGAGATTTACCAGCTGTTGGTGCCCACTTTCAAAGCAAAAGCGAATCCGATAAATTTTCCTGTGGCGACTCGTTTTTCTGGCTTGATGCTGGAGATAGCAGAGAAGTGTCTGTGTCAGAATCTTCGGGGCTAAAAGTATTGGCCTGGAATGCCCCGGCCGCTTTGACGAGCACGTAAACAACCTCAAATAACAGATAGTAGGATTGGGTGATTTCCCTCAATCTCAAACCCAACAAGAAACAGCACTATTGCTATTGTTGCTGTGGGTGATAACTCGCCTGGATCATCAGAGCAAGTTGGGCAATAGCACGGCCACTGACCTTGGGGGTATGAGTATTTTGTTGTCAACTACTTGGGGTTCGGGTGTTTCGGGGGTGACAAGAAGGAAGTTGTCCTCATTATCATCTGTTTGCACTGTTGCCACAAGGTTATCAGTCGCATGGTTTGCGATGACTACAGTCTTGTTTGAAGGATGACCTATTTGTCGAAACACCGAATACAAAGTGTGATCCTTACCGTTTGTCTTTACTGTAGCTCCTAGGGTTCCACGGAATTCTGCGTCCCAAAGCTGCCCTTGATATTTGCGTCGGAGAGCATCCACTTTCGTGCCATAATCTATTGTTAGGGGAAATTCGTCGATCTTTCCGCGGAAGTGTCGGGGTTCATAACTAATGATGTAACGGTAGAGTAAACAATAATTTATGCTCTCTCTGTCATCATAACCGTAGACCCAATTCATTATCGGTAAGAAGGGATCTATGTACCGCATTCCGGGCGTATGGCCTTCGCTGACTCGGTGATAGGTAAGATCATAATGTCGGTTCTGGAGGTCGTAGGGACCCTCTCCAGCGAGAAGTAATTGTGTGTTGTGTTGGTCCAGCAATTGCCTGAGCCTGTTCTCGAATTGGGCATCTCCAGCGAAGTTGTAGGCAGGCACAGCGTGATCGTGGGTTTCGTCGAAGCAGTAGAATGCGTTTGAACCGTGCCATTGGGATTCGTCAAGAAGAATCCCATCTGGTTCTAGCTCGAGGCTCCTTGCAATCTGTTCCAATGCAATATCTTGCCATTTGTCTGAACTCATACACATCCATGCGTATGGGCGCGTATTGATGCCAGCGAGGTATGCAGGTGTGTCGTACCTCCAGCCTTCGTGGCCATGAGTGTTTCCGTAGATATCCCTACTGCTATATCTGTGTAATTCCTCCTTGAACCAGCTTGTGGTTTTGTCGGCGCAAGTGTACTTTTCATACAGGATCACCTTGATACCCATCCGGCGTAATTTCTTTATGGCGTCTTTGAGATCTTTCCTTGACCCAAAGCGTGGGTCGGTTTCATGATTGGGTAAGCGGCCATCTTGGCCATACAGCGTCCATCCAGTTATTTGTATTGCCTTGACATTGTGTCGTACACAATCTCGTCCGTAGTCTGGAAGATCCGTGTATTGAACGTTGAGGGTATCTCCCCATGACGACATCTGAATTTGATGCCACGCATGTATCTGGTCCGCCCATTTTGGAGAATCGGGTCTTTTCATCCATGTTTCACGCCATGTTTTGTAGATGTCTGCGCCAGCATGCCAATCGCCTGTGAAAGGCTTAAGCGCAACCGGTTGCAGATCACGACTTTCCTCGGTTGGAATGAATGGATGGTGTACCGCACTAAATTCCAGGTTGACAGGTTGGCTATTGTGTGTCTTTCCAGAAAGTGTATGGTCCGCGTTTCTGTGACCGGGTTTGACCTGGAAAGTGAATTCAACTCTTTCCTTCATACTGGTGTCATGAAGGCCCACATACAACCCCTCATCACGAGATAAGACCAAAAGAAAAGCGTTTTCCGGCGTTGGTACCATTTGTATAGGATATTCCACTCCCCAGTATCCGCGCTCATTATGGAATCTTGGCCACAATGACTTGAATGTTATTTCAGTGTGGAAAAAACTAGCTCGGGTAAGAACATCTGTGGAATTCGGCGTGGAAAGATCCCCGATACATGGATATGATACCGACTCTATGGTATATGGGGACCGATTATCGAGTTTCATTTCGAAAATCAAGCCGATCTCAGAGAGAGTCGCTGAGCACCAACATCTGACATCCAAATTCTCCGCGTAGTCGCTTCGTAAGTTCTTCCAAGAGAAACAAATGCTAGTACCGCTTGCGTCTCTTTCCACACGGGGGATCTTCTGGTGGTGGCCGTGAACGAGGTGATATGTCCTGTCGGGTAATGGAACAAGTAGCTGGAAAGTTTGCCCTAATTCTGGCCTGCCCTGAATTATCCAGCCAGTCTGTTTATTCTGGAGTCCCACAAGCGCGCCGGTCTCGTGATCAAACTCTGCGATGAGTAACTCATTTTCAAGGGTGATAGTCACAGGTTTATCTATGGTTTTACTCATGCCATGATCTCTAAACGTTGGTTAATTTTGGAGGCTTTATAAGCATATGCTTTATCCAAAATCTATATATGTTGCCTTTAGGAGATAATGATACTACTAATACAACAAAACAACTGGATTGGGTGATTACGACCAAAGCATTGGGACAGATTGGGACAAATTGTGACAGCTAAGAATTTTTCTATGGATGTGATTGTAGGATGTGATTGTAATCGTTGGAGGTGGCGTCTATAATTACGAATGCAACGTGACCGCTTCGGAATGAGTGGCGATGAGTGGCGGAGTTGTCATCCTAGAGCTATTAACACGTGTAGGTACAGATGACAAATATCTATCAGAAAGAAGCCGATTACTAGCGAGGTAATGTAATGTCAATTCTACAAAAAGGTAAATACGGTAGTGCATTGAACTTGAGCCATGACATGGATTATTGGGTGGCAGCAGGTTTCAACAGGGAATACATGTGTTTTCCGCTAACTGTGGAATGCTGGGTAAAATTGCGCTCCAGTCATTCTATAAACGTGATACTGACTGACGGGTACTATGTCAGCGGCTATGGACTTGTATCAAACCAGTGGTGCATATATTCCGTATCAGGAACAGGCGAATTTGCGGTAATGCTACCTAATATGGAGCCATCAGAAACAAAACCGTCTTCAGATGCTGCGTCGTCGAGTAATGGGGGGTCTGCAAACGGAAATGTCCAGAAGGCGAATTTCATGGAAGGCCTTACAAAAACCGCAGAATTTCTTCCCGAGTACGAGATAAATTCAGGCCACTCGATAACGGACAACCAATGGCACTACATTGCCATGGTGGTCACATACGATGAAGTCAAGCTTTGCTTAGACGGTGACATTGTTGCAGAAGTAAAGATAAAGCCCAGGGTGCCGGTACTCAGTTCCAATTTTCCCGGTTTGGAAAATGTAGGCCGTACTGATGAAGGGCCACTGTTTTTTGGTTGTTTTCCGCCAAGCGCACTCACGTGTGATGGTCTTATAAGTGAAGTGCGCTTGTCTAGGCAGGTGCGAGTAGTGGAGTCTATACCTAGTCAACCGATGGTGGCTGACTTAACGACTATAGGCTTGTGGCAATTTGAATCATTGGATGACCAGGGACATTTCGTAGATTTATCTAGAACCAATAACCAGGCGCGTGTAGAGCAGCAGGAGAAGACCCTCGACGAAAACGACCGCAAGGCATTCGGTATATCCACGGATCCCTTCGATAGGGACATGTCATTTTCTGATTGTGATGTCATCACAGATGAGAACGCCATTACAGGTAGAGTTCAGGGTTCCGAGGAGGTTGCCTTGAATGGAAAATGGGAGTGCGTAGGCGTTGCGCCTCATGGGGTTTCACCCAATGCCATGGTGCTTGATGATGCACGATGGGGAGATAGCTTTCCGGCTGAGGTGCCTTGTACGATTCACACAGCCCTGCTAGATAATGGCCTAATTGATGATCCTATGATTTTGTATAACGATATTCACGTCACATGGGTAGCTGATAGAGAGTGGTGGCTTCGGAGAACATTTACGATACCCGAGAATTGGAAAGGCACGAACATTTCCCTGTGTTTTGACGGCGTAGACTACCGGGCCACTTTCTGGCTCAATGGACATCGTCTAGGTCAGCATGATGGCATGTTCGGCGGACCTGACTTCGATGTGTCGTCAGTGCTGAAATATGGTGATCAGGAAAACACACTGATAGTGTGTATCGACCCCGCCAATCCTACTTGGGAGGGTACGCTAAAGAATAACAATGCCTATGGCTGGCACTACGTAAAACTGGTTACCCAAGGCATCTGGCGGCCGGTTCATTTGCGGATGCGGCGTGGAACCAAGATGGATCACCCTTTCCTGCGGACTAGAGAGATAAGGGAAGACGGAGTGGGAGTGGACCTTTCACTCGACTGCTGGCATTGGGGTGATCAAGAGAGTTCTCTGGACCTGGAAGTACGCCTTACTCCGAAAAATTTTGATGGCGCATCTTACATGTTTACACGAGAGATAAAAGTTGAAACAGGATATAACGAGCTGGGGTTTTCGACCGACTTGAAGGGATGTGAATTGTGGTGGCCAGTAGATATGGGCGAACCGAACCTATACTGGTTTGAATGCACCCTAAGTAGTGGGGGGCAGGTCATAGACCGCTTTCGCAGCCACTGGGGTGCGCGTACTGTTGAAATGGTACCCAATTCAGATGGACCTAAACCCCAACAGTACAACTGGCAGTTTGTGATTAACGGGCAGCCGATTTGGATTAAGGGAACTAACTGGTGCTTCACCGACTCGTTGTTACGTTATGATCGGCAGCGGAACGAAAGAACAATACAGTTGGCTCGTAACGCCCATATCCAACTCTTTAGGGTATGGGGAGGAGGGCCTATTGAGAACGATGAGTTTTACGATTTATGCGATGAGTTGGGCGTGTTAGTGCAGCAGGAATTCTCTATTTTGGGTTTTCATCATCTGGAAAATATTCCAAGCAATTTAGCGACTGATACGACCTGGTATATGGTTAAACGCTTGCGCAATCGACCGAGTTTAGCGGTATGGGCTTCTGCTAATGAAATTTCAGGTCAAGGCAGAATAGTTGAAGTGTTGGGTCGACGGTGCCTGGAACTGGACGGCACCAGGCCATATCATCGCAGCTGTCCCTATGCAGGCGACGGTCATTGGCACTCCGTATACTGGGGGAAGAGGCCTTTATTGGATTATCGCAAGGCAGCTGATGGACGCCTTCGTACGTGGGCTCCGTATTATGTTCCCGAAAGCGGTCCCACCGCTGTTACCGAGTTCGGGCTATCAAGTCCTGCGAATTATGAGACCTGGAAGCGTATCATTCCGTCTGATGAGTGGAACGATTGGCCCCCGAAGCCAGAATCTAACTTTGTACACCATACTCCAACTTATCATTACAATAATGTTGATCTAATGACGCAGTACGCGAGTGATTTTTTGGATCCGCACAATCTTCGCGAATTGATCAAGGGTATGCAGGTGGCGCAAGGGCTGGGAATGAAAATGCTTATCGAGAGCATGCGGGCTAGGAAGCCGCAATCGACAGCTACCTACTTCTACAAACTTACAGAAAATTATCCGGCCTGCTCATGGGCAACCGTCGACTATTACGGTGTACCCAAGAGATCGCATTACGATATACAGGAAGCGTATCAGCCTGTGCATGTCATGGCTCTGTTTGAAGACTGGACAACGAATGAAGGCAAATTGCCACTCACTATCGTTGGGGTGAACGATACTTCGATGCCGGTTTCTGGGCAGCTGGAAATCACGCTTCTCGATGGCGAATTCAATGTCATTGAGGCTGAGAAGATGGAGGTTACCATACCCGTAGACCGAGCCTTGAATATTGTTGAAAAGATTGTCACACCCGAATCGGATACCCAACGGCCTTTGTTTCTGCTCCTGGATCTTGAGGGTGATGGTGGCAGGATTGATCGCAATTGGTATTACTTTGATTTCGTGGAAGATCAAGGGTCTCTGTTTGAGCTTCCTAGGGCAGAAATTACCGGCGAATTGCGCGAGGAAAATGGAGATTACGTGGTGGTCATACGAAATATTGGCCAGCTTCCGGCCATCTCAGTGGAAGTTCATCCAGGTGAGGCTTCTAACACCTACTACGCAGAGACAAATGCTGTTTGGATGCAACCTGGAGAGGAGATAGAAATATTGCTCAGAGAAACTAAGGCGGTGGATGGTCAAACGCGTGAAATGACAAACTTGTACTTGGCGGGTTGGAACTGCGATCCAGTTGATTTGCTGGAGGAAGATTGATTTAACAAGGATAGTTGGTGATTGCTGTTTGCGCCATGTAACAATATGCAGGTTTGACAATAAATACTTGGGTGTCTATAATAGGAGACAGCCGCGTTTTAGTAGCATGCTTCAGGAAATTAGGCAACACCCAAAGTCAAAAAAAAGGAGGAGGGAAAAGGTACATGATGTCCACAGGAAGAGTGAGGATAGTTTTTGCAATTACGGCTATTTCCGCAATTCTCTTGTCGGCCTGTCAGCCTCAGGTAGTTGAGGTCGAGAAAGAGGTAGTGGTAACTCAGGTCGTAGAAAAAGAGGTTATAAAGGAAGTCGAAGTAATAAAGGAAGTTGAAGTTGTCGAGGTAGTAGAAGTAGAAGTAGAAGTAGAGAAAGAGGTAATCGTACAAGAGATTGTTGAGAAGGAAGTTGTGAAGGAAGTGATTGTAGAAGTCGAAGCGGAATGTCAATTGGGAGAAGCCCCCATGCTTGCCGCAATGGTGGAGGCGGGCGAATTACCTGGGGTGTGTGAGCGTGTACCTTCCGAACCATTCGTATTTGGGATGGGGACAGCCTATGCTTCCGGTAGCCTTGAGCCTGAGATAGGCACGTATGGTGGCGAGATGGTATATACCTGGGCGATCAACACTGACATCAAGGAATACCTAATCCAAACTCAGAATAGGGCCCCCGTAGTCGTTGGCGGCAACTGTGCATACGGAGCTATCGCAAAGAGTTTGTGCTGGAATGAAGATTACACTGTGTTCACAGTGGAATTACGTGAAGGGCACAAATGGTCTGACGGTGTACCAATGACGTCCGCAGATTTTGCGTACGCAAGCGAGGTCATGAATACACCGGAGCTTTACGGTTCAGTGCCGGACATGTTCCGCACTGGTGCTACGGCTGCTGGTGACCCTCTAGTGATAGACGTCATAGATGAGACGACCTTTACCTGGACTGCGTCTTCAAACTACGCATCTTTCCCAACTTTGCTGGGTAATCTAGGAACTGGTTACAGTGACTTCATAAAGCCAGAGCACTACTTAGAGCAATTTCACCAAGACACTGGTGATGCTGATGAGATAGCAGCATGGCTTGAAGAAGCTGAGTTAACTGAGTGGTTCGAGTTATTCAATCTCAAGGATATCCGTGGTTGGAATGAAAATTCTATCAATGCCATAGGATGGCCAACACTTGGTCCTTGGTATCGAATAGAGAGCCCTGATGAGAAGTACGAAGTCGTTAGAAATCCGTACTACTATTGGGTTGATACTGCCGGAAATCAACTGCCTTACATGGATAAACACGTTACGGTTGATACTCTCTGGAGTACTCCTGAAACTGCTCATCTAATGATGTTTGATGGTACCGCTGACATAATGATGATGGTTGGTTTGAGTGACTATCCTCTCTTTGTGGATGAGTCGGAAAAGAATGGTAAATTCAATTACGCGATGTACCCGAACAAGGATTCGCGTGGATTTTACCTGAACCATACGCACCAAGATCCGGGTTGGGCAGAGACGCTCGCTGACCTTCGCTTCCGACAGGCAATTGCGTATGCAGTTGACTATGAGGAAATTAACGAAGAGTTGTATTTCAATTCTGCTAGCGTACCTTCGATGACCCCAAGTGAGTATTCTCCTGAGAAAGCAATTGCATTGCTTGACGAGATGGGAATGACGGCACTGGATGCTGATGGATACAGGCTTGCGGTCACGGGTGATCCCTTTGAGATTTT